>JBEKXC010000215.1:0-7325 GCA_049512435.1 Terriglobales bacterium | reverse complement strand
CACTTGCACCCGAAGTCAAGTTTGATTTTGGCCGTAATGCGATGGCGTTGTTTACTCCTACATCGGGAATCGCGTTAGAGAATAATAAAATAGCTTACGTTAAATTTGGCGGTACGGCTGTAAGTGAAGATAGCCCGCTATATGTTTACCTTTGGTCGAAAGAGCCATTAAAAGTTCTGAAGGTCGTGCAGGTTACGGTTAAGCAGCGGCCTTCGTAAGTTCTTTGTATTCGAGATTTTCAGAATGAATGAGCGTCAACATCGTATCTCGAAACAGGACGTTCGTTTTGGAGCGCGTTCCTTTTAGAGGATGTCTCGACGACATCACCTTGCATGGTGCCAAAACTCACAGACAACGGCGCTCCGGCAGTCTACCATCTAAGCATTAGGAGGAATAAAACTGAATACCGCAAATTGGCGGCCCGGCCTCGTTAAAGGGTGAGTGCATCTCATCCAGCCGCCGCTCGACGGCGAAGAGGCCGGGCTTTGTATGTGACAAAGTCAGTTTTGGGCCGGTTTTCAAGGGTCAGGCTACGGCCGATTGCCTTCAACCAGACCCGCGCTAGGAGCGCGACAGCGCGGGTTCGGCCGTTGTGGGGTCGATCACCGATCGCACTTCCGCAATGCGGTTCGCCGGGAATTGGCCGCGCCGGGCATGCTCGCGAATAAGCTCGGGATTGGGAGCGATGTAGACGCAGTACATCTTGTCTTCCGCCACATAACTTTGAACCCATTGAATCTGCGGCCCGAGCGTCTGCACAATGCCGCAGGAAGCCTGCGAAATGACCTTCAGTTGCTGAGCGGTCAATTTGCCCGCTCCAGGAATCTCACGCTCAATCACGTATTTCGGCACTGGTACCTCCTGGCAATGGGGCCTTGACCCAAGCGGCCCTCACTCGAATACGGCTTAGTATACTATATTGTCCATCTACATACTATAGATTATTCATACTATAGATTATTCCTGGATCGCCAAAGCAGGCAGAATCACCCCGCTGCAGCTGCCCAGCCCGATGCGGCGAAACCCGTCGCGTTCGCAGAATCCCTGGAGGATGACTTCGTCTCCATCTTCCAGAAATTTCCTCTGCTCGCCTGTCGGCAGTGTAACCGGATCCTTGCCGCGCGAGGTGAGTTCCAACAGGCATCCGCGCCCGGTCTTATCGGCGCTGGATACAGTTCCGCTGGCCAACAAATCACCAGTGCGCAGATTGCAGCCATTGCTCGCGTGATGGGTCAGCATCTGCGCCATGGTCCAGTACATGTCGCAAAAATTGCTGCGGCCCAACACCGCCGGAGCGATGCCGACTGCGCGCATCCCTACCGACGACACCGAAACTTCGAGCCACAAGTCGAGACCGCCCTGATCCTGATCGCTCTGGTCAAGAAGGTAAGGCAATGGCGCCGGATCGCCTTCGGCGCGCGCAAAGGCGGCCGCGCGAAAGGGAGCGAGGGCTTCCATCGTGACCACCCACGTTGAGAGCGTGGTCGCGAAACTCTTCGCCAGAAAAGGCCCTAGCGGCTGATATTCCCAAGCCTGAATGTCGCGCGCCGACCAGTCATTCAGCAGGCAGATTCCGAAAATATGATCTTCCGCTTCGGCGATGGGAATGGCTTCTCCCAACGAATTTCCGGCGCTCACGAAAAAACCAACTTCGAGTTCGTAATCCAGCGCTTTGGTCGGCCCGAACTTGGGATCGGACTCGCCATCGCGCGTCTGGCCGCAGGGACGCCGGATTTGGGTTCCTGTGGGAACCAGCGACGACGCCCGCCCGTGATAGCCAATCGGGACGTACTTGTAATTCGGCAGCAGCGGATTGTCAGGGCGAAACAATTTTCCGACGTTGGTGGCATGGAAAATCGAAGCGTAGAAATCGGTGTAGTCGCCGACGACCGCGGGAAGAAGCATGTCAACATCAGCCTGCGCGACGAGATGGCGCGAAACAGCCTGCCGATCGGAGGCGGGCGCATCCTGACGCAAAATGGTATGAACACTCCGGCGCAAAGCGCGTCGCGGACCGGCTCCGAGCGCCATCAGCAGATTCAGCGAACCAGATGTGCAAGCCATCGTCGCGAGCCGGACGCTCTCCTCCGCCCGCAAGCCTTCACATTGCAAGCCGGCGAGGTCAAGAATGCGGTCTCCGATCGCAACCCCCACTCTCGCCTCACCGCCCGTACCACGCCGCCGAAAAACGCCGAAGGGCAGATTCTGAATGGGAAAATCCGTGCCCGCAACGTTGGCGGACTCAATCCAACTCTGCACCGTCGAATCGTGGGTCTCGTCGAGAATGGGTTTCATAGCAGATGCAGAGATCGCAAGTCGTCGATGGGCTCCGTGAACGAGCACGACCCGAACGAAACCGCGAAGCTCCGGCGTGCTGCGGCGATTTCATCTCGGCTGAGCCGACACTGCCTCCAGCCGACTCCATTCAAATCAAATTGAAACGCTTCCGCCGATTGCTCCTCGAGCAATTGAACGGCAAGATCGCTTTCCATCCCCGCGCGTGAGAACGCCGCTGCCAGAAACAAATTTACGAAACCGTGCATGATTCCGGACGCACTCTCGGGTTGATACGTGAACCGGTGTATCGAGCGCAGTGGATGGTGCAATCCCGCCGTCGCCTTGAAAGGCACATTGGCCGCCGCACACCGACGAATAAATTCGATCACGTTCGCGGGAACGGGAAACTTATCGGCCGTCTCGCCGCCCGTCCGGATCTTGGCTCTGCGCCCGCATCCGGCCACCGCCGCAAGGCAATTGCTGCAACTCGAGAGCGGAACTTCGAAGTAGGTCACGAGCTCTGCCGGAATGATTTCGGACAGTAGCGTGATCTCTTCAGCACTCGCAACCTTCACCTCAACCGATTCTACGACTGCCATTCTGCCGGAACCGGAGCGCGCAATTCGAGCATTGAATTCGCGAATGCGAGCAACATCCGCCGACGGATCGGAGCCGAGAAGAACAGACAGCCGCCAGTTCGTGAAACCAATTCCCGGCGTTGCGGTCGGCAATCCAGCCAACGCTTCTTCGAACTCCCCTAGCCGCGAGACTGGAACGATGAAACGCCCAAGAATCCAGTTCCATTCCGACCGCGAATATGCGTCGTAGTTAGCCACTGCTGGCGTCATGGCAAGCGATGCGGGAGGAAACAATCCCGCATAGTCGATCAAGTCGCGCAGCAAAACGCCTGAAGTGTCCATCGCGTCCGCGGATTTTCGCACTGCCTGGACAGTCTGCAATTACATCGCCTCTTTTGAATTGTCATCGAGTGGAGGACCTATACATTCCGGCGGCAGCGGAAAACTGCACAGGTCCTTCGCTCCCCCACCCCAGCAGGCTAAAACCGGGCCTCCCGGGGACCCCGGTTCGATCAGGATGACAAGCCAAATATGTGTTTGTGAAATTCCCTAGCCGCCCGACCTCTTGAACTTCTTACGCAATCCCTGCCAGCACTCGAAGTACTGATGATCAAGCTGTGAAGTCTCGAGCGCAAACTTCGTTGGCTGGCACACGAAGCGAGTCTCGAACATGAACGCCATGGTGTCGCCGAGATAGACCGGCTTCAGTTCGGCCTTGCTCGCTTTCTCAAACGTCTCCGTGTCGGGCCCGTGCCCAGCCATGCAATTGTGCAGACTGGCGCCGCCGGGCACGAATCCTTCCGCCTTGGCGTCATACTCACCACGGATCAGCCCCATGAACTCGTTCATGAAATTGCGATGAAACCACGGTGGACGAAACGTATGCTCCGATACCACCCATCGCGGCGGAAAAATTACGAAGTCAACATTAGCGGTTCCCTGAATCTCGGAAGGCGAAGTCAGCACGGTGTAAATCGAAGGGTCGGGATGGTCGAAAGTCACTGTGTTAATGCAATTGAAATTCGCCAGATCGTATTTGTAGGGCACGTAGTTCCCGTGCCACGCGACCACGTTCAGCGGCGAGTGGTCGATCGCCGCCGCCCAGAGCCTACCCTGAAACTTGGTCACAATCCGATAATCGCCTTCTCGATCTTCAAACGCAGCTACCGGAGCCAGAAAGTCGCGCGGATTCGCCAATCCATTCGCGCCGATTGGTCCCAAATCGGGCAGACGGAGCAGCGCGCCATAGTTCTCGCAGATGTAACCGCGAGCTTCTTTTTCCAAAAGTTCGACGCGGAAACGAATTCCCCGTTGAAGTACTGCAATCTCGCCGGGACCGGCTTCGAGAACGCCCATTTCCGTGCGCAGCCGCAGTCGTCCTTTTTGCGGCACGATCAACATCTCTCCATCGGCGTTGTAGAAAAATCGATCCGTCATCGAGACGTTAGCGACGTAGATGTGAATCGCAACGCCCGTATGTGTGTGGGTATTGCCGTTGCCCGCCATGGTAATCAGCCCATCGACGAAATCAGTCGGCTGTGAGGAAGCGGGAATTGGAATCGGAGTCCAACGCAACTGGTTCGGCGGCGTCGGCACCTCGTCGAACGGCGCGCTGCGCAGCCTTCCCGGTTCGATCGGTTGGAATGGTTTGTGCGCCACCGACGGACGCATGCGGTACAGCCAAGTCCTGCGATTGACCGCGCGTGGCGCAGTGAATGCCGTGCCGCTCAGTTGCTCCGCGTATAACCCATGCGCGACCTTCTGCGGAGAATTCTGCCCGCGTGGCAATACGCCCTCCACCGCCTCGCTGGCGAACTCATTGCCGAATCCGGACTGATAATTCAGCTGAGGCTTCTCTGGTGTCTTCGCTTTTGCGTCGGTCGTCTTTGCATTAGTTGTTCTTGCGTTGGGCATGCCTATAGATTCCCCCGCCGCGCCTGTTCCATTTCGATCGATTCAAATAACGCCTTGAAATTTCCTTTGCCAAATCCGCGGCTGCCCTTGCGCTGGATGACTTCGAAGAACACGGTCGGCCGATCCTCTACTGGCTTCGAAAAAATCTGCAACAGGTAGCCTTCTTCGTCGCGGTCCACCAGTATACCGAGCGAGCGCAACTCCGCCAGCGATTCCTCCAGCGGCCCGACCCGCGACGTCAGCACGTCATAATACGCGTCAGGCACGCGAAGAAAATCGAGCCCATTGCTCTGCAGTTTCCCTACCGTAAACATGACGTCCTTGCACTGCAGCGCAATGTGCTGCGCCCCTGCTCCCCCGTAGGCTTCGATATATTCCTGAATCTGACTCTTGTTGCGCGCCGTCGCCGGTTCATTGATTGGAAATTTGACCGAATGCGAATCGTCGGACATCACGATGCTCATCAGCGCGCTGTACTCGGTTGAAATATCCTTGTCGTCGAACGTGATGTAACGATGGAAGCCGAAAACTCGTGTGTAGTAATCCGCCCAGTACTGCATCTTGCCGAGTTCCACATTTCCCACGATGTGGTCGATGCGCAGAATGCCACAATCGTCCCCGGCGAGCGGCGCTGCCATGAACCCTGGCAGAAACGGCCCTTCGTAATCCTTATAAGAGATCAGCGAGTGGATCGTATCGCCATAAGTGCGGACCGCGGCCCGGCGAATGGCGCCATGTTCATCCCTCACGTCATGCGGTTCCTCGGCTGGCTGCGCCCCGCGCCGGAGGGCTTCGGCAAACGCCTGATCCGCGTCATCCACTTCCAATGCGATATCACGTACGCCATCGCCATGCTTGCGGATGTGATCCGCGGCCAAGTCGTCGGGCGTCAGAGGTGTAGTCAAGATGAAGTTCGCCTTGCCCTGACTCATCGCATAAGAAGCGCGCTGGCGCTGGCCGGTCTCCAGTCCGCGGTAAGCGACCTGGGAAAAGCCGAATCCTTTGCGGTAAAAGTAAGCCGACTGCCGGGCGTTGCCGACAAAGAATTCGACGTGATGAATGCGTTTCAGCCTGAGTGGATTCTCCATCGGATTCCCCCCACACTCACATTTTATATTTTATATTTTATCTTCTATCTCTTATCCGTCGCGCGGGCGCGTTTCATCGCGACGACTGTTCTACAATCTCTCGATGCGCGAGCTGGCCGTAATCTGGAGCGTCGTCGCGGTGGTCTCGGCCCTCAGTCTGTTCACTTCAGCGCAGGGATCATCCGTTCAGACCACGGGCTTCGACTCCAATTTGCGGGGGATTAGCGTCAGCCACACGAACTCCGGAAGAACCGTCGTGTGGGTTTCGGGCGCGAATGGGATCGTTTTGCGTTCTCGCGACGAAGGTAATTCATGGGAGCAACTCAAAGTCGATGGAGGAGCTGATCTTGACTTCCGCGATATCGAGGCCTTCGGCGCTGGCACAGCTTATTTGATGTCGAGCGGCGATGGCGGCCGATCCCGTATCTACAAGACTACAGACGGCGGCAAATCATGGACGCTTCAGTACACCGGCAAACTTCCTGGCTTCTTTCTCGACTCGCTCGCCTGCGATTCCAGGACCCACTGTTTCGCGTTGAGCGATCCGGTCGATGGCAAGTTCCTGATCCTGACGACTAACGACGGCCGACATTGGGAGGAACTGCCGCGCGACAAAATGCCAGCAGCGCTTCCGACCGAAGGTGCGTTCGCCGCCAGCGGAACCTCCATCGCACTGTGCAAGAACGATACTTATTTCGGCACCGGCGGCCCCGCAGCTCGCGTCTTTCACTCGGCTGATCGCGGACGGTCCTGGACTGCGGTTGAAACTCCCATGGCCAGCGGCAACGCTTCCAGCGGAATTTTCAGCGTCGCCTGCCATGGCCGCTACGTCGTTGTAGTGGGAGGGGACTACAAGAATCCCGAGCGCGCTGAGCGTGCTGCCGCCTACTCCAACGACCGCGGAAAGACGTGGCGTTTAGCGGATCAGCAGCCTGGAGGTTATCGTTCCTCTGTTTGCATATCATCCGGCACCGCTTTTGCAGTAGGGCCCAATGGTGAAGATGTCAGCCTCGACTATGGCGCTAACTGGAAGTTTGCAGACACTCTGAATCTCAATGCAGCCGCGATCACGTCCAACAGCATCGGATGGGCAGTCGGCCCCGGAGGGACATTCAAACGTTTCCAGATGCGGGCTCTGGACTTGGTCCACCGCCATGATCTGGAAGTACAGAGGATCTTTGATTAGAAGATGGACGCTTACCGCACTTCAATCGACACCAATTCGCCCTGGTTTTTCCCCAGCGCCCGATAGTTCACCGACACGAGGCGGTTCTTCCATTCGCAGGAAAACTGGTCTTCCCCGATCACAACCAACGATTTGTAATCCGCAGCGTGCATCTTGTAAGTCGTCATGCCGCTCAGAATCGTAACCGTAGCTTCGGGAGGTTTTGAACAATCACTGCTCACGATCTTGCCTTTCAGAAACTGCACTGGCCCGGTCGGACCTGGCTTGGCCGTCGCCGGTTTC
>JBEKXC010000214.1:0-7329 GCA_049512435.1 Terriglobales bacterium | reverse complement strand
GGCACCCACATAAATGGAAGAGAGAGTGCTCCGGCCGGAAAGGTCCATAGCCAAATATAGAAAGTGGTTTCCGTCAGGCAGAAAAACGGGCCAGCGGTGACTGTCTTCCGCGTGCTCTCTGTCTGGAAATGTGATTTGTGTTGGCGTACCTCCGGAAGCGGCGATTCGATACAGGCCAAATCCCAACTGTCCGCTGGGAGTAAAGATGATGACTCCGTCCCTGTTCCATGCGCCGCCGCGGCCGGTCGGAGCGTCGCAGAGCGTTTGCACGGGCCCGCCTGATAAATCCAGCCTCTTCAATCTTCCGTCTGCAAAAAATCCAAGCGACTTGCCGTCGGGAGACCAGAACGGAAAATTAGCTCCCTCGGTGTTGGGAATTGCCTTCGCCTGCGCAGCGCCGGGCTCGTAGATCCACAAAAGGTTTTTTCGCTCGGAATCCCGGCCAACAACGGCGACAGTGTGGCCATTGGGCGAGACTGCCACGTCTCTAGCCGAGAACCCGAGCGGCGCAGAAAAATATGCGGTCTGTGTAGCAGGGCGGCTGGTGCGCCACAGGATCACGGATGCGATCAGTAGGAGTGCCAGCGTGCCTGCCACGACCGCGAGGATGCTTTCCCGCTTTGTTCGTCCGAACTCTGCGGGCTTGACAGTTGGGGTTTTGCCTCCCGCAATCCACTTCAGTTGGAGACTCAGGTCATGCGCACTCTGGAACCGGTCGTCAGGATTCTTGGCCAGGCAGGTTGCTACGACTTGCTCGAACACAGGTGGCGCGAGAGGATGAGTCGCGGTAATTGGCTCAGGTTCTTTTTCAAGGATGGCACTGGCAACGCTGATCTGGCTCCGGCCCGCGAACGGCCGGTTGCCAGTCACCATTTCGTAAAGAATCACGCCCAGTGCAAAGAGGTCCGATCGAGAGTCGGCCTCTTTGCCCTCCAGTTGTTCCGGGGCCATATATTGGATGGTCCCGATGATTGCACCCGCCGTCGTCAGCGGAGACATCGGACTGGCCTCGCTCATCGTGCGGGCTCCGGACAACAGAGGCGCGCTGGATCCTGAGACGCCCAGGCTCGGGCTCGTGGCCTTCGCCAAACCGAAATCCATCAGCTTGGCGCCTGCCCGTGTAAGCATGATATTGCCCGGCTTAAGATCGCGGTGCACAATCCCTTGCCGATGCGCAACAGTAAGCGCCTCCGCAATGGCGATTGCAATCTTGAGGACTTCGTTAAGTGGCATTGCGCCTTTGCGCAATCTCTCCGCCAGCGTCTCGCCTTCGAGAAACTCCATCACCAGATAGTCGGTTCCGTCCTGTGAGCCGATATCGTAGAGATGGCAGATGTGAGGGTGGTTCAAAGCAGAAATTGCCCTGGCTTCGCGCTCCATGCGCTGTTTGAGTTCGGGCGACGAGGAAAGATGGGAAGCAAGAACTTTGATCGCTACGGTTCGATCAAGGCGGACATCGCGGGCGCGGTACACCTCGCCCATGCCGCCCTCACCTAACGGCGATTCGATTTCGTAAGGACCGAATTTTGTGCCGGCGTTGAGGGGCATCTGTGCGACCGCAATTATATTCCTTCGCTTCGGCACTTCAATCGCGGGATTAGAAAAAGCAATCTGCGGAGGTCGTCCCGATCAGGAACAAGAAGTCAATTCCTGAGAATCGATCGCGGTCACTTCCCGGTTGACAGGCTATTCGGAAGGAACGTCCCTGGGCTGCCGCACACGCTACAGCTTCTCTCGCGCGGCGGCTCACGCCCAGAACGTCCGGTCCAGCGTCCGATATTGAATCGCCTCGGCGATGTGTTTCGGTTCGAGCTGTGGTACCGCGTCGAGATCTGCAATCGTACGAGCGACCTTCAGAATGCGGTCATGGGCCCGGGCGCTGAGCCCCTGCTGCGCCATCGCTCGTTCCAGCAGGCGCTCGCAATCGGCGGAGAGTTCGCAGAATTTGCGAATGGACTGCGGCGGCATTTGCGCGTTGCAGTAGAGTTTTTGGCGTTCGGAAGAAAATCGCGTCAGCTGCAGTTCGCGGGCGCGGATCACCCGCTCGAGAATCTTGCTGGAACTTTCCGGCTCCGAGGTGCTGCGCATTTCCTTATAGTTCACCGCCGGCACATCGATGTGGATGTCAATACGGTCGAGCAGCGGTCCCGAGATTTTCGAAATGTAGCGTTGGATCATCGGCGGCGTGCAGTGGCATTCGCGAGTGCGGTCGTTGTGAAATCCGCAGGGACACGGATTCATCGCGGCGGCCAGCATAAAGCGCGCAGGGAACGTCAGCGACATTGCGGCGCGCGCGATGCAGACCGTGCCGTCTTCGAGCGGCTGGCGCATGACTTCAAGAACGTTGCGCGGGAATTCCGGAAGCTCGTCAAGAAACAGAACGCCGTTGTGAGCCAGTGAAACTTCGCCCGGCCGCGGAATCGCACCTCCGCCGATCAGACCTGCGTCAGAGATCGTGTGATGAGGTGCGCGGAACGGACGCAGGCCGACCAGTCCGGCGCGCGCGTCGAGCACGCCGGCCACACTGTGAATCTTGGTCGTCTCAAGCGCTTCTTCAAACGTAAACGGCGGCAGGATGGTCGGCATGCGTTTCGCCAGCATCGTTTTTCCGGATCCCGGAGGCCCGATCATCAGAATATTGTGGCCGCCGGCGCACGCCACTTCGAGGGCGCGCTTGGCGGTTTGCTGGCCGCGAACGTCTTTGAAATCCACATGGAACTGCTGCGCCTGGCTGAGCAGTTGATCGGTGTCGATCTGCAGCTGCGAAACGCCGTTGCCGGAATTGATGTAACGAATCACGTCCAGCAATGACTTCACAGGATAGACTTCCACGCCTCCCACCATCGCAGCTTCGCGAGCGTTGACTTCCGGCACAATCAGCCGTTTCACCTTCGTGCGGCGGGCCTCGATCGCAATTGGCAACGCCCCACGAACTCCTCGCAGGCTGCCGTCGAGCGAAAGCTCTCCTACAAAGAGCGCGTCGGGGATCTCCTTCTTGTTCAGACCGCCGTAAGCACCGAGAATGCCGAGCGCCATGGGCAAGTCAAAGCCCGAACCTTCTTTACGAATGTCGGCCGGCGCCAGGTTAATGGTGATCTGCGTAGGCGGAATATCGTAGCCGCAGTTTTTCAGTGCCGAGCGGACCCGGTCGCGGCTTTCACGGACCGCAGCATCGGGCAGGCCGACGGTGTGAAAGTGGTCTTCGTTCATCTTGACGCCGGAGACATCTACTTCCACTTCGATGATGTTGGCGTCAATGCCGTAAACCGCCGCACTCAGAGTTTTATAAAGCATAGGGAGACCAGTGAGCACACGAAGGGGACAACCAGGATGGGAGATCCTTTCCGCCATCATACGCGGCGCAGAACTGGAACCGCTGTGATGGCCATCACCCGGTTACCGTGATGGAACATGAGGGAACGTTTTGTCGGGAACGCCGCTTTCGGTGCTACGCTAGGGGAAATCTGTCGGGAACGATGTCGGTTATCGGAAAGTCGTTTCGCGCCAGCGGAGTCCCTCAATGCACGACCCAATGCCCGACAAAGATCCCGCTTCCAACCGGCCCGATCCCGCATCAAACCGGCTGCAGCGCGAAGAGAGCCAGCTCTGGCGATGGGCTCTGCTCCTCCTCGTTTTGTTTGCAGCGGCGGTGGCGGCATTGTCGTGGCAGGAACTGAAAGATCTGCCTTACCGGCTGTGGGCAATTCCAGTCGGACTCTTCGCGCTCGCCGTCTTGTTTGCCGCCTATGCTTTCGGGCGCAAGCGCGAGGTCTCGGAGCTCCAGCAGATTCTCAAGGGCTTTCAGAATCAGGCGGGAGCGACTCCCTCCGAAGAGCAACTGGATCAGCTGGGTCAGCTGATCATGCGTTCGCAGCGCAACTTCAAGGAGCTGATCGATTCTCTGGATGACGTGGCGCTGGCGATCTCCCTCGATGGCACCCTGCGCACGGTTAACCGGCGAACCACGGAAATCCTCGAGGTTCCTTATGCCCAGCTCGTCAATCACAAACTAGAGGATTTTCTACGCGAGCCGCTGCATACAGAAACGTCCGGAACTCTGGCGCGCTTTCTGGAGAAGAGGACCTGGTCGGGAGTGGTCGAAGTCCACCTTAAGAACGGCACCCGGCGGCTGTACTACGACTGCGTGGTCAACGCCATCGTCAAGGGCGGCGATGTGACCGGAGCGAGTGTGCTGGCCCGCGACATCACCGGGCATCGCGAGAAAGAACAGCGCTTCACCCAGTTGTTCGAATCTCTGCAGGAAGGCGTTTACATCAGCAATCCGGAAGGCCGGTTGCTCGAGGTGAACCCTGCATTGGTCTCCATCTTGGGATATGCCAGCAAAGAAGATTTGTTGAACCTGCCGCCGGAACAACTGGGCGTTGAAGCCGGCGGGGATCCGGTGCTGGGGCGCGGAGGCAGCCAGAGTGGCCGCATCCGCACTCGAGAGGTTCAACTGCGAAGAAGAGACGGCGGAATCGCGGTGTGCGTGGATACCTCGAGCGGCGTGATGGAAGAGGGACGGGTTGTCCGCTACCAGGGCACACTGGTGGACGTCACCGAGAAGCGTGCACTGGAGCACCAGTTGCGCCGGCAGGAAGAGTTCCAGCGGCACCTGTTGGAGAGCTTTCCAGATCTGATTCTGGTGCTCGATCTGAAGGGACAGTACACGTTCGTGAGTGCGCGCATCGGCGAACTACTCGGGTACGGGCCGGCAGATCTCATGGGCAAGAGCGTCGATGACTTGGAAAATACTTCAGCGGAACTGGCCACGCTCTACCGCACCGTCGCCACCGGTCAGAGTTCGCTGACCTCCTGTGAATACGGCTCGCGGCATCGCGACGGCAGTTGGCGCACCATGCTCGGCGTCGCGAGTCCACTACTGGATGCCGAAGGCAAGCCCGCGGGCGTGATCATCTCCGTCCGCGATGTGACGACGGAGAAGAAGCTGGAGCAGCAGATTATTCAGAGCGAACGTCTCGCGGCCATGGGCCAGATGATCGGCGGCTTCGCCCATGAACTCAATAATCCACTGACCAGCATTCTGGGCATGGCGGAACTGCTGCAAGAAGGCGAGACCACCGAAGCCTCCCGCAAACAGATCTCAATTCTGCACAAGGAGGCGCGCCGCGCAGCTGAGATCGTGCAAAACTTGCAATACTTCGCCCGGCCGCCCGCTCCGGGACGTAGCCAGGTCAATCTGAATGAACTGGTGCAACGTACGGTTCAGATGCAAGCCTATCCGCTGCGCAAGAGCAATATCAGCGTAGACTTTACGCCCGAACCGGCAATTCCCGCGATCGTGGCCGATCCCAATCAGCTGATGCAGGTCTTCTTGAATCTTCTGCTGAATGCGGAGCAGGCGATCCGCGAAATCCGCGACAAAGGCACAATTCGGGTGCGCATAGGACGCGACCCCGACTCTGTATGGATCGTGTTTCAGGATGATGGTCCGGGAATCGCGCCCGAAAACCTGCCGCACATTTTTGATCCCTTCTTTACGACGAAACGGCCGGGGCGCGGGACGGGGCTGGGGCTTAGCATCTGCAAGACCGTGCTGCGCGAACACGGAGGCAACATCGACGTAGCCTCGGCCCCGGGCGGAGGCGCGGTGTTTACCATCACGCTGCCGGTAACAGCGGCGCAACCAGGTCCAACGGCAAATTAGAAGTTGGAAGGGCTAGGGGTTAGGTCGTGTCGGGACGGGCGCCCTCGCGAGCCTGCCCTGAGCGAAGTCGAAGGGTCCAAGCCGAGCGCAGGCTCGGAAGCTGCCGGCAGCCATCGACTCCGCTCACCGCTCCACCGCCATAGCTACCCGCATTCCCTCCGCCCAGGACGCGCCACAATCCCGCGCTGCACATCGCGCCGGTGAGACACTAATCCATATCTGAGCCGGGCTCTATTGTGGCGATACACCGTCCGCCGGCCGGGAGCACAACTGAGATCCAGCGAGGATAAACCAGATACCTTGCCCGAGCATAATAGCTGCCATGCCATGGACATCGGGCCGCAAGTGACCGATGCCAATCCCAACAATGATGAGTGGAGAAATGATGCAGCCGTAGATGGCTGCTCCACGGCCGATTCCTCCATTCCGCAGCGCTGAGACGGACCAGAGAATAATTGCCATCGAAGCGGCCACCGAATAAATGCTGGCGAAGGCTTGATTGATCTGAAAAATGCCGTAGATCACAATCTCCCATTGATGCGCTGCGGCAGGGACGTCGCGGACCATGTGCTTCATAATGCTTGGGACGATGAATCCGCTGACCGCCGTGGCAATGAGCACGGCGACGCACGCGAAGCCGTAAGTGACGATGGCAGCGAAGGAAATCCGGTCGGCGGCGGCCGTGCGCCGTGCCAGGCCGCAAGCGCCCAGGAACAGCAAGAGGACGCTAACCATACCAAGGGAGTGCACGGCACCGGAGCCGGTCATCAGATGCGCGACTTGGTCCGCTGTCAGCGAGCCTACCGCCGCCGTGGGGTGCATAGCCATAGTGAGAATGCCACCGAGCGAACCGGCAATGAGAGCAATTCCAGCTTTACGATCGTCTGTCATGATCGACACTCTAGACAGAAATCGCCTGCCTGTGAAAGTGTTATTTGCAGAAGTGCCGCGATACCGGACAAACGCGCCGGATATGTTCAGGAATCAGGGATTGTGAAGGCCAAGAGGACAAAGAATAAGGCCGTAAAGTCTCATCCGAAAACCGATCGTCGTATTTTGCGGACGCGCGACGCGCTGGGCGACGCGCTCATTACACTGATGCATGAGAAGAGTTTCGACGAAATCACGGTGCAGCAGGTGCTAGACCGCGCGGGAGTGGGGCGTTCAACATTCTACGTACACTATCGCGACAAGGACGATTTGTTCTTCAGTGACGTGGAGGATTTTTTTGAGAGGTGTTCCACCGCGCTGAAACGGCAGGGCGCGAGCCCGAAGCGGCTGGCGCCGGTGCAGGAGTTTTTCGCGCACGTCCGTGACGCACGTGAATTCTATGCGGCGTTGGTGAGCTCAGGGAAGGTGAATGATGTGCTCGCGCTAGGACGGGGAGTCTTCGCGCGTTCGATTGAGGAGAGATTACAGCTGGCCGGCATGGAGATCGAGCCGGTGCGCCAATCTGCCCAGGCCCACGCTCTTGCAGGAAGTTTGTTCTCGTTGCTCGACTGGTGGATCAACAAAGGAATGAAAGCGGATCCCCAGGAAATGGACGACCTGTTTCATCGCATGGCATGGAGCGGATTGGCAATGCGCTGATCGTGCCCACGTCGCATCCCCGGAAACTGTGATCGGACTGAACTGATGTTCCGACTGTGGTCGGCGCCCCG
>JBEKXC010000213.1:0-7369 GCA_049512435.1 Terriglobales bacterium | reverse complement strand
TTCGCGGCGATGCGGTCCATCATGCCGGTGGTGTTGAAGGCGCGCACCACATCCCCCGGCCACTTCTTGTACTGCAACAACCAATTCAGCAGAACGCACATACACTTGTGAGAATCTACGAAGCTGCCATCTTCGGCGACGGCGCCGATGCGATCGGCATCGCCATCGGTTACCAGGCCAGCGTGGCATTTTTCTTTTACTACCGTTTCCTGCAGCAGCGCGACGTGCGGCAGGATCGGTTCGGGATTGATTCCCGGGAAAAGCGGGTTCACCTCCTGACGGATGGCTACATAGCGGATGCCGTGCGCGTCGAATATTTTTGGCAGAACTCCGCGGCCAGAGCCATACATGGAGTCGATGGCAAATTTGAAATTCGCGCGGCGGATCAGGTCGAGGTCGGCGAATTGGGAAATCGCTTCGACGTAGGCGGGTTTCAGATCCACTTCTTCGATTTTCGCCGACTGGCCTTTGGGCATGGCGCCGGCAGCCAGTTCTTCTTCGATGGACTGCATGATCGCGGGCGTGGCGGAGCCTCCAAACTTGGCTTTGAACTTCACGCCATTCCAGTTCCATGGATTGTGGCTCGAAGTGATCATCACGCCGCCCGCGGCGCCAAGCTTCTTGACGTCATAGGAAACGGCGGGCGTGGGCGTGTAGTCGTTCGCTAGCCGTACCGGGATACCGGCGGCAGCAATTACTTCAGCGAAGGCGCGTGCGGTGCGATCAGAAAGGAAACGCGTGTCATAGCCGATGATGATGCCGCGAGTGGGGTCCTCGTGTTTAAGAACGTAGGCGGCGATTGCTCCAGCTACGCTACGCACGTTGTCGAAGGTGAAATCGTCGGCGATTAGGCCGCGCCAGCCGTCGGTGCCGAATTTGATTTGGGTCATGAACAGTTCGTCGTTGGTCACACCAGCTTGTGCAACTTCTTCTCATCCAGATGCTTCACCACTTTGCCGACATCCTGTGACTGGTCGAGCGTGGTGACGAGCAGGGCGTCTTCGGTCTCGACAATCACCAGGTTACTCACGCCGACCAAGGCGACAAATTTCCCGGGGACGTGAACGTAATTATTTTTCGCGTTAAGGGTGAAACTTCCGGACGCTGAGACCGGGCTTCGGTCGCCGGCTTTCGCCTTCGCCGTGTGGTGCTCATGCAGCGCGGTCCAGGAGCCCAGGTCGTTCCATCCGAAATCGGAGGGCAGACAGAAGATGCGCGACTGAGATTCTCCCTTGGCCGAGCGGGGTTCGAGGACCGCATAGTCGATGCTGATGTTTTCGCATTTCCGGTAAAGTCTGCGAAACGTGTCTGGGAACTTGCGCGTGCCATAGGCAGTGGCAATTTTTTCCAGGAGTATAGCCGTGTTCGGAAGATGCTCACGCAGTGCATTCGCGAGCGTGTCGGCGCGCCAGAGAAACATGCCGCTGTTCCAGAAGTAGTTGCCGGCGTCGAGAAACTGGCGGGCCAGGCCGAGATCCGGTTTTTCTGTGAAGCGGCGCACTCGCAGCGAGTCACCCCGCAGCGAATCACTAAGATTAAGATCTGGAGTGCCTGACTCAATGTATCCGTAGCCGGTTTCGGGGCGAGTGGGGCGGATGCCGAGCACGACTATGTTTTCTCCCGCGGCAGCAATCTCGATTCCGCGGCTAAGAGTCGCGCGGTATTGAGTTGGATCGGCGATGACGTGGTCGGAGGGAAAGAGGCCGAGCACGGCGTCGGGATCGTGACGAAGCAGGAGAAATGCCGCTAATCCAATGGCGGGCGCCGTGTTGCGTCCGGCGGACTCGGCGATGATTTGCTTGGCGGGAAGCTTTGGAAGCTGACGAAGGATGGCGGAACGCAGGTCGTTATTGGTGACGATCCAAAAACGGCTGAGTGCGGCCATGGGCGCCAGGCGCGCGACCGTCTGCTGGATCATGGTTTGCTTGCCATCTAACGCGAGCAGTTGCTTGGCGCGGCGCTTGCGGCTCAGTGGCCAGAAGCGCGTGCCTCGGCCGCCAGCTAGAATTACGGGATAGAAGTGCGGGTTCGCTTTCACAGTCGTAGCTCTCACAGCTTACGAAAGCCTACCATTTACGCGCGGACGTGAGAAATCTCACATGCGCGTGGCGGGCTCAGGCACTCTCGCACTCGGCACGCTCGCTTTCAAGAACTCGACCTGCCATTGCGGGCGAACTGTAAAGCCTTTCAGACTGGCCGGAATCACGACCGCGTCGCCTTTGGCCAGCGTCACCGAGTCTCGGCCTTGCGCTTCTACGACTCCGCAGCCTTCGACGGCGACCAGAATCTGCACTGAAGTCTTGCCGGTATCGTTTTTCTCCAACTCGGTGGTTGAGAAATCCTGCGGCGCTTTCAACTCGAACAAGTCCACCGTGAAATAAGGAGCCGAGATCATCGAGGAGCGACGGTTCTTGCCGCCGTCGATGGCGACGGGCGCTGGGCGAATCACTTTGCCGGAGGCTGTGCGCTCCTTCACCGAGGCGAGGCCGCGCTCCAGATGCAGCGGGCGGGGGCGACCGTAGTCGTAGAGACGATATGTGGTATCGGATTGCTGCTGCGTCTCCACCATGACAGAGCCTGGTCCCAGCGTATGCACCGTGCCGCCGGCTACGTAAATCATCTCGCCTTGATAGACGTTGATCCAGTTGAGCAGTTCTTCGGCACGCTTTTCCTGGATGCCTTGCGCGAATTGCGCCACAGTGACGCCGGGCTTTAGACCCAGGGCTATTTGCGACCCTGGTTTAGCGTGGGCCACGTACCAGCATTCGGTTTTGCCCCAGGGCTCGCCGAAGCGTTGCGCGGTGGCGTCGTCGGGGTGTACCTGGACGGAGAGTTTTTCCTCCGGGAACAGAAACTTCAGCAGCAACGGAAACCGTTGTGGATCGCGCGCCGTAGCGCCTACTAGTTCGGAGCCGAATTCTTTGCTCAGGTCGGCTAGCGATCGTTTCGCTAGTGGACCGTTTGTGACTACGCAGTTGTCGCCGGTGAGCCAGGCTTCTCCGATTCTTTCGTTGAATTTGTGATTTGGATAGATGCCGGAAAGGTCGAGCGTGCCCCACGGGCGCGGGTCGAAGGCTGGTTGCATTAGAAGTGGGTAGAGTTCGGTCATGAGGAGCAAGCTATGTCATCCTGAGCGAAGCGAAAGACCTACGCGCTTGAATTGATCGAGCATGAGGTCCTTCGCTTCGCTCAGGATGACAACCCAAAGCTACCTTGGCAAACGAGGCTACAGCGCGCCTAGGAACTTGCGCATGCGCTCCAGGCCGCGGTCGAGTTCGGCCATCGAGGTAGCGTAGGAAATGCGGATGTGTTCCTTCGTTCCGAAGCCTTCTCCTGGAACCGTGGCTACGTGGGCCTCGCGCAGAAGTTTGCCGGCGATGTCGGAGGCCGAGTTCATACCGCTGCGGCCGAAAAATCCCGAAACATTGGGATAGGCATAGAAGGCGCCTTCCGGCAGCGTGCATTTCACTCCGGGTATCGAACGCAATCCCTTAACCACGTGATCGCGCAGCTTGATGTACTCCGCGCGCATGTCTTCCACGCATTGCTGGGGACCTTTGAGGGCAGTGACCGCCGCTTTCTGCACGATCGACGTGGGATTTGAGGTGGACTGGCTCTGCAACTTCTGAACGGCGGTGATGATGGGCGCGGGGCCTAGCGTGAATCCCAGACGCCAGCCGGTCATGGCGTAGGTCTTCGACAGCGATCCGACAACCATGAAGCGGTCGCGGAACTCGCGCAACGAACCCACCGAAAAGCGCTTGCCGGTGTAGTTGAGATAGACGTAGCACTCATCGGAAATTACCCAGATGCCGCGCTGGTGGGCCAGGCGCACGACTTCGGTCATGTCTTCGGGGCTCATCACGGCTCCGGAAGGATTGGAGGGCGAATTCAGAATGATGAGCTTGGTCTTCGGCGTTACCAAGCGCGCTACCATATCGGCGGTGACGCGAAAGCCTTGCGATTCGTCACTTTGGAGCAGCACGCAGTTGCCGCCAGCGTAGCGCACCATGTCCTTGAACGAAACCCAGTAGGGGACGGGAAGAATGACCTCGTCGCCATGATCGACGAGCACGGAGATGACGTTGAAGAGCGCATGTTTGCCGCCTACCGAGGCCGCAGCTTCTTCGCGCCGGTAATCGGAGTCGAAGTCGACCGCATGGCGGTGCACGATGGCGTCCTTCAGTTCAGCGGTGCCGCCTACGGGAGTGTACTTCGAAAAATTCGCCTGGATGGCGGCGATGGCGGCATCTTTGATGTGCTGCGGCGTGGAGAAGTGAGGTTCCCCGGCGCCGAAATCCACGACATCAATACCCTGCTGGCGCAGCTTGTCGGCCTCAGCTACCACCGCCATGGTGGCGGAGGGTTCAATGCGATTGATGCGTTCGGTCAGGCGGACGGGGTGGGAGACGGGTGCCATTACGGTGCTCATGATTTTTTTGCGGCCCTCATAATAATTTCTATAATTTCTTTTTTCTGAACTTGCTCTTGCCCTCGGAAGGCGTCTTGCCTGCCGACAGTTTGCCGTTCTCAAATCTGTGCGCCACATCCATTTTCTCACGAACCCTCTGCGCGACGAGTTCAGGGACCAGGCAATCGATGGATCCGCCGAGTTGCGCGACTTCGCGCACCAGACGCGAACTCAGGTACGAATATTTTTCGGCGGGCATCATGAACACCGTCTCCAAGGTGGGCTGGAGTTTGCGATTCATCAGGGCCATCTGCAGTTCGTACTCGTAGTCGCTGATGGCGCGAATGCCGCGCAGGATGGCCTGGGCGTCGACTCGCAACGCGTAGTCCACGGTGAGGCCGTCGAAAGTGTCCACGGATACGTTATCAAAGCCTGAGGTCATCGCCTCCAGCATCTTGCGACGGTCGGCCACGCTGAACAGAGGGTCTTTCTCGGGATTCCGGAGAATGGCGACCACCAGTTCGTCGAAGATCTTGCTGCCGCGCTCGATCAAGTCAAGGTGCCCGTTAGTGGGAGGATCGAACGATCCGGGATAGATGGCTTTGATGCGCTTCACGGGGCCTCGGTTGAAGACTAGTTCAGGGAAAGGAGGATTGTATGCGGGGGCTGGCGGGGATGGCAATCGGGAGGGTATACGGAGAGCAGGGCGTCGCCGCCCGGCAGACGGGCGAGACGCCCGTCTCTCCATCGACTAACCAGCTTCATTCGCGGGCTACCGTCTAGCCGCCGGCACCTTCACCGCTTCCGGTGCCGCTGTCGGCATCGTCGTGACTCGTCCCTGCGTTCCGGTAGCTTGCGCCGGAACTGCTGCCGGAGTTGGTGCCGCGGATGGGATCATCCCCAGTGCCTTACGCACTTCGGCATCGAGTTTCGCCATCGTGTCCTTGTTTTCTTTCAGGAAAGTGCGCGCGTTCTCGCGTCCCTGGCCGATGCGCTCGCCTTTGTAGCTGAACCACGAGCCCGACTTCTCCAGAATATTCTGGGCCACCGCCAGATCGATCAGGTCGCCTTCGCGCGAGATGCCTTCGCCATAAAGAATGTCGAACTCCGACTCGCGGAAGGGCGCTGCCACTTTGTTCTTCACGATCTTGACGCGGGTGCGCGAGCCGGTGACCACGTCTCCTTCTTTAATGGCCGCGATGCGCCGGATGTCGATGCGCACCGACGAATAGAACTTCAGCGCCCGCCCGCCGGTGGTAGTTTCGGGATTGCCAAACATCACGCCAATTTTTTCGCGGATCTGGTTGATGAAGATCAGGCAGGTGCGCGACTTGGCAACCGTCCCCGTCAGCTTGCGCAACGCTTGCGACATCAGCCGCGCCTGCAGGCCCATGTGGCTGTCGCCCATTTCGCCGTCGAGTTCGGCCTTCGGAACGAGCGCCGCCACCGAATCCACCACCAGCACGTCAATGGAGTTCGAGCGCACCAGCGCTTCGGTAATTTCGAGCGCCTGCTCACCATAGTCGGGCTGCGAGACCAGCAGGTTGTCGACGTCCACACCGAGTTTCTTGGCGTAGCCAGGATCGAGCGCGTGCTCGGCATCGACGAACGCCGCCATGCCTCCGGTCTTTTGCGCTTCGGCAATCACCTGCAAAGCGATGGTGGTTTTGCCGGACGACTCCGGGCCAAAGATTTCAACCACGCGCCCGCGTGGAAAGCCGCCCACGCCGAGAGCGGCATCGAAGGAAATCGCGCCCGTCGAAATCACTGCGATGGGGACAATGGCCTCCTTCGATCCCAGCCGCATGATGGAACCTTTGCCAAACTGCTTCTCGATCTGCTGAAAGGCGAGCTCAATTGCCTTGTTGCGCTCATTGTTGCGGTCGTTGCTGCGATCTTCTGCTCGGCTACGTTCGTCGGCCATAATGGCTGCTCCTCGTTCTGAATCCGGCTTCTCAATCTGGAATTCGGGTACGAATCCCCCGTAGCCTACACCCTCGGGCTGGAGCGTGAAGTGTTGGCTGTCACATCCATTTTGGTCAGTTTAGCACGAAGCGAATGAAAGGCGAAGTAAGAAGTTGATGGACGTGGTTCGGTAGCTGGTCGAAGTGAGATCGACGGTTCCTTGCTAGACTTTCGGTATGGTGAAAGATACCCAGAATGGCAGCGGCTCCGAACGAGACACAGCCGTTGGGGGCCCCTCCCTCTATCTCGTGGCCACGCCCATCGGCAACCTCGAAGATATCACCTTGCGCGCCCTACGCGTGCTCAAGGAAGTCGACCTGATCGCCTGTGAGGATACGCGCCAGACCCTGAAGCTCCTCAGCCATTACGGTATCCACACACGCACCGTCAGCTATCACGAGCACAACGAGATGACCAAAGCCGCCGAGCTCGTTGTCGACCTCGAAGGCGGAGCCAAGATCGCTCTCGTCACGGATGCAGGCATGCCCGGCATCTCCGATCCCGGATTCCGTCTGATCGCGCTCGCTATACGGCATCACGTGCCGGTGGTGCCGATTCCGGGAGCGTCGGCATTTTTGGCGGCGCTGGTGGCGAGCGGCCTGCCCACCGATTCGTTTCGCTTCAGCGGATTTCTGCCTGCCAAGTCGGGGCAGCGCCGCAAGCTGCTGGAGAGTGTGAAAGATTCTCCGCGCACGCAGGTATTCTACGAAGCGCCCCACCGGCTGCTGGAGACGCTGGCCGACGTGGTCGAAGTTCTGGGAAACGACCGCCACGTCGTGGTCGCGCGCGAGGTGACGAAGCTCCATGAAGAATTCTTGCGCGGTCGCGCAAGGGAAGTTCTGGACCAACTGAAGTCACGGGGAGAGGTCAAAGGCGAAATTACGCTGCTCATTGCCAAAGCTGAGGAAGGAGCAGCGGCGTCCGCAGCCGAGACCGTGAGCCTCGCCCAGCGGGTGCGCGAAATCATGGTCGCCGAAAAGGCAGATGAAAAAG
>JBEKXC010000212.1:0-7420 GCA_049512435.1 Terriglobales bacterium | reverse complement strand
CACTCTTACGGCCTCGACATTTCCAGTGCAGCGACGATCTCGCCGCTCCAAGCCGCCTCTATCTTAGCTCGGAGCCATTTTCATGAAGTTTCGCGGGCCGCAGGCCCCAAATGACACTCTTGAAGATGGTCTTCATATCATGATTATGATTTTGATTGAGCCCACGAACCTGCTGTGGTTTCTTGGAACCTTGCAGCTGTCCGGCCACGTAACGGTGTTGCGCACTGTCGCGCGTCTCGATCGCCAAACCGCTGTAGGTCCAAAGTTGCCGCTTGGTGCGGAACCGGTAAGGGGTCTGGATCAGCGCGATCAACAGAGCAGCCCAAATCGGACCGATGTAAGGAATCTGGCGCAGCAATTTCGTGGCGCCATGTTTTCGGCTCTCGGCCAACAGATCTCGCCGCACCGCTTGGCGCAACGCTCGCAGAGCATCGAGCTGTTGGTAGAAGAACTCAGCCCGCCGGCGCACGCCGGCTTCCCCGATCTTGTTCAACCACTCCGCGCGATGACGCGGTGCGTAGACTTGCTGACCCCCACAGGGAATCCCCCAGCTTCGATACAGAGCCTTCACCGATTCATCACCCGGGTGAGATCTTTGCTGATCGTCAGATAACTGCGGGCCAGCTCCTTCAAGATGCGTAGGCCGTTCTCTCCGTGGTAGACCGAGCGCAGATATCCACATCGCAGCAGATCGGCGAGCTTGCGGGCGTCAATCTTGTCGCTCTTATTGCCTTGCTTCATCACGGCGTTTTTCCGGGGATCGCACACTACGAGCTCCGTGACGTGTGGCTTCAGTAAGTCATATAGCCAAGCCGCCCAGGTTCCTTCTTCAAAGGTCACATGCAAATCACCGCGTACCCCGTGGATAAACTGCAGGATGGTGCTCGCCTTGGTTTCGATGATGGATTCCATCACCAGTCCCCCATCGTCCTTCATCACCGCGATCGAAATGGTTTCTTGGTGAACGTCCATGCCGATATACTTAATGTCCATAGTGGGTGCTCCTTTCGGTAGAGTTCTGCATCACACTCAGAACCTACCTCAAAGGGGCGCCCTCTCGTAATGCGTATACCCCTGCGCCAGAGGGCCTGCCTCTTTACCAAGAAGTAATCGCCGCATTGAAAAGGCGGCACTTGCGGTCTCTCGAATACCCTCGAAAAACGCAGCCCTGCGGGCCACCCTCGGTTTTTTGCTTCATTCGCGTCTGCCGCTGGTTTTGGGGTGACTCTGCTGCGATCTCTGTTCAAAGGAGATTACGTTAGATAGCATAGGCTCGGAGTTGCAGGCAGAACTGAGCAGCCCTGCGTGAAAGAAAACAGATGGGCGACCAATCACTGGCCGAGATCGCCGGAAGTCCGGACAAAGAGCACGCCACGACAGCGGCCTACCGGGTCCTCTACGACCGACAGTGCGAGGTCTGTCAGGCTTGCGTGTCGTGGCTGAAAGCCCTCGACCGCGAGAATAAGACGATCTGTCTGCCGATCAGCGCCGAGGTCTTGCCCACGGTGGACTCTCGCCTCCAGATGGATGAATGCCTGCGCCAGTTGCACGTAGTCACTCCCGAAGGCGAAATCCATGTAGGCTGGGATGCTGTCGCTTGTTTGGCGTATTTATTCCCATCCACTTGGGTGATCGGCGTTCTTGGGCGACGGTTCCCATTCCGCAATGCAGGACGGTTGCTCTACGGCTTCGTTGCCAAGAATAGATATTCTCTCAGCAAGTGTCGCGGCGGTGCATGTCGCGTTGCAAAACCAGAAGCGGTACGACGGCAAGCCCGTTTAGGCGCATTTTGGTCGTGCTACACACTGGGTTTCTTCATTCGGGTGCCGCTCGTCCTGTGGGCGGGTATCAAGGCTGCGGGACAAAGAACGAGCATCTTTGCCCGGACGTACCACGAGCGACTTGATCTGCTGAACGGCAGGCTCACGATTCTGTTTCTGAATGGGATGCTGCCCAACACCGTTCCGCTGTTGTTCGGAGAATTGTTCACGGCGATCATTTACGACGGGATCGCCATCGATCCGGGCTCGCCCAAGATGCGACGGTCTCTTGCCCGTCACCTTCGGCAGGTGATGCCGAAAATCACAAAAGTGGTCGCGACCCATGCCCACGAAGAGCACGTCGGCAACTTGAATTGGCTGGCTGAAGTTACTGGTGCTCACGTCTACGTTTCGGAGATGACCGCCCGGTTCCTCACTCCCTTCAAGAGGCTTCCGTGGGTACGGGCCACAATAATCGGACAGCCTCCAGATTTGAAGCAGCCGTACCATCTGTTAGGCGAGACCATCGACACCGAATCTGGCTACTTGCAGGTGATCCCTACTCCCGGCCACTGCGATGACCACATCGCGCTCTATGACCCGAAGGAGAAGGTGCTGCTGGCAGGCGATGCCTTCATGGGGAGTTACTTCGCGACACCCAATCCCGATGTGGACAGCCGCAAGTGGCTCCTCAGTCTCGAACGTCTGATGGAACTCGACATCGAGATTTTGGTTGAAGGACACGGGCACGTTCACACCTTGCGGGCTGACATCCCCGATTTCCCCGGTGTGGTGATCCGGGACGACCCGAAGGTCGCGATATCGCAGAAGTTGGCTTACATGCGGTGGTTGCGAGAACAGATCGAAGCCGGGTTTCAAGAAGGGCTTCCGGTGCGCGTCATCGAGGCAAGCTGTTTTCCATGGGGAAGGCGTACTTCATGGGAGAGTTGCGCCACGGACGAATGCATCCGACTCCTGAGCCTCGGTCACTTTTCTCGCACTGAACTGGTTCGCAGCTTTGTGCGCCAAAACTCAGAACCGCTTCCGACCGTTTACGAAGTGCGCATGTCGGGAGGCTCGTAATCTTGCCTGTTGGCGTTGAGCGACGTGATCTGCTAGGCGTGGGAACCCTCTCAACATCCCGCCTTACGATTCGTGCTTTTCTCTTGCTGATCGCAATGTGCAATGCTTTCTCTCAGGCTAAGGGGCCGGACATCTCTCCTCTTGTGGATGGGAAGACAGCTTTTTATCACGGCACCATCAACGGCACTCTTGAAGTCGAGTTGAGGCTGACACGGAAGAGCAATTCAGTCGAGGGCAGCTATGAGTATGCTGCCCATCGCGAAGCCATTGTCTTACGAGGAGAACTGCTCACGGACGGGGCGCTCCGAGTCGCCGAGTACGCAAATGGCAAGCCCAACGGTGAATTCCATCTGGATGAATTAGGCGGACTCGGACATCTCAATGGCACGTGGAAGACTGGTGACGGGAAACGCTCATATCCAGTTCACTTGGGGAAGTTGGATGAACAGCAACATCGGCAGTTGCAGCAGATGTGGAACGACAAGCAACCGATCAAGTCAATCACTGTGGGTGAATTCTACGGCTGCGCACTTCGAGAAACTGGAGCGTGGTGTTGGGGGGATGCACTATTCATGCCCAGTCTGGCTGCCGGTGGCCCCGGAATGATTGCCAAACGCGCATTGCCGAATCTGCTGGTCAGCGCAGGTGCTTCGGCAATGTCGATCTCCGGGAGCCAGACCTGCCTACTTGACCGTGGAGCGATGAAGTGTTGGCAGAAAAGCTGGGATGCGAGGTGGTTTCTCTTGAAGCCCACAACGATAAAGGGGTTCGAATCAGACGTGCAGGCTGTAGGAGCCGGGGGCAGCTTTGCTTGCGGGCTCGTGCAGAATCGGCTTGTTTGCTGGGATGGGTTGTCGATGAATCCCTCAGACTTCATCGCGGTTGCGAATAATGTTGCCGCATTGTCGTCAGGCTCTCCGCGATGTGCAATTCTTGCCAGAGGATTCAAATGTTGGAAGATCAACCTGCGGTATACCCCATTCGAGTTTGACGCACAGGAGAAAGTCGCGGTTGCTGATACGGTGGAGCATATCTCAGCGTCGTTTGATGATGGCAATGGAAACAGTCTCGTCTGTTGGACTCACGTCGGTGCACTCAAATGCATGGCCCAGAAGTTCCGTTCAGAAGCGGACAAACGCATCGCAACAGAAAATCAGTTCACATCAGGGGTAACGGATATCGCGGTGGCAGACGATCATAGCTGCCTCATCTGGAACGCAGAGGTCTTTTGTTGGGGAGCAAATGATCACGGGCAACTCGGCGATGGAAGCAGGCAGTTGGCAACTCCGACCGGGAATCCAACGAAGGTGAGTCTACCTGCGGGTGCTCGGCAGGTAGCTGTGTCGAACGGAGTTTCCTGCGCACTGACTGAAACAGATGAAGTCTACTGTTGGGGCGCTAACGGCTTTGGGCAAACGGGAAATGCCAGTCGCGACTCTTGTCAGATGCCAAACGGACACTTTGACACGATCTCTGATCCTTGCAATTTGAAACCAGTACCCGTGCTGGGACTGCCAAAGTGAACTTGGATAGCGAGTAGAGAAATGAATGTTCGACGTTTCATGCTCCCTATCGCAGTGTGTCTCGTGCTCACCGAGTCGACAGGATGAATACTCGTCTCCGCATCGTCATTTCGGGTGGCAACGGACAGGTCGGCACCATACTGTCGCGACATTTTCATGCTCGGGGACACACAGTCGTGGTTCTCGCTCGTAGTGGTGCGCCCGCGCCGTGGGGCGTCGTCAATTGGGACGGAGAAAATCCGGGCAACTGGGCATCCGAACTGGAAAATGCGGATGTGCTCATCAATCTCGCGGGCCGTAGCGTAGATTGCCGCTACACTCCGGCAAATCGCAGGGCAATCAAGGAATCCCGGATTCAGACGACGAACCTACTGGGTCAAGCGATTGGTCAGTCCGTCCACCCGCCCCGCCTGTGGATGAACGCAAGCACCGCGACGATTTATCGTCATGCCCTTGACCGCCCGATGGACGAGCAGACCGGAGAGATCGGCGGCAACGAACCGAATGCACCTGCCAAATGGCGTTTCAGCATCGATGTTGCCACTAGCTGGGAGGGAGCTTTCTTCGCTGCCATGACCCCCAAGACTCGCAAGATCGCCCTTCGCAGCGCCATGATCATGAGCCCTGATCGTGGCGGCGTCTTTGACACGTTGCTTCGTCTTGTCCGGTTTGGGCTAGGAGGCACCTCGGGCAGCGGCATGCAATTCGTTTCTTGGGTTCACGACACGGATTTCCTGCGTAGCATCGAGTACCTGATCGCCCGAGATGAGATCGACGGCGCTGTCAACATCGCATCGCCCAATCCGTTACCGAACCGGGAGTTCATGAAGGCTCTAAGACAAGCATGGGGCGCACGCATTGGGCTGCCTGCCGCAAGCTGGATGCTGGAAATAGGCACGCTCTTCCTGCGCACCGAAACCGAACTGGTGCTCAAGAGCCGCCGCGTCATCCCCGGTCGTCTTGTGGATGCTGGTTTCCAATTTCAATTCCCCGAATGGCCCGCCGCTGCGCAAAATCTGGTTGACCGCTGGCGTGCGCCCGATGGTCAACATCGTGGGATAAGCGGGCACTGATCGTGGTCAGCGAAGCCTTGGGACGTGAAGAACCTAACGAAATTACTCCCGCCAAACCGATTGTGTGGAATCTCGCCCTTTTGACTCAGCCAATCGTCCTCGCTAGTTTTCGATTCCACTTCGGCATTGGTGTCTATTGGGTCATTCTTGCAAAGTGGAACGTCCGCCTCGCCGACCTCTGTTGGATTTCGACCATCTTGTTGGGAGTTTTCTCCGGTTCTTTGATGGTGGGTTTGACTCGGATGACTTGCAGAAAAAGGAGCGCGGCTACAAGGAAGAAGCAGCGGACATACTTAAGGGAAAACTAGGGAAGGATGCCTTCGAGGCAATGCTTCGTGAGGGACACTACGCCGAGGTCTGTGAGATCGCGAAGCAGGTTTTGCAGAGCACCAATCTCGCTCATCCCATCGAAAAGGCCAAGTTCGTTGATGGTATTGAGAACATCGCGAATCAGGAGCGGTTCGCGAACGCCCTGTACGACCTGCTACACGGCTCCGGTGAAATGGAGGGACGGTTCGCGATGTTTTGCGGTCTCCTCTCGGAGATGGGCGCGAACAAGTGGACGATAGCGACGTACTACCAATTTCTTGCGAGCGATGGCAAATGGATGTTCATGAAGCCATCGATCATGAAACGCATGGCTGACTCGCTCAAGATCGCTCTGAACTACAAGGCGGAACCGAACTGGCTCACGTATTCCAAGCTTCAGGAATTGGCTGATCGAGTGGACGTGGAGTTGCGAAACCGAGGGCTGAATCCCCGTTCCCGGATCGACATGCAGGGTTTCATCTGGGCATCTATCCAAATTGAGGAAGGCAAGTACGGCAAGGGTAAATAGCTGTCACCCGACATTCCTGTTCCTCCCGCACTGTCCCACGTCCCTCACCAATCTGGAACGCTGGCACCAGCCGCTCAGGAAACAGAGCCGACCAATTACACTTGATGGTAGCCCAAACCATCAATTCCCATGGAGAGATCGTCGGCGAAGCTTTCGATCAGAGCACGGGCGGCGCACCCGCCTTCCTTGGGCAGTCCCCGGCGATCACGGAGACGACTACGAAGCTAATTCATCAGCAGGACAGAAAATAATTCTGCCTGTCAACACTCATTTCGCAAAAACGGCACCGGTAGGAGGTTGCATGTCGCGAATCAGGACGATGGTTGCGTTACTCGCGTGCTGCACCGCAGTTGGATTCACGCAAACTAATGCTGACACGCAATTACCAATTCAGCCGACATCAATGCCGCCCACTCGCCCACGGATGATTCGCGTTTCTGGCGGCGTGATGGCTGGATTTGTCGAACACAAAACGCTGCCGGTATACCCCGACGAGGCGATGCGGAAGGAGATTCAAGGCGACGTAATTTTCAAGATCGACGTGGATGAAACCGGGAAGATCGTAATGAGTGTGCCGGTCGAAGGCGACCCTCTGCTTGTGGCTGCCAGCGTGGATGCTCTGCGAGGTTTCCGTTTCCGCCCCTACCTGCTCAACGGAACTCCGGTCGGAGTCGAGAGCCAATTGGGGTTTCATTTCTCGGTGGAGAAAAATGCTGGCGGGGTTAATGGGCATGTGGAGTGCATGGCATCGATTCCCTATCGGCCGGAGTTTCGGAGTGGCGTGGTCAACGATAAGGGTGTGTTGGTGCTCGCGCCTCGCAAGGTGTCCGGGGCTGAGCCCCAGTTGCCGCCAGAATTGGCGGGTAAGTCGGGGTCAGTGTATCTGACCATCACCATCGGCGCGGACGGTAAAGTTCAGGATGTCAAGGTTGTGGGTGGCGATGAACCTTTCATTGGCCCTGTCGTTGCTGCCGTGAAGCAGGATGTTTATGAGCCCCAACTGGTTGAGGGGAAGCCGTCTGTTGCGACCACTGAAGCCAGCTATCACTTTGGGCCTCGGCATTGAAGAATGGGCGAGGGCGGCAACTAGCGGCGAGTTCACACATAAGACAAGGCAAGCCGCGTCTATACGGTTAACAACGA
>JBEKXC010000211.1:0-7477 GCA_049512435.1 Terriglobales bacterium | reverse complement strand
AGAAGGCGCTGATCCCGTCGCAGAAATATTCGCCTTATGAGTTGGGCTTTGGCAAGATGGTGCATCTTGAGAAAGATAACTTCATTGGCAAACGCGCGCTGGCTCGCGATCAGAAGCAGGGAGTCGCACGACAGTTAGTTGGACTCGAAGTGGATTGGGTGGAAGTGGAAGAGCAATTCGACAAGTTTGGACTGTCTCCGGCAGCGCCCAGCCAGGCTTCGCGGGTTGCGGTGCCCGTCTATGGCGATAACAGCGACAAGCATGTGGGCAAGGCCACGACGACGGCGTTCTCTCCGCTGCTGAAGAAGTTGATTGCGCTGGCCAGCGTGGGCACGGAGTATTCGAAGCCTGGGACCAAGCTGCAAATGGAGTTGACCATCGAAGCGCAACGGATGAAGACGACGGCAACGGTGGTGGCGCTGCCATTCTTCAATCCGAAGCGAAAGACGGCGGTGCCGGTGTAGAGTTGCTATAGGGCATTTGCGAGGTGCAATGGCATGGCACGCGTCGCGGGAGCCGACCCCAAGCGGCAAGACTGGATGAGCGGGCTGTTGACTCGAATCGTTTACGGCATGACAAAACGCAAGCTAGGGCGCGTCATTGCACCGGTCGAGGTCACGGCTCATCACGCAAGAATTTTGTGGGGCTACGGGCAGATGGAACAATCGCTCGCGGCGAGTTCGCTGGTCGACTCCAGGCTTAAGCACCTGGCTGAAATGCGCGTGGCAACGCTCGTGGGCTGTCCATTTTGAATTGACATAGGCTCTGCGGTCAGCAGAGGTATCGGAATCCCAGCGGAGAAGATCGGCGCCCTCCAGAATTACGAGACAAGCGAACTGTTCTCCGAAACGGAAAGGCTGGTTCTCGCCTACGCCGATCACATGACGCACACACCGGTCGAGGTTCCCCAGGCGCTGTTTGAAAAACTGCGGGCGCAATTCAGTAGCGCGCAACTTGTCGAGTTGACGACGACGATTGCATGGGAGAATTATCGAGCCCGCTTCAACCACGCTTTCGGTGCCGAGTCAGAGAATTTCTCCGAGGGCGGTGTGTGCGCCCTGCCGGTGCGACCATCCTCTATTCCATAACTGTTTCCTTCCGGCTCCTGCGCTTCCAATACAAATATCCTGGCACGCCGATGAGCACAATTGCGGCGCCCCAGAACGCCTCGGTTGGCCGCTCAATGATGGTGTTCAGCGTCCACGCGACCCCGACCAGAACGTAGATCGCAGGCAGCCATGGGTAACCGGTGCAGCGATAAGGGCGGGGAACGTCGGGCCGTTTCCAGCGCAAGACGAAAAGGCCGATGACGGTCAGCGTGTACGAGAGCACCATGCCAAAGATGACGTAGGTGTAAAGCTGGTCGTAGCGTCCGCTCATGGTGAGCACCGCGGCCCAAATGCCCTGTCCGATCAGGCTGAAGGCGGGCGTGCGCCACTTGGGATGGATGACGGCCATGCGGCGGAAGAACACGCCGTCCTGCGCCATGGCGAGATAGACGCGCGCGCCCGATAGGGTGCAGGTCGCCGCCGCGCTGAAACACGAAACCGCGATCATCGCCGACAACCACACTGCAGCACCCGGCGAAAACAGCACGGCCGCGGCGGCGTGGGCGATGGTTTCGTGCTTCGCGATCTCATTCAGCGGCAGCGCGTAAACGTAAGTCATGTTCATCGCAAGATAAATCGCGCCGACCGCGAGCACACCCAACACCATGGCCAGCGGCACATTGCGCCGTGGATTTTTGACTTCGCCAGCGACCCAAGTGATGTACACCCAGCCGTCATAAGCCCAGAAGACGGCGATCAAGCCGACGCCGACAGCGGAGACCAACTGTCCGGGGCTCAGTCCCATAGTCATTCCTTGGTTTAAACCGCCCGGCGCCTGCGAACTGAAATTCGACCAATGTCCCTTGCCGATGGCGAATCCGAGGACAACGAACGCCGCCATGGCGGTGAACTTCGTCCAGGTAGAAACATTCTGGAGGAGCGCGCCCCAGCGCAGTCCGAAAACGTTGACGTAGGTGAGGATGGCGATTAGCAACAGTCCGACCGCGTGGGCGCGGGTGAACGGCATACCCGCCAGCGAGAAAATCACATGCTGCTGCGAGATTGCCGGAATGATGTTCCCCATGTAGGCTGCGGCAGCCACGGAGAGTGCCGCGATAGAGCCGCCATTCGCGACGGCGAACAACATCCAGCCATAGAGAAAAGCGACCAGGTCACCGTAAGCTTCGCGAAGGTAAATATATTGTCCGCCGGAGTCGGGATACATGGAGCCGAGTTCGGCGAAGGCGACGCAGGCGCACAAAGAAATCCCTCCACCGAGGACCCACACCAGAAAAAACAATGTCGGATTCGGCAAAGGCCCGGCAATATCTTTGGCGGTAAGAAAAATAGAAGAGCCGATGATGCCGCTCACGAGTAACAGTACGGAGTCGAGCAAACCAAGCCCACGGACGAGACTCGGTTGTTCACCGGATGTTTCGGCTTCGGTAGCCAGGGAAGCGGGAGGTGTGTTCATTTCTTAGTTAGTTAGTTCTTCATCCGCAGATTAAGTCGTTGGCCGTTCGTCGATCGTCGTTAGTGTCGCTATTCGTCATTCGTGGAGGCTCGCAGGAGGCGGGTGCCTTTCGGTTCCGAACAGCCCATAGCGAGCAGCAAACAACGAGCTTTATCCCATGGCCAGTTCATCCGAATTTTCCAGCGGCGTTCCACAGCGCCGGCAGATGACGGCGGAGCAATCACGGCACGTCAGCGGATCGCCGACTTCCATGGCGCAGACGGGGCAGTACAACACGGCCGCGGGTTTCCTGGCCTCCGCTGCCGCTTTTGGAGTGAGCTCCATGAGCTTGAACTTTGAACACGAACTATGCACGAACCATGCACGAACTATGAGCACGAAACTGTAGCACAATTTTTCGGCGCACCCCACCCAACCTCGCGCCAAGTTCCCGAATTCAGCACGTGGAAGGCGCTTTTCGACATATGATTTTCATCCTAAGACCGGGGCGTGCATGCCGGTGCAACTTCCACCGCGGAGATTTAATTTCTCGTCCGGGATGGTGTAGCATCTTCACTAAGTATCGGCAGTTGCGCAAAATCATTTCCTGCGAAGCTGGATACTCGTCCTTAATCTAACTGAGCATGCAACTTCCAGCGACACCCGCAGTTCCTGCCCGGACAAAATTCGCGAGGTACCTCAAGCGCAAACAGTGTATCGTCCTTGTCGCTCTAGCCATACGGCTGGCCGTGGTTGGGTTTCTCTACCCTGATCAGATGAGTCCCGCACATAATCATTTTATGTTTGGGTTCGAAAACGGCAGAGTCGCCTACTCCATTGTGCAGGGTCGTGGATTTGGCAACCCTCTCTTCGAAGACAGTGGGCCGACAGCCTGGCAACCCCCGGTCTATCCCTATTTGATCGCCGGTGTTTTCATGATCTTCGGGACCTATAGCAAGGCATCCGCACTGGTATTGCTCTCTTTGCAGGCTTTAATCTCGGCCTTGACCTGCCTGCCAGTGTTTTTCGCGGCCCGCAAGTCTTTCGGGGACCGGGTCGCGCTGTTCTCGGCATGGGCGTGGGCGCTCTTTCCCCTCGCGATTTATTGGCAGGCGGAGCGCATCTGGCCGACGTGGCTGGCGACGCTGCTGCTTACTCTACTGTTTTCGATGACGTTGAATTTTGAGCGCCCGGCAGGTCTGGGTGCATGGACCTTGGGTGCATGGACATGGATCGGTTATGGATTACTGTGGGGATTTGCTGCGCTCACCGACCCTGTTGTACTTACCGTTTTGCCGGTCATGTTTGGTTGGATCGGTTTCCGCCTATACCAGCAGAGAGAACGCTGGTTCGTGCCCCTTACGGTCGCCTCGCTCGCCATCATCATTTCTGTGAGTCCGTGGTTCATTCGCAACTATGAAGTATTTCACCGCTTCATTCCTTTTCGGGATTCGATGGGACTGGAGTTGCTCAACGGCAACAATGGCGACACTTCGTATTGGGCCGGCGCCTCCGTAAGCTCGGCCTTGACGCAGAAGATTGGTCCCTGGCACAACGAGGCGGAGTGGCAGAAGTTTAAGCAAATTGGCGAGATCGCCTACATGGAGGAATGTAAAGAAAGGGCGGTCGCACTCATCCGCGCACACCCAGGTTGGTTCGCCGTGGTAACCGCGAGGCGCATCGTCTATATCTGGACCCATTTTTGGAGTTTCAGCCCTTACTATCTAGCCCAGGAACCTGACGACCCAATCAATATTGTTTTCAGCACACTCTTTACCCTGTTGACCCTTATTGGCCTGCGCCGTGCGTTTCGGGAAAATAAGCCGGTTGCCGCTCTTTATGCTCTTGTGTTTCTGTTTTTCCCCGTTGTGTACTACTTCACGCACGTCGAAACGTACTTCCGGCGCCAAATCGATCCGCTGATGCTAGTGTTGGCAGTTTATGGGGTGATGGGGTTTGGTCCGCCCAAACAGACACCTATCGCGGCAGTCGCCCCGCGGCTTTATGAAACTGTCCACACACCCTGACGGCGCGTGCCACTCAACCTTTTGCGGCAACTCTTGCGCGACAAGTGTTTTAATCGGGCGCCTTCCGCAGAATCACGTCGCCTTCGGTCGGTGGCAGCGAGAAAGGCAATTGCCAAATTTTGTCTTTCATCCAGACGCTAAGAATAAAATCCTCGCGCTCTTTCCACGGACCGATCCACTTGTTGCTGGTTGCGAATAAGACCCAGCCGTGGGCTTCAGGATTGCCCGGACTCAGCGTCATGCCAGCGGGATCGATGGTTTGGGTGCTGAGAAACTCGATGAATTCGGCCGCTTCTTTTTGGTATACGCGCAAGCGAGCCGTTTGTTCATCGGCGATTTTTGGATCCTTCTTGATCTTGCGCTCGGTTTCGAAGATTTTAGTATCCACGTCGTTCTGCAACCGGTTGGAGAGTTCCGCGGGATCCTCGTAGCCCTCAAGAACGTCGTGATGACGAACAAAGTCGAGCCGCACGTCCGCCGGAAACTCAACTTTAGTCTGGCCGGTATAAGTCACACTTATGTACGCGCCAAACAGTCGATAGAAGCGGTGACGGCTCTGTGCCAGTTCCTGTGAATCCACGAGCAGCTTGACGGTGAGGTCACTTCCGATCATCGTCCAGCGGTAATGTCCGTCATCGGTGCGTTCGAATATGCAACCGGGCGCGCCAGCGGTCCAGCGGACGGCGGGCAGTTGCTTCTTTTTCGACGCGTGGCTCAGCGTCGGTGACAGAATCGCGAAAGACAGAATCGCGCACGACATAATCGGGCCAACATGGAACACCAGTTTTGGCCGGAACAACGAAGAACGCAGCATAAATGCAAAGTGTATAGCCTTTCCGCCACCAACGTCACGGCTGGATGAGCGCAGGATGCAGGCTGCGTCGAGCCCAGCGTGCGACGGCGTGTCCGAGTTTAGCCCGTCCGCTGGCGCCTGGACAGAGCAAGTGGTTTACAGCGTCTCACCCAACTTCGGCGGGCCGACTATAGATGCCGCCGGAGACGTCTTCGGTACCGGAACTTCGACAGCATTCGAACTATCACCGAACGGCAGCGGCGGCTGGAATGGGACTACGATCCACACTCTTGCTGGTCCTCCTAAAGATGGCAGCAATCCGTATGGCGATTGGGCTCGAGCCCAAAGCACTTTGGTGAAGTCGGCAGTTTCGGTGCTCGGCCCTGCTGTCTTTCTGAGATTCGGCAGTTTGACAATAGCGTTTCAGAGGGCTAGGGTTAAAGGTGAGGTGGCTTCCACCTCTTTCAGGTTCCCTGAAACTAAGTCAGCCCATCTGAAGTTCTCTCCTCTTAGCGACTACAACCTTAGGAGGTTGCCTATATGTTTGCACGCAATGTCTCTTTCCATCTGAAGTCGAATATGCTGTCCGATTACACGCGAGCTTTTGAAAAAGACGTCCTGCCTTTGCTTCGTAAGCAGAATGGCTTTAAGGACGAAATCACTTTCGCCGGTCCCGGCGGAGTTGATGTAACCGCGATCAGTCTGTGGGAAAACAAGAAAGATGCCGACAACTACAACACCAATACCTATCCGCAAGTATTGAAGACGCTGGCAAGATTTATCGAGGGAACGCCCCAGGTTCACACCTTTGACGTTGTCACCTCGACCCTCCAGCAGCACGAACTCGTGACCACGTAAAAGACACTCTGAGTTTGGTTGGGCCACGAGAAGGCGGACCTACGTCCGTCTTCTCGCGCCACCAACCAGCATGCGCTCGATTCGCGCCGAGGAGGGCAGCCATCCACCTAGCACTGCAAAACGCCGAAACTATCAATCGCCTAGTAGAACAGGGCGAATTGCTTCTGAGGACCTTCTATGTTGAGCACGAGAAGGACCCCGCAGGGTGGAATACTGAGTTTGTGCGTGGCGAACTGATAGGCTGGCGCAGCACGTTACACACCCTGTACCGCGATTACGCGGAAGACATCGTTACCCGCGTTGTCGCCAGGACACACTTGACCATTCCCGACGGCGAAGTCCCGAGCGGTGCCGCTCATGGCTTTTGAGGCCATCCTAAACGAAGTTGAGCAACTCCATGCCGTCAGCGAGCGTCTTGCGATACTGGCGGAGCAAGATCCGTCTGTCCGAGGCAACGAGGCACCACTTTGTCGGGCTATTGCAGCTTCACGTACTCCGCCTTGGCTTCTTTCAGGATAGGGATGTCGGAGTCGGCGTCTTTCCAGAGGGTGAGGAAATCTTTGTAGGCGGTGAGCGCCCGGACGCGGGCGGCATCTGCATCCGCACCTTGGGACGTCTTCGCTTGCAGAGCGTTGGCACGAGCCACGCCCAGATGCGCCAGCGCTCCCGTCCAGCAGTTCCAGACGATTCCGCCGTGATCGAGAATTTTCTCGAATTCGGCGGCGGCGGCACTTCCTTGTCCGGACCCCAAGTACGCCTCTCCACGCACATACACAGAATAGAGGCAGGACGGATTGATGATGAATGAGATCTGCCCTAACTCGATAGTGGAAGCGGCTTGCAGCTTATTCAGAGCGAGATCGGGGTTCTTTTTGTCCAATGCTAACTGTGCCTCAATCGCAGACAGCCAAAGGGAGTGCATTTGGGTATCCAGCGGGAAGCGTTTACCCAAGTCTTGGGCTAAAGATTCGGCTTGAGCGACATCGCCTGCCGCAGCAAACGCAAGCGCCGCCTCAGCAGTCGCTCCCGGACTGGTGGGGCTAAGCTTCAACGCGCCTGCTGCTAATTGCTGGCTTAGGGCCGGATAGCCGAACGCGGCTTCCCGCTGAGCCGCAATCGCCTGCCAGATTGCACCACTCTCCTTGCTGTCAGCTTTTATGGCCGAGTCTACCGCCTGCCTGGTCAGTTCCCGCGCCCTGTCGAGATGGCCGCTATATGCCTCGGTATCGGAAGCCAGCGCGAGTCCATAGTTCTCATATTCCGGCTTGCCCGCAAACCACTGCCGCTGTTCCGCCAT
>JBEKXC010000210.1:0-8884 GCA_049512435.1 Terriglobales bacterium | reverse complement strand
GCCGTCGACGAAACCGGAAAAGTGCGGGGAGCATTTCACGCTACCGGCGTCCGTCCCCAGTTTGCCGATCGGCTGGCCACTTTCGGGGCGCGAATCCGTCCAGCTTTATTTGAATCGAGAACCGAAGTTTGAGGATACTTATTTCCCGCACCGCTGAGGCAGCCGCAACCGAAATAGTTGCAGCATTTTTCTTATCGGCGGATGAACTTTTTGACCGGCAAACCCGAATAACAGAATGGAGAAGGCGATTGGCTGACGACCGAGAGATTTGGAAGAGGATCTCGCAGTCGAGACGCCGATTTAGTTTATGGTTAGACAACACTGCTCAAATTCCCATGATTGCCCGCGAAGATTTTCCCGGCGACCCTGTTGAATTTTGGGCATAAGCAAATTAGAGGGACCCACAGGACGAGCGGGATGCCGGACCGAGCGGGTGCGACGAGGGACGAGTTTTATCAGGCGGTCGAAGCATTGACGCCTGGTGAGCTATTGAAGCTCAACAACTTCGCCGCTTATAGGGTGCGAGGTCTAGGAAGGTCAGCTTGTGGGCGGACTTGGGAGGATCTGCTGAGCGAAGCGATGCTTAAGATTTTGGAAGGAACGGCGAATAACGGCAGTGGCAGGCTCTGGAACAGGAATGTGGATCTTGTAACGCTCCTCTGTGGCGCGATGCGCAGCATCTCCAGTCACTGGAGGCGGGATTCTGTCGAGGAGGAGGAGGTTCTCCTGGAATCAGAAGTCGGAACGCGTAGTGGCGAAGAAGGTTGGATTTCTCCGCTCGACAATGCCGTGTCCGACGATCCGTCCCAAGATCGTGATGTGGCTGCACGCCAGGAATTGGGTCTGATCGAAACGCGCTGCCACGACGACCTATCCGCGAGGCGAGTACTTAAGGGCTGGTTACGAGGAATGACATCCTCTGAAATCATGCAGGACTTTAAACTTACGAAATGGGAGTATCAGCAGGCTGTGAAGCGAATTAGACTTCGCCTGCGTGAACGGGACGGAACTCTGGGATCGAAGAGATTCCGGGGGAGGAGGTGGAGAGCTTGACGGATGTGAAAAATGCCACTGAGCGTCTAGAGGAGGTCATGAACCGGCTCGCCGATTCGGTACTTGAGCTTTCGGAGGAGGAAGTCCTTGCCGAGGAGATCGAAGCCGGAGCCGATCCAACGGAGGGGGCCGCATACGTACTTGCCGTACTCCTCAACTCTAAGAAACCAGAGCGTGCGCCGAACAGCCGTCTTAGGGTGCCCATGTTGAAAGATCCGGAGACTCTTAAAGACAAAATCCGAGTGCTCGTTGCCGACAGTTCTCGCATACGCAGTCAACTGCTCGCGGAAGTCTTGGGGCGCGATCCTCTGTTTGAGGTTATGGCTTTCGACTCCGATTCCCGCAGTCTGGCTTCGGCAGCGATGCGCCTGAACATCGATTTGCTGGTGATCAGCGCGGATCTGGATGAGGAGCCTTCTCGCGGGTTTGAAGTCCTGCGCGAAGTGCGCGCAGGACGTCCTGACATTCAAGCTGTCGTCTTGCTGGACTCCTTAAAGGACGACACTATTTTGAATGCTTTTCGCGCGGGTGCAAGAGGAATACTTGGCAAGAGCCAGCCTCTGAACGTGCTCAGCAAGTGTGTGCGCTGCGTATACCAGGGACAGATATGGGCCAACAGCCCGGAGATGGCGTTAGCCGCAGAAACGCTGGCCAGCGCTCCGAACATCCGAGCGGTGAATGCGCGCGGCATGAGCTTGCTTTCGAAACGTGAACTCCAGGTGGTTGGCTGGCTGGCCGAGGGTCTTACCGACCGCGAGATCGCGGAACGCCTCCAACTGAGTCAACACTCAGTCAAGAACTATTTGTTCAGAATTTTCGACAAGCTGCGACTGTCCTCACGTGAGGAGTTGGCGATGTTCGCGGTGAACCAGTCCCCCGGAGATTCGCTTGGTTCCACCGATCCCAATTCGTGTGTCTGTGCTCCTTTGAAGCCGCATCTGCGTTCAGGTGGCGCAATGGCCGTTCCTGAGCCCGACGACGCAGCACAGACTTTCCCAGAGATGAAACTGGGGGAGGGCGAAAAAGCCGGTTGTGCGCCGAACAGCCGTCTTACAATCCCCGGCAGGTCACCCCTTATTGTCCACATTGTGATTGCCGATGACCACCCGATCTTCCGGGACGGTCTGCGGCGCTTGCTCGAAGCCGAGCCTGGACTGAAGGTGATCGGCGAGGCCAGCGACGGGGCCGAGGCCGTCAAGGTCTCCCGGCAGTTGAAGCCCGACATTCTATTGCTGGATCTGGCAATGCCCAAGCATCCGGGCCTGGAAGCCTTGCGCGACCTGAGCGTTGGTGTCACTTCAAAGCCCGTGCGCGTGATTCTGCTGACGGCGGCAGCAGAAAAGAGTCAGATTGTGGAGGCTCTGCAGTTGGGTGCGCGGGGAGTAGTGCTGAAAGATTCTGCCACTCAACTGCTGCTGAAAGCGATCCGGACGGTCATGTCAGGCGAGTACTGGGTGGGACGGGAGAGTGTCTCGAACCTGGTGCAATATTTGCGGACGCTGGTGCAGTCGTCCAGGGACGAAGCGCGGCAGAAGAAATTCGGGCTGACCCCGCGCGAGCTGGAGATCGTGTCCGCGGTCGTGGCCGGATATTCCAATAAAGAGATTGCGGAGTACTTCAAGATCAGCGAAGACACGGTGAAACACCATCTGAGCAACACTTTCGACAAGCTGGGGGTTTCGACCCGACTGGAGCTGGCGTTGTTTGCCGTGAACCAGTCCGTGCCGTTGCCGGGCATTTGCGCGACGAGTTAACGCACAGGGGCAGCTTCGGTCCGATGAACGGGGAGGACGGACGTGAGAGCCATTGGAATTGCGGCACGGCTGTCTTCGGAACGAGTGGCTTCGTCCTCGTCGCCCTTAGGCTGATGGATTCATTAGATTGGCCGTGGTGGCTGTCGAGACTTCACTGAAGAAGAGGGTGTGTTATGCAGATCGGGGAACCGCTCAGAACCATCATTGTCGAGCCGCTAGAACTCCCGGTGAGCGAACCGAGCTTTGAGCCGAAGCCCGAGCCTCTGGAACCTGAACCTGAGCAAGTACCAGCCACGGTATGAACGTGCCCGACTACATTTCGCCGATCGTTGCCTATCGCGCCTGGCAGTGGGACTTTGCTCGCTCTTGGACGTCTACACCGCCGCTCAAGTCTTTGAACGGGGAATGGTGGTTTCCAGGGCGTCCGCTTTCGGCGAAATGTGGCGCGTCCGTTGCGAGACGCTCCCCGACCGTTCGTAACAATCACAATGCTCCGCAAATCGGTTGTATGTGCGGCATCTACGCAGCCAAGAGCTTCGACCAGTTGCGATGGATGGGCTACGACCGACGCGGAATTTGTGGCGAGGTAAATTTGTGGGGAACCATCGTGGAGCATAGATTTGGATGGCGTGCGCAATTTGCCTATCCTAAGACTCTTGTCTTGCCATTTGAGATAGTTCCGATCGGAATGAACGAAGTGATTGAGCGGCTCAAGGGTCTCACCGCCTATGGCGCAGACATCTTGATCGATGACGGTAGGGAAAATATCGTCCTCTGGACGAAGAAGTCAGGGTATGACTCGTCAGGGCTCGACTACCTTCTTACTCAGCAACTTGCAGCCGTCGTCTCCATTGCGGTCCTGACAACAGACGGAAGTGGGACCCTCCTTCAGAATGGCGTGCCGGCCCGACACTCCGCCGAGATCGTGTTCAACGCCTTACGACTTCCGCTGAACGAGACGGACTCGATCATTCGCCAAATCCAGGAGCCGCAAGCCAAGGTGGTCGTCATCGACCTGATCCCCGACACTATCAGGCTCGCGAGGCATGTCATTCGTGCGATTCGTGAGGCAAACAATCAACTCCTCGTTTTCGCCAGAGCCGCCAGAGCCGAGATGGACCCGATGGACGCTATTGCCGCAATGCGCTCCACACCGGTCGCACCGGACGCTTACCTCGCCCGCGACGGCAGGTTTGATGTTCAGGCTGCCTACATACGTCTCTCGGTGAAGCGCATGAAAGGGTGCTGGAAGGGCGGGGCATTCCCGCCGGGTGGAACAGGATCTCCAGGTGGACCGCTTCCCCCACCAGCCGTCCCCGTCTATTCGCCTCGGGGCAGACTTCCTCGCACGCCTGGCCCTAGCGCGATGGCTTTGGCAATCTAAGCTTGCCGTTTTTTGTAGAGTGCGGGATGAGGCGGACTGAGCTGATCCTGCCTGGGCCCTCAGGGTTGCAGTTCCGGCTCCCGTCCTAAATCGACGCGAGAGAGAGGAAACCAATCCGAACGCACCGACTTCCGAGCGGTGAAGAACTGATCGGACGTAATCTGCCACGGGTGTGCTTTGCGGGCAAGGCCCGCGGTTCCGGCTTCATCAGCGATGACATATAGGCAAGGCGCCGGCTGGAATCATCGTCTAGTCCGTGGCCATCAGCGTATCAAGTGAAACTGGCAGTCGAGAGCGTCACTTTCGATTTTTCTTATCCGCGGATGAACTTTTTGACCGGCATGCCCGAATAACAGAGTGGAGAAAGCCGATTGGCCGACGACCCAGAGATTTGGAAGAGGATCTCGCAGGGAGACGCCGATGCGTTCGACGCACTTTACCGGGAGAATGCGCCCCGGCTACTGGTGTTTGTGTGGCGGGTTACTGGCGATCCTCAGGCAGCCGAAGATATTGTGCAAGAAATGTTTACTCAGATATGGAATCGGCGGAACGGGTTTCATCCGGAGCGCGGGAGTCTTCGAACCTATCTCTACGGGATTGCAACGAAGCGTGCCGCGGATTGGTGGCGAAAGCAAGGGCGTTTGGATCGGGCGAGTGAGAACCAAGTGAGCGTTTGCCAGACCGAAACGGTTTCGATCGTGGCTGACGCATTCCGGCGGCTCCCAGAGAAGCAACAAACCTTGCTGTGGTTACGAGAAGTAGAAGGGAAATCCTACGAGGAACTCGCAGTGATCCTAGAAATACCTATCGGAACCGTGAGGTCACGATTGGTTGCGGCACGCGAGGCGTTGCGAAGGATCTGGCTGAACAAGAGGTAAGCTCGAAGGAGGGGTGCATGTCGAGTAGTACCAGGCAAATCAAGTGCGACAAAGTAGCAGAGGTTGTGTCTGCACTTTACGACGGTGAAAGCATTTCACCCGAGGAGGCGGAGCACGTTGGTACGTGCGAAACCTGCCAAGCGCGCCTGAAGGAATACGGACAGATCGGGATGGCGTTGCGCCGCGTGGCGAGCCTGGAATCGCCGGAAGAAGCGAGAGCACGAACTTGCGAGACAAGGCAGACGACTGCATCGAGTAGGTGGGAGAGAAAGCGCCCATTTTGCGCGCTCTTCAGGCCCTCGATGCGGGTGCCGATTTCGCCCGACAGGTCCGCGCTCCGGCGGCAAGTGACTAGATTGCACTCTGAAGCCAACCGCCGTTTTTTTGGCAGACCGCAAGCTTCGGCCGACCCGAGCGAGGTTCGCCGCACCGAGCGATGGCTGGCGACCGCGCGCGTATTTCTGGCGGTTTCGGCTCTGGTCGCGATCCGCATGGACCCAACACAACTGGGTCATTCCCCGGCGGCCTATGGGCTGTTGGGGTTCTACATGGGGAATAGCATCCTGGTGTTGATGCTGCTGCGGCGGCGGAAGGCGTCGACCGCTCGGTTTCGTATCCTGGTGCACGCGGCTGACATTCTGTGGCCGGCATTCATCTCAGTATTTGCGGAAGGTCCTAGAAGCCCGTTTTTGCTGTTCTTTGTTTTCGTGCTGACGGCAGCCGCCTACCGCTGGGGCTTGTGGGAAACCTTGAGCACGGCGGCGGCGGAAGTGGTGTTGCTGTGGGCAGAAAGCTTCCTGCTGCTACACGTGTGGGCAACGCGCGGGGGAAGCCTGCCCTGGCATGCTTTGGCGGGTCTCGAAATCAATGTGGACGAGTTCGAGCCGAAGCGGCTGTTCATGATGTCGGTTTACTTGCTGGTGATGGGATTGCTGCTGGGCTACCTGTCGGAACAGCAGAAACATCTGCGGGCGGAAAAGGCAGGGGTAACCCGCATGCTGGCTAAAGTGCGGGTGGAAGCGGGACTGACGGGAACGCTGCAGCAGATCAGCCGGGAAGTCATCGGCATGTACGGTGCGGCGCGGCTGCTGATGGCTGCGCAGGAGATTCACAGCCAAAGAAGGTTTCTGGGCGAACTAAGCAACAACAACGGAGAGCTCTCCGATTTCGCGTGGTTGGATTCTCGTCCGCGGGAGGCCAAGATTTACCTGGAGGATTTTCCGGGTGAGGTGTGTTATGCAGCGAACGAAAGAGATCGCTGGTCTGTGATCGCGTTGGATGCTGAGGGTAACCAGGTGCCTTCGCCGCCCACCGAGTCGCTGGTCCAATTGAAGCAGCGGCAGCCCTTCCGGTCTGTGATTGCGGTTTCTTTCGTCTTCGGAAGTGAATGGCGGGGGCGAGTCTTCGTATTTGAACCGTCGTGGAAGGGGGACACGCAAGAAGAGCTGCGCTCTCTGCTGGATTTGCTTCGCCAGGTGGGGCCGGCAGTTTACAACGTTTACCTACTACATCGGCTGCGGCGCAGAGCAGGAGCGGCGGAGCGGGCGCGCTTTGCCAGAGAACTGCACGATGGAGCAGTGCAGTCGCTGATCGCGGTGGAGATGCAGGTGGATGTTCTCAAGCGTCAGGCGGAGACCACGCCGGAAGTGGTGAGCGGCGAACTGGGCCGCATCCAGGGCTTGCTGCGCGACGAAGTTCTGAAGCTGCGGGAACTGATGCAGCAAATGAAGTCGATCGACGTGGACGCGCGAAGATTCCTGCGCGTGGTAACCGACACGGTGGAACGGTTTGAACGCGAGACCGGGATTTCCGCGCGTTTTGTCACTGATATTGAAAAGCTGGAAATGCCGGATAAGGTTTGCCGGGAACTGTTACGGATCGTGCAGGAGGGCCTGGTGAATATACGCAAGCACAGTGGCGCACGTCATGCACTGGTGCGGTTGGGGTCGAGTCCCAGCCAGTGGATCCTGACGCTGGAAGATGACGGCAAAGGCTTCCCCTTCTCTGGCCGCCTCACACAGGAGGAACTGGACCGGACGGGGAAAGGGCCGATGATCATCAAGGAACGAGTCCGTTTAGTTGCGGGCGAACTCACGACAGAATCAAATCCCGGTACGGGGGCTCGCCTGGAAATCAAGGTTCCGAAGGATGGAGAAGTTTCCGATGAACTTTGGGAAGTCGCAGCCCGTCTGCATCGTGAGGCGGATGGACATCTTGGGTAGCTTGCTGGCGCTGATCTATCTACAGAAGCGGAGAAAGTGATGAGCCAAGAATGTCGCATGCACAATTATCGGCGCATCGAGCGGCACGAAGCACAGGAAGCGATGCGCATCGCAGTCGAGAAATATGTCGAGCATGGCGTATGGAGCTTGAGGGCGCGTGTTGCGGTTACACAGGCCCCGGACCTGCTAGTTAGAGCGCAGGCGAAGGCTTTGCAGGCAATAGGGAAGCGATGAACCTAACAGACAAGGAACTCAAGGTAGCCACAACTCGTCACCGACGGGAGCACGTATGCTCAGATCGGTGAGATCATCGGCGTCTATATGAAACACAGCCAAGAGGTTTGAAGCGAGCGTATGTTATGAAGTCGTCAGCAAACCGGTTGGAGTAGGAAATGACGCGGGGAATACCATCGGAAACCGTTGTCGAATACGATTTTCGATGTTTCTGTGGCACTTCCATCGTAACGACTGAGAAGACGGTGACCTGTACCAATTGTGGTCGGACCTTCGAGATTCGCCGGGTTGGGAAGCGCACCCACTGGCGCGTGAACACAGCTCAGTCCATCGGAGTTCAAGATGTACTGGAACTAGTTGGACGGCCGGTCGTGTTCATCACCCTTTTGCTTTTGTTGCTGTGCTGGTTGTACGACTTAGCCTGCGTCTAGGAGTCAGCCGCGGGCTGAGGTTGGGGGAGCAAATGACATCGGAAATCTCCGTCGAGCGACAATTCCATTTTCACTGCTCTTGTGGCGCAACCACGATAACGGGCGAAAGGACGGTGACCTGTACCGGCTGTGGTATAACCCTCGGGGTTCGCCGGGTAAGGAGGCACCGACAACGCTCGGACACGGTTACTTACTATGGTGGGACCTTCAATGGTAGGACCATCCCGGTTCGCCGAGTTGAAAAGCGCAGACCACACCTGAACACAACGGTCAGAGTGCCGAACGCCAGGATCCTTTCAAGATTCAGCGCGTGGGTGAAAACCGCCCTGGCCAAATGTGTCAAGGCCATCAATGTTCACCGGATTAGGGAGCCCGGACAAATCTCGAACCGACCTCAGCCACTGGAAGCTCAAGCACTGCACGAAGCCCGCGACGAACCGCGTAGGGAACCTGTAATCAAGGAGTCGCCAAGAGGAGGCGTTCGTCAAGGAATGCACGTCAAGGTTGGACCGACTCGACCTGACGGCAAGCCGCATCCGCACGCGGGCAAGACGGGCAGGATTACGAAATTCATAGAACGCATACACGGATCCTTACTGGCTCGGGCTACCGAGTGCAATCATAAAACTTGACTCGGGAATCGAGCCTCAAGGATTCATCTGGGTCTCACTGGAATGTTTGGAAGCGCTGCCAGACTTGATGCAATTCCGTTCCACACGAGCGCAATGATATTTGCCAAGAGGGGTAAAATACCAGCGCCACTTATGTCTAACCGCGTTTTGCTTAGAGCTCACCTCGGTCTGGTTTTCTTATTTGTGTACCCGCCTTCGCTCAAACATTCCCCAAAAAGGACGCAGCCGGTCACGATTTTTCGAAGGAAGGTGCGGTCATCGAGCGGATGACGACGAAGGTAGTCTTCCAATCCGAT
>JBEKXC010000209.1:0-7514 GCA_049512435.1 Terriglobales bacterium | reverse complement strand
GGAAGTGCTTCAACGCTTTCCGCCTGTTCAAGCGGATGGTGAACATGGGCGACGCCAAATCGTTGTCCTGTCATCCAGCGTCGACTACACACCGGCAACTGACGCCAGAGGAGCAGGCTAAGGTCGGAGTTACACCGGAGATGATTCGACTTAGCGTAGGCATCGAGCATATCGACGATATTCTCGAGGACTTGGGTCAGGCGCTGAGTAGTGCAAGGCAGTAAGGTTTCCGCAGTTCCGGCACACGTCGTGGGGGTGGGGGAGGGGTGACATGCCATTGATTGTTGAAGGCGGGCGAGTACCGCCTCGCTGGGCTTCGGACGGAGCCTGCCGTAGGGGAGGCGGCAATTGCGCCACGCCAACCGAGCACTTGAATATTGCGCTCATTAATAACATGCCCGATGCCGCTCTGGAGGACACGGAGTTACAGTTCTTTGACCTCCTCGACGACGCATCGGGTGACCTCCCGGTATATCTGAAGCTCTACTCATTGACTGGAATTCCCCGAACCGATCGCGGGCAACGTCATCTGAACAGCTTCTACTACAGCCTTGACGAGCTTTGGCAGAACCAGTTTGATGGCGTGATCATTACGGGTACTGAGCCGCGCCGGCCTGACCTCCGGGATGAACCCTATTGGAGAGTCCTGACGGACGTTTTCGATTGGGCGGAACGGAACACCGTTTCTACGATACTGTCCTGCCTGGCGGCGCATGCCAGCGTTCTTCGCAGCGACGGCATCAGCCGTCATCGGCTGTCCGACAAGCAATTTGGCGTGTTTGACTTTAGCAAGGCTAACCAGCATCCGCTCACCGCTGGAACGTGCGAACCAGTACGTTTCCCGCATTCGCGATGGAACGAAGTGCAAGCGGATGCGCTGGCGGCATGCGGTTACAGCGTGCTGACTCAATCGACTGAGGGCGGGGTGGACACGTTCTTGAAGAAGAAAAAGCGCAGCCTGTTCGTATACTTCCAGGGCCATCCAGAGTACGGTGCTGAGACTCTGCTGAAGGAATACCGGAGAGATATAAGGCGATATCTCAGAAAAGAACGCGAGACTTATCCCACCATGCCGAAGGGTTATTTCGATCCGGCAATTGTCGGACTTCTAACCGATTTTCAAGATGTTCTTTTGTCGGATCGCCTTGCCGATAGACGAGAAGAACTGATGGAAGGTTTTCCTGAAGCGGCCCTGGCCGGGAAACTGCGGAAAACATGGCATTCATCGGCCACGGCCATTTATCGCAATTGGCTGCGGTACCTGGTGTCAAATAAGGTGGATGTGCCGGAGTTTTCAGCGGTGGTGGCTATCCATCAAAATGTTCAGCGAAAGCGATCCGCACTGGGCTAAGAAAAAAGAAAAGGAGCGACGTGGCAAACGAAGTTTCGTGGTCCCGCGATGTATCGGTGGAGTCCAATGGTGAAAGCCATTTGGATAGTGCCATCCTGCGTTCGATTGTCATGGCTGCCCCGGCAACCGTCGAGCTCGCACCCGACCCTATCCCCGAAGAGTGGATTTCGAGCGGCACGCCGATCGCTCGCAGCAAGACTTTGGTCAGAAGCCGCGACTGGACATCGTCCGTAGTAGTTTGGGATTGTACGGCGGGGAGCTTTCGTTGGCACTACAGCCAGGACGAGACGATCCTGGTCATCTCTGGGGAAGCTTTCCTGCTTCTTGAGAATGGCGAAGAACGCCGTTTCGGCGCCGGCGAGCTGGGATTCTTTCCCGCCGGGACGACCTGCAGTTGGCGCGTGGCCCATAACATCCGTAAGGTCGCCGTACTGCGGGAGAGCATGTTGCGACCGCTGGGATTCTGCCTGAAGGCGTGGAAGAAGCTCCTTCGGGTTGTTGGATTAGCGGGCAAGTCGCCGCTAATGCTCGCCTTCGCCATTTGGTCACTGTCAACTCTTCGGTGACGCCGAACCATCAACAAACCGGCAATAGCTCTCGCGTACCTGCTTCGGTTCTGAAGAAAGGCACAAAGAAAACATGAATCAACAACGCGCTCTGGTAACGGGTGGAGCGGGTTTCCTGGGGTCTCATCTTTGCGATGCCCTGCTTGCTGAAGGCTGGAGTGTGGTTGCGGTAGACAACCTTCTAACCGGGCGGTACTCGAATCTCAAGCATCTACGCAGCGAGCCCCGCTTTGAATTCCTCGAACGTGATATCTGCGAGCCGTTTGACGTGGGCAGGGTTGACTTCGTTTTCCACTTCGCCAGTCCGGCCAGCCCAGTGGATTACAGCACACATGGCATCGCCACACTGAAGGTGGGATCACTGGGAACATTTCACGCGCTGGAGCTGGCGCATAAGTACGGGGCAAAGTATCTCGTCTCATCCACCTCGGAGTGCTACGGCGATCCGCTGGAGCATCCGCAAAAGGAAACCTATTGGGGCAACGTGAATCCGATTGGGCCGCGATCGGTCTACGACGAAGCCAAGCGCTTTACCGAAGCGGTGACGATGGGCTACCGGCGCTATCACCAGGTGGACACGCGGATTGCTCGCATCTTTAACACCTACGGTCCACGCATGCAGTTGAATGACGGCCGCGTCGTGCCCAACTTTATGAAGCAAGCGCTGCTGGGGGAAGACCTGACCGTGTATGGCGACGGTAGCCAGACGCGCAGCTTTTGCTATGTCAGCGACGAGATCGAAGGCTTCATACGGCTGGCAAAGTCGTCAGAACATTTGCCGGTGAACATTGGAAATCCGAATGAGTTCACGATTCTCGAGTGCGCTCAGTGTGTGCAGAGAGTAACAGGTTCGACAAGCAAGATTTGCTACGAATCGCTGCCCCAGGACGATCCCAAGCAGCGGTGTCCGGATATCGGCAAGGCGCGGCAGTTGCTGGGATGGGAGCCGAGGATTGATTTGGAAACCGGCCTGCGGATGTCGCTGAATTACTTCAGGCAGGCTGTAATGGAAGAAACGGCGGTCACGAAGTAACCTATTGCTCGCTTTGAAGCAGGAATCAGTCGAGAAGTGCGTGGACTTGGCAGGAGCCATCAAACAGACATGCAGCCGGCAACCCTAAACCTCCGCCCTGGCGACTTTGTAGAAGTAAAGTTTCCCGGCGAAATCCTGCAGACTCTGGACGCCTGTGGCACCTTGGATCGGCTGCCGTTTATGCCGGAAATGGTGGACTTCTGTGGAAAGCGATTTCGAGTGTCGAAGCGGGTTGTGAAAGCCTGCTACTACGGAACCCGTTCGGGTATGAGGAAATTCCCGGCGGAGGATGTCGTTCTCCTCGAAGGATTGCGTTGTTCGGGGGCGGCGCACGATGGTTGTCAAAAGGCCTGTACGATCTTCTGGCGTGAAGCTTGGCTGCGCAAAGTCGAAGGCCCTGGTGCCACCCAATCGAGTGTGGACTCGGAAAGTAGCCGGTGGCTGCTAGCCCGGCTCAAGACCTCAACCTCACCAAAAACCTACTTTTGTCAGGCCAGTGAAATACTGAATGCGACCGTTGAGTTGTCCCGCTGGGAACGATTTGGTAAGTCCTTCAGCGAAATTCGGGCGGGAAACTGCGGCGTCCTGGAAATGGCGCAGCGCATCGCAACCTGGCTGTTCTGGAAAACTCGTAAGGCGTTTTTCGGTGCCTACGCCCGTCGTAATAAGAAGTCGACCCCAGTGGAGAGCCTGGATCTGCGGTCCGGAGAGTGGATCGAAATCAAGCCTTTGGCGAGTATTACTGAGACCTTGGATGAGGGCGCCTATAACCGCGGGCTGTTCTTTACTCCGGCTATGGGAGGTTCGTGTGGCGAGAAGTACCGAGTCAAGCGCAAGGTCGACAAGATCATTGTGGATGGTACCGGAGAGATGCGGCAACTCCGCAATACCGCATTCCTGGAAGGCTCATTCTGCGGATGCTCCTGCGTGGCCTTTGGCGGGTGTCCGCGCGGCGAATACGCTTATTGGCGGGAGATTTGGCTGCGCCGGGTGGAGGCCGCGTCGGGAGAGAAACGACCGGAAATCGCTTAGCATCACTGGCCGCGATCTGTAGACTTACCGCATTACGATACTGTTATGCCAGAAATCACTCACGATGGCGTCGCGGAGCTCTTGACGAACCTTCCTGAGCGCACATGCGATGTCGTCACGTCTTGGTCCGAGCGCTCGCCGGAGCGATTGGCTCTGGTGGAATCGTCCGGCACTTGGACTTGGCGGCAACTCGCATCCACTGTCTCTGAGACGCGGCGTTGGCTCCTCGACTTGGGCGTCCGTCCGGGCGACCGGGTCATGATTGTATGCGAGAACTGCCGGGCACTCGTTGCGATTCTGTTAGCCTTGGCGGGCCTTGATGTCTGGCCGGTGCTGGTCAGTGCGCGTCTTGCGGCACGCGAAGTCGATGAGATTCGCGATCACTGTGGCGCCCGCCGTGTGATCCACACCACGAGTGTTTCGGCGCAAGCGCGAGAACACGCCAAGCGGCACGGGGCAGCCGTTCAGGAAACGACACCGGTGGGTCCAATCGCAGTCGGGCCACTCAACGAAAATGTCGAGCCGGAACCAGTCGATGCCGAGGCTGCCGAGCGCGTCGCCGCGTTGATCTACACGTCGGGCACAACTGGGCTTCCCAAAGGCGTCATGTTGACGCACCGCAACCTGCTGTTCGTCGCAGCGGTGTCGGCGAAAATCCGCTCCCTGACTCCCGATGACCGCCTTTATGGCGTCCTGCCGATGTCGCATGCGGTCGGCCTTTCTGTCGTCCTTCTGGGTTCGTTGCTGAGCGGCGCGACGCTGTATCTGGCGCCACGTTTCGATCCGGTAACTGCTCTCGCTACGCTGGAGAAAGAGCACTTGACGGTGGTGCTGGGTGCACCTTCAATGTTCTCTCTTCTTGCCGATTACGCGAAGTTGAAAGGACTAACGTCGCTCAAGTTTCCCGGCCTTCGCATCATTTCATCTTCCGGCGCACCGCTTCAGCCCGCACTCAAGGCGCAGGTGGAGACCCTGTTTGGCATGGTGCTCCACAACGGATATGGCGTCACCGAATGCTCTCCCAACATTTCGCAGGCGGTAGTGGGAGAGCGCCGAACCGATACCTCTGTGGGGAGGATTCTTCCGGGAGTGGAAGTTCAGCTGGTCGGATCCGATCAAAAGCCAGTGCCGGAAGGAGAGGTCGGCGAATTGTGGGTGCGTGGTCCCAATGTCATGAAGGGCTATTATCATGCGCCTGAGGAAACCGCTGCGGCCATCAATTCCGAAAGATGGTTCAATACCCGCGACCTTGCTCGTTTGGAAAACGGATATCTTTTTATTGTTGGCCGGACTAAAGAACTGATCATTCGCTTTGGAGAGAATGTCTACCCAGCGGAGATCGAAGCGGTGCTGAACTCGCACCCAGCAGTCGTGCGCTCCGCGGTCATTGGGCGGACGGTCGAGGGTACGCAAGGCGGGGAAGAAGTTGTTGCTTACGTGCAACTCGCACCGTCCTCGCCAACCTCGGAGAGTGACGTAGCGCAATACGCTGCCCAACATCTCGCTCCCTACAAGCGGCCATCGCAAATTTTGCTCGTCCCTGCAATGCCGCTGACGCCAACCGGAAAAATCATCAAGGGCGAGCTCCCCAAGCTAGCCCCACTCGCTCACACACGTTAACGACGCCGAGCCGCCAGGCTCCGTGAGGTCCTACAAGGGCACCTCAATCAGCGTCGGTCCTTCCGCTTCCAACCCCTCCTGTAACGCTTTCCCGAATGCATCCAGCGAAGTAACTCGGGTGCCGGGCACTCCCATTCCTTTCGCTAAGAGGATCCAGTCGAGGTCGGGATGTCCAATCTCGAACATGGCGGCAGCGCGAGCTCCCGGACCGCCGACATCCAAATAGGAAAACTCACGTTTCAGCACGGCGTAGTCGCGGTTGGCGAAGACTACCGTTGTAACGTTGAGACCCTCTCGCGCCATCGTCCACAGAGCCTGAGGTGTGTACATGCCGCTGCCATCGGCACTCAGGCACAAGACGCGGCGATCAGGGCAGGCCACCGCTGCGCCTACCGCCAGGGGAAAAGCAATTCCGATCGAGCCACCTGTGTTGGCTAGCCAGTCGTGTGGCGGAGCTCCCTTGGTTGCCGCCATCAGTCCGCGGCCGGACGTCATTGATTCATCTACCACGATGAGGTTTTCTGGCAGCAACGCTCCGACTGCGGCAGCGAGTCCCGGCAGGGTGATTTCTCCGCTTGGCAATTGCGGCCGGTCCGCTTTTTCTGCAGTCATGTCATCGCCGCGCACCGACAAGACTGCCGCCAACGCGTCGAGTGCGCCAACGTAGTCTTCGCCGGGGATCGCCAGAGTATGGATCTGACAGTCCTGTGAGGTGAATACGCTGCTTTTTCCCGGATAAGCGAAATACGCGACCGGAGCACGGGCGCCTACCAGAATCAGCTGGCGAAATTCCTTGAACTGTTCGATTGCGGGTTCGAGGACATACTGGACGCGTTCGACCCGCGGCAGCCCCGCTCCGCGCTGCAGACGAGTGATCGGGTAGGGAGCCAGCAGTTTGGCTCCGGTAGCGTTCGCAATACGCCCGGCGGTGATCAGCCCCTTGCCATACAGTCCATTTCCGGCAATCAGGATGGCGGTTCTCAAACCTGACCGGAGCATAGCGACGGCACGCTCGATGGTCTGAGTGTCCGGCAGTGGAGGTTTCGGCACCGCGGGACTAGCGGCGGTCGAACCACCCTCGCTCCAGGCGACATCGGCGGGGACGATGAGCGTGGCAATCTGCCCCGGTGCAGTACGCGCAGCGACTACGGCTTCCGCGGCGTCGCGGCCGACTTCCAAAGAGGATTGAGATGTGCGCAGCCACTTCGAGTATGGCCGCGCGATGGCCTCGATATCAGAAGTAAGCGGCGTGTCGTAGTGCAGGTGGTCGGTCGCATGTTGCCCGACCAGGTTAATGATCGGAACCTGCGCCCGGCTGGCATTGTGCAGGTTCGCGAGGCCATTGCCGAGGCCGGGGCCTAGATGAAGTAGAGTGCATGCCGGTTTCCCCGCCATGCGCGCATAGCCGTCGGCTGCGCCGGTGGCTACGCCTTCGAAAAGGCCGAGCACACAACGCACGTCGGTGATTCGGTCAAGCGCAGCGACGATATGGATTTCTGATGTGCCTGGGTTTGAAAAGCAGGTATCAACGCCCGCGGCCACGAGCGTGCTTGTCAGGCCTTCAGCGCCGTTCATCGTGAATCTTCCATAGTTCGATAATATGGTTCGATAATAGAGTTTGATACGAGCGTTTTTTCGGCGGTCGACTCTGTTGAAGCAATGAGTATACTCAACGTTCGATGAGGTTAGCGGTTCACTTGCGGCCCTCGGTACTCTCTTAAATGTTCCGCTCGCTTGGCAACGCCTGGAGTGGGCTTGCATGGTTGGCGCGAGGGAAATTCAATGACGGATCACGTTTGAACCATCAGGGCTCGTTCGACAACAAGAAAACGCCGGCATCCAAGATCAAGGATGCCGGCGTTCCATGTCTGCGGCGTCAGTTAGGGCGTAACCTCGTAGACGACTCCGTTGC
>JBEKXC010000208.1:0-7520 GCA_049512435.1 Terriglobales bacterium | reverse complement strand
GGCGGAGGTTCTCCGAAGAAGAAGGCGCCAGCAAAGAAAGCTCCAGCCAAGAAGGCGCCTGCAAAGAAGAAAGCGGCAAAGAAGCCGGCAAGAAAAACAGCCAAGAAAAGCGCCAAGAAAAAGCCGGCGAAGAAAAAAGCGGCAAAGAAAGCGGCAAAGAAGCCGGCAAAGAAAAAAGTTGCCCGCAAGAAGGGCCGCCGTTAGCCTTTACGCTCGCGGCAAGCGTAATAAATGGCGGAAGCCCCCAGTTCTGGCTTCCGCCGCTCCACTTATTACTTTCCGCCGGGCTGCTTTCCGCCAGGCTGCTTTCCGTCGGGAACGATCGCTTCCGCTTCGATTTCCACCAGCATCTCTGGAGAAACCAGGGCGGTGATGGCCATCATGCTGGCTGCGGGACGAATGTCTCTAAAGAACTCTCCGTGGGCTTTTCCTACTTTTTCCCAATCAGCGATATTGGTGAGGAACACGCGCGTACGGACTACATCCTTCAGCGAAGCTCCGGCCCGCTCGAGCGCGCGTTCAATATTCCTGAGGGTCTGAACCGCTTGCGCGTAGGCATCGCCCGCGATGATCTTGCCATCGGCTCCGGTTGCGGTGGTGCCCGCAACGTGGATATACATGCCTAGGCGAACCGCACGGGAGTAACCGACAACCGGTTCCCAAGGTGTTCCGCTCGAAATGTTGATTCGCTCCACTTTACGCCTCCGTTCCTTGTGATTCCGTGTAAGTACTCGACCAACTCATGTAGATACGTTCATTGGATCATGTAAATAGATTCAGGGAATCATGTTTTTCGATCCGTGAAACAGAATTAGCAGTCGCATCCCTTGGCTGCCAGCAAATCCCTGTAAACGCCGCGCCCCGCGCGGGCTTCTAACTAAAGCAGTGGCTCGAATGGGCACTTGCGTTAGAACAGAATTCACGGTATCTAATCCGCAGGGGTTCTTGTTCCGATAGTAAGTAAGATGGGTTTGCGAAGGAAGTGGGGCCAATGGACAGGGAAATGATTCCGGAGACGCATCCGCTGCAGCAGCTGTTTGTTGAACTGGTCGGCCGTCATTATGCCGAGGAGATTGGAATTCGCGATCCGCAAATTGTGGGCTATGTCGCGCATCTGTTGTCGGAGTTCTGCGACGCCGAGCAGTTGTTGAAAATCCGTAATGCGTCGGGGAGGCCGTTGAATGATGTGGGCGAGATGCTGATCGAGTCGGACCCGATCTATGGCCCGGCGCCGTCATTCGATCGCGAGCGCCAGGTTCGCAAGCACATTGGCGACTATACGCTGTTCTATGCCGGCATGTTTCCGGAGAGCATCAATCACTATCGCCTGCGCCGCCAGCGGGTCGAGAATTTCGTGGATTGGGTGAAAGCTGGAAAAGAAAGTTACTACATCGTCTCCAAGTTCGAGCACTTCGAGTATGCCAAGGTGGCGCCGCTGTTCGCGCAACTCTCACAAAGATTTGAGCAGTGCGTGTACGGACTGAATCTGGTAAAGAACGAGCTAGAGGTGATGCAGCATCCGCTTGTGAGGAAAAGCAACGAACTCATTATGTAGGATTGCAGAGGTGAGAGGTCAGATTGCAGTGAAAACCGGCGCGTCGTGAATTTTGGATTTTTACTTCTGCAATCTGACCTCTGACCTCTGACCTCTCACGAATCTCCTGCCGACGATCTCAAATTTTCCTTCCAGCACAATCCTGATCGCTTCGGTATAGGCGATATGTTCCTGCTCAAGAATTCGTTCCGCAAGCGTGTGCTCGTCATCGGAGTCGAGTACCGCGACGGTTTTCTGCACGATGATGGCGCCGTGATCGAGTTCTTCATCTACCAGGTGCACCGTGCAGCCTGAAACTCTCACACCATAAGCAAACGCCTGCTGTTGCGCCTCGAGGCCAGGAAATGCAGGCAGCAGGGACGGATGGATGTTGAGAATTCGTGCTGGGAACTGCCGTACGAACCACGGCGAGAGCAGACGCATGTAACCGGCGAGGCAGACAAGATCCACCTTGTTGTCGGCGATTGCCGCTACCACTTCGCGGTCGTGCTCTTCACGCGACTTACCTTTCGAGGGAATGACCAACGCGCAGAGGCCCCGTTGGCGGGCGGTTTCAAGGCCCGGAGCATCGGCACGGTTCGAAATCACGACGGCGATGCGGGCATCGGGAATCCTGCCCGCCGCAATGCTGTCGGCAATGGCCACAAAGTTGGAACCGCGTCCGGAAAGGAGAATGCCGAGATTCTTCATACGACATCATTATTCACCACGGAGGCACAGAGAGACGGAGAAAATCGAAAGTTCTTGTCATCCCGAGCGCAGCGAGGGATCTGCCTTTTGCGGCGAACTGCAGATCCCTCGCTTCGCTACGGATGACAATTCATAAAAGGGGTTTATTGCGCACCAGGCCGTGAGCATCGACTCTAGCTGAACACCACCTTGCGATCACCCTTGACGATGCGCCCGACGCTGTAAAATTTTTCTCCAGCGCGTTCCAGCAGCGTCTGCGCTTTCTTGAATTTCTTGGCGGGAACCACGATCAACATGCCGAGGCCCATATTGAAGGTCCGGAGCATTTCTTCCTCAGCGACGTTGCCGAGTTTCTGCAGGTGTTCAAAGATGGGCAGAACTGGCCAGGTGCCGAGTTCAATCACGGCTGACGTGCCTTTGGGCAGCACTCGGGGCAGGTTCTCAGTGATGCCGCCGCCGGTAATATGCGCCAGCGCCGCGACGCACTCGCCCGCGATCATCTTCCGAATGATCGACCAGTAGCTGCGATGAGTTCGCATGAGTTCGTTGCCGACCTTGTTCTTGATCTCGCTGACAAAGGTTTCGGGAGAATAGCCCGCGATTTCAAAGAGCAGTTTGCGAGCCAATGAATATCCGTTGGTGTGCAGGCCGTTCGAGGGCAAGCCGAGGACGCAATCCCCCACCTGCACGTCTTTGCCGCTGATGATGCGCTCCCGCTCGACCACTCCGACAATGAATCCGGCAAGATCGTACTCGCCTTCGGCATAGAAGCCCGGCATTTCCGCGGTCTCGCCACCGATCAAGGCGCAACCGTTGTGCTTACAGGCGTCGGCGATGCCACCAACGATTTTCTCCGCGACTTCCGGGTCCAGCTTGCCGGTGGCCAGGTAATCCATAAAAAACATCGGCGCCGCGCCTTGCACGGCAATGTCGTTGACGCAATGATTCACCAGGTCAGCGCCAATGGTGTGATGCACGCTCATTTCGAAGGCCAATTTCAATTTGGTACCCACGCCATCCACGCTCGAAACCAGCACCGGATCCAGATACTTCTTGTCAACGGAGAACAACCCGCCGAATCCGCCAATCTCGCTCAGCACTCCCTTGGTAAAGGTTTTGTGGGCCAGATACTTGATGCGCTGCTTGGTGCGGTTGCCGCGATCAATGCTGACACCGGCATCGGCGTAGGTAATCGAGCCGCTTTGGACGTTGGGATTCTGGGCCACTTTTCAATCCGTCATTGCCAGTGTGGAGAGATCTGCGCCACCAAGCCGGAGGAAGCGTTTCAGACGCAACAAATTCTAGCACGTCTGCAGTTGTCTCCGGCTTTCCAGTCGCAATCCGCGAAGCGGTACAACGAGGCGCTATAATGCTCGTCCAATTTCTTTTTTCCCGGAGACAAGCATGAGAATCTTGATCGTTCTTTTTTTCGCCGCGTTGACGATTCCGTTTACCATGGCGCAGCAAAACGAATCACCCGACACAACCGCTGAGAGCGCAAAGCAGGCTGCGTCCAAAAAAGATAAAAAGCAATCGACGACAGCGGCGTCTCCGGATAAGACCCCCGAAAGCGGCAAGCCCGCAGAGCCGCCCAAAGCCGACGCCAGCGAAGCTACCGACAAAGAAGAACATTACGATGTGGCGGAGGTCCCGCCGGTGATCACGCATCACCAGACCACGCTGAACGGCAAGACTCTCAGTTATACGGCGACGACCGGCAGGCTTCCCATCAAGCGCGGCGACGGCAAAATAGAAGCCGAAATGTTTTTCGTGGCCTACACGCTCGATGGGCAGGATGCTGGAAAGCGTCCGCTGACGTTCTCGTTCAACGGCGGCCCCGGCTCCTCTTCGGTGTGGCTGCACATGGGCGCACTCGGACCGAGACGAGTTGTGCTGCAATCAAACGGATTCATGCCGGCAGCTCCGTATCGCCTGGAAGACAATCCCGATACGCTGCTCGATCGCAGTGATATTGTCATGGTGGACGCCATGTCCACCGGCTACTCACGTGCCGCGACCGCCGAACTTACAAAAACATTTCTGGGTGTGAAAGGCGACGTACAGGCCTTCGGAGAATTCATCCGTCTCTACCTTTCGCGCTACGAGCGTTGGAGTTCCCCGCTCTTTCTGCTCGGGGAAAGCTACGGGACCACGCGCGCCGCAGGTCTCGCCGGATATCTAGCCGATCATGGTATCGCCTTCAACGGCGTGACCTTGCTGTCAATGGCTGTGGATTTCCAGACGCTCGAATGGAACAAGTCGAACGATCTGCCTTATTTGTTGCTGGTGCCGACTTTCAACATGATCGCCGGCTACCATCACAAGCTATCCGCCGATCTCACTCAGGATGTGGCGAAGACGCGCGAAGAAGTCGTCCGCTGGTCGAACAATGAGTACGCGCTGGCGCTCGGCAAAGGCGACGCCATGACGCCGGAGGAGCATCGAAAGATTGTCGAGCAACTGTCACGCTACATCGGGCTGCGTCCGGAAGTAATCGAAGCCCACGATCTGCGTATCGACGTTCCCACCTTCACCAAGGAGTTGCTGCTGGATCAGAAGCTGATCAGCGGACGGCTCGATGGCCGCTTCACCAGCCCGAATCCCGGCGATGAGCGTTCCTATGACCCGACCAGCGGCGCCATTTTGCCGCCCTACACGTCAGCGTTCAACAACTACCTGCGCACCGAACTGAACTACAAGTCCGACATGCCATACCGGGTTTTTGCCTACGACCAACCCGGCTTCCGCACCTGGGATTGGGGACAATCGGCCGAAGAAGGCTTTCCCAGCACGGCGGGCGGGTTGCGGTCGGCTATGATCAAGAACCCGTATATGAAGATCCTGGTAATGGAGGGCCACTACGACCTCGCCACACCCTTCGCCGCCGCCAACTGGACCATGGATCATCTCGACCTCGATGCGAAGTTCCGCCAGAATATTTCCTATGGCACCTACAACGCGGGGCACATGGTGTACATCGATCGCGCCGAACACGACAAGATGAAAAAAGATCTGGTTGACTTCATGGAGAAATGCCTTCCGAAATAGCTCCGTTGGCAATCGCCTCGCGGAGGCGCATGTGTTCTAATGCTGAGCATTTAATGCTGAACCCATGCGCGCTGCGGTCATCTTCGGGTTGGGAACTTCACCGGCAGACTTGAAGCCGTTTCAGGCTGGCTATCCGATCGAGTGGTTGCAGGGACTGCCCGCTTCTTCCACCGACGCTGACGCCATTCTGATTTTTGGCGGGGACGGTACCATTCATCGTCATCTGCCTGCGCTGGTGCGGCTACAGCTTCCGGTGCTGATCGTCCCTGCGGGCAGCGGAAATGATTTTGCCCGCGCGCTGAACTTGCACTCGGAGCAAGACTCGTTGCGCGCCTGGCGTGATTTCGCATCGGAAACAATTCAACCGCGGGCAATCGATCTTGGCGTCATCGTTCCGTCCGCATCGCCGGAGCGCACCCACTATTTCTGCTGCGTCGCTGGGACCGGTCTGGACTCTGCCGTCGCTCGCCGCGCCAATCAGATGCCGCGCTGGTTGCGGGCACACGGCGGATATGTTCTGGCGCTATTGCCGCTGCTGCTCAAGTTGCCCGCTTTTTCCATGCGGCTGACGCAGTTCAACGGTAAGGACAAGGATAATGATAACGATAACGACCATACCGAACCCGAAAAACTCACCTTGCTTGCGGCATTCGCGAACACGCAGTTCTATGGCGACGGCATGCGCATCGCGCCGGAAGCGGATTTTGCGGACGGCAAGCTCGACGTCTGCCGGATCAGCAAGCTGAGCCCGCTTAAGCTGCTCAGCCTGTTTCCGACGGTGTACTTCGGGCGCCATCTCCTGCTGCCCGAAGTGGAGTACTCGCAGGCGGACCGAGTCCGTGTGCAGACCGAAACTCCGCTCGAGATTTATGCTGACGGAGAATTTGTGTGCGAGACACCCGCCGAGATTTCCGTGGCTGCGGGCGCGCTGCGAGTGATTTACTCGGAGCGCTAGCGGGGCGAAGCCCCGCTTCCACACAACCTGCTTCTAGTGAACTCGGCCATACCGCGCATCGAGCGCAAGATTTAGTTCGAGTACGTTCACGCGCGGCTCGCCCAGGAATCCCCATTGCCGGTTTTCGGAGTGCTCCGCGACGAGGCGTGCGATTTCAGTTTCTTGAATCTTGCGTTCCGCAGCCACGCGCCGAATCTGGAATTCGGCCGCCGCCGGCGAAATGTCCGGGTCGAGCCCTGAACCCGATGTCGTAACCAGATCGACCGGGATGGCAGCGCCAGGATTCTCGGCCTGCAGCTTCGCGACGTCTCCATTGACGCGAGTAATCAACTGCGCGTTGGTCGGGCCCAGGTTCGAGCCGCCCGAAGCAGTGGCATCGTAGCCCGCGGCGCCCGCGGCGGATGGCCGCGAATGAAAGTAGCCCGGCCCCGAAAATGGCTGCCCGATCAGCCGCGAGCCAACTAACACTCCGTCCTTCCCATGGATAAGCTCGCCATTGGCCTGCTTGGGGAAGATGAGCTGCGCGAGTCCGGTGACCAGCAGGGGATACAGAATTCCCAACAGGACCGTTGTCGCGATCGTCATGAGTACCGCTGTGATCAGATTCTTCTTCATGGCATTTGTAATTTCTAATTTCTAACTTGTAATTTCAACACCTGCACATATTGGCTCGGTGGTTCCATACCCGTGTTTTTTAGTTCTTCAATCGCAAATTACAAATCACAAATCGCAAATTCCTATACCAGCTTGATGCCGGTAATTAACATGTCAATCAGCTTGATGCCGATGAACGGAACCACCAAGCCGCCAAATCCATACACCAGCAAATTTTGCCGCAACAGCGATTCGGCGCTCATCGCCTTATACTTGACCCCTCGCAGCGCCAGCGGAATCAGGGCAACAATGATGAGCGCGTTAAAAATGACGGCCGAAAGTATGGCCGACTGCGGCGTCTGCAGACGCATAATGTTCAGCGCATTCAGCACAGGGAAAGTTCCGGCAAACATGGCCGGAATAATCGCGAAATATTTGGCTACGTCGTTCGCAATCGAGAACGTGGTGAGCGCTCCGCGCGTCATTAGCAACTGTTTGCCGATCGCCACTACCTCAATGAGCTTGGTGGGATTCGAATCCAGGTCCACCATGTTTCCGGCCTCTTTCGCCGCTTGGGTGCCGGTATTCATGGCCACGCCCACATCGGCCTGAGCCAGCGCGGGCGCATCGTTGGTACCGTCTCCAGTCATGGCAACCAGCTTACCGTCACCCTGCTCG
>JBEKXC010000207.1:0-13288 GCA_049512435.1 Terriglobales bacterium | reverse complement strand
GCGCATCTTTGTAGCCGAGGGTCTTTTTCCCGGTAAAGGCCAGGCCCTTGTGATGGGAGTCGACATCCTTCTGAAAATAGCCAGCCTTCGCCGCCAGGTCGAAGATCTTCTGCCGCGTTTCGGCGGCTAGCCTGAAGTCGAAATCGAAGCCGTCGATATTATGCGAATCGGTGTTATTGGAATCGCTGTCCTGGGAATCGGTCTCCTCGGAATCGGCGGACAGGCGGCTCGTCGACTGGTAGCGGGCTGAGCCATCCGATGGAATGCGAATCGAGTAGTGCTCCGGCTGCGAATTGGGGAAATCGATAGTGAAGGTGACCACGGCCGGAGCCTCAGCTGGCGAAGAGCCGAGGGGCGAAGCATAGAGGGAAGAATACAAGGAAGAATAGAAAGAAGAAAAGAAGATCGAACAAAGAATGAGCAAGCAGTCAATTGGAAGTCGTCGCAGCATGGGCGCTGTAATGATTGGGGATGACAGCGCGGAGTGTCAAGCGGAGGGTTGGATTCTCGAATCGAGCCTCCGGCACGATCTGGCCCGAGACCAGGCCGTTGTTGTTGATGCCACCGGCGGCGGTGTACTTTGCACCGGAATAGACAATGTCCTTGAATTCTCCGCTCTCGTAAATGAAACCGTTGGTGGCAACGCCCGCAAAATAATTGCCCGCGACCACGCCGGAGTTATTCACTCCGACCAGAGCGGTTCCCCATTGGGCTTTCGGGTAATTGATACTGGTAAAAGTGCCGTTTTGCCAGAGGAAACCGTAGCTGATGAGGCTGCTGGCGTAAGTTCCTGCGACCACGCCGTTGTCGCTAATGGCATCGGCAAACGTTACTTGTGCATCAGGATAGGCAATAATCGTGAACTTATTGTTCACCATCATGAATCCCTTGGTTATGGAATCGCCGGCGCTGAAGCTGCCGACCAGGGTTCCCCCCTGGTTGATGTCGAACAGCCAGGTATTGGGGGCGCCGGGATAATTGACGACCGTCATATTCTTGCCTTGCCAGGTGAATCCATGAATGTGTCCCGGGTAGCCGCTGTCCTGGTAGGAGCCGGCATTCATGCTGCTGGCGTTGGCTCCATACAACCACGTAGTTGAGGATTTCGGCGCTGCGTACTCGGTGAATACTCCACTGGCGGAGTATGCGAAGGCGACCGGTTCCGAAGTTTGGTTGTCGACTAACTGTCCAACAACGGTGCCATCGTCGCTTACTCCGTTAACCAGGTTCAGGGTATAGCCCGAGGGCGCGGAAAACGTGGTGAAGTCGCAAGACGCCTTCTGTTTCGTTTTGGCGTGCATTAAGGCTGAGTGTAAGAGCAGTGCGACGACGACGGCGGAAATTGAACGGGGGAAGTTCATTTTTGTCCTCATTGTCATTTCTCGCGCTGCATTCTTCATGCGGACAGCGCGGCGATTTTTTGCAAGCAATTCAGGTTAACCCGAGAGTCCTCGAAAGTCAGCCCCCGATGCACAAACGAGTGTTCCGTGGCGTGACGGATTTTGGACTGATGCACAGCGGATTCAGGACTAGCACTGGGGTAACCTGACGGGAATGCGGGGCGCGATGAAACCCCCCGCCAGACACGGCTTTCCGCGTCTGAGAGCGGAGCCAGCATGCGGCCGAGACGCGGCGCCAGCCCCGTCTCTATCGTCAGCGGGCTGCGCTCTGGCGCTCCCGCGTTGCTGCCGTGTGCAGATGGCAGATCGCGATGGCCAGTGCATCGGCAGCATCGGCGGGCTCGGGTACTTCCTCGAGATTCAGCAGGAGCGTCACCATTTGCTGGACCTGATGTTTTTCGGCGCGGCCATATCCGACCACCGCGGACTTGATAGAAAGAGGCGAATATTCGGCGACCTCGAGTCCGGCGGAAGCCGCTGCCAGCATGGCAACCCCGCGCACCTGGCCGAGCTTCAAGGCGGACTTCACGTTAGCGGCGTAGAAAACGTCTTCGATGGCAACCCGGTCGGGCCGGTGCTGGGAGATGAGTTCCTGCAGGCCGATCGAGATGCGCGACAGGCGTGTGGGCATGGGATCGTGCGGAGAAACTTTAATGGCGCCGCAGACAATGCAAACCAGGCGATCCTTGTTGCGATCATTGTTGCGGCCATCGTTGCGGCCATCGCAGACCAATTCGACGATTCCGTATCCGGTGTATTCCGTGCCGCAGTCGATGCCGAGGACGCGCATGAAGGAAGTGTAGCAGGAGAGCTCTCAGCTATCAGTTACCAGTTTTTCGCCTTTGGCCGCAACGGAATCTTGGTCTGTCGGCGATGGTGACTTACGCGCGCGCCAAAGCAGCGTGATAACCTAATTACATTCGGGCCCATTGCAACAAAACAGCAGGGCGGAGTGTATCCGCTCCCAGGGCAAACTCATACTCGTACCGGAAAATCATATGAGGAGCAGGAAATGAAAATTGGGGTGCTGACGGGCGGGGGCGATTGTCCCGGGCTGAATGCGGTTATTCGGGCGGTGGTGCGCAAGGGAAGTTTTCACTATGAAGACGGATTCGTGGGATTCATGGAAGGCTGGCGCGGGTTGCTCGAAGACAAAACCATGGAACTCGACCTCGAATCGGTAGGTGGCATCCTGCCGCGTGGAGGTACAATCCTGCGCACCTCGCGCACCAATCCCGCGAAGTACCCCGACGGCCTGCAGCGCTGCTCCGAGAACCTCAGGAAACATGGCTGTGGCGCACTGATTGCCATTGGCGGCGACGACACGCTCTCGGTGGCGCAGAAACTTTTCGTCAACGGGCTAAAAGTGGTTGGCGTTCCGAAGACGATCGACAACGATCTCTCCGGCACCGACTTCACCTTCGGCTTTGACACGGCTGTGAATATAGCGACCGAAGCCATTGACCGCGTGCATACCACGGCCGAAGCGCACAATCGCGTGATCGTGGTGGAAGTGATGGGTCGGGATTCCGGCTGGATCGCAGCTTACAGCGGCATCGCCGGCGGCGCCGACGTTATTTTGGTCCCCGAACTTCCTTTTGATATTGACCAGGTGGCGGAACTGATTCGCCAACGCCATGCCCGCGGAAGATATTTCAGCATCGTGGTAGCCGCCGAAGGCGCAAAGTTTGCCGATGGCAATGAGAAACACTGTGCAGCCGCCGTGCAAGATGGACGCGATGAATTCGGGCATCTTCGGTTGGGCGGAATTGGCTCAACGCTGGCCAGCGAAATCGAAAAGCGGACCGGCTTCGAGTCGCGGTCCGTCGTACTCGGGCACATCCAGCGGGGCGGATCGCCCACCGCTTTTGACCGCGTACTGGCCACACGCTATGGACTGGGCGCCATCGACATGGTGCACCGCGGCGAATTCGGGAAGATGGCAGCGCTGCGCGGGAACAAGATTATTTCCATCCCGCTGGAAGAGGCCATCGCTACGAATCGCAAGGTCGACCAGGAGATTCTTGACGTCGCGATTGGCATTCTTGACAAGCTTGACTATAAAGTTTCCCCGGTTTCCTAACAGGCTGCGGAAAAACTCGACGTTGCACTTGATTTTGGGTGGCGCAGCGGTTCACCGCTGCGATAACCGCCTTGTTCTGAATACGGCTTTAGCCGCTGAGGGCGCGGGTTCTCGCTCAGAAGCGATTTTTCCCGCAACCTCCTAAGCCGTCGCGGAAAGCAAAAGGCATACCACGTTCGGCCCTGGCAAAAGGTTACAACCCTGCCGGGATTCGCTTGGCATGGGCCCGAGTTCAGGGCATACTAACTGAGCGCTCTCCGACTACGATTCTGAGGACGCTCGCGTGCCTATGTTTCACGACGAAACCCCGCCCGAGAACCATCTGGAGCGCTCCAGTCCGCTCCCCCTGCAACCCGCGCCGCCGGATACGCCAGATACAGCGGTGCAGCGAAAACGGATGCTCATCGCCCTGGGAATCCTGCTGATCGCGCTGGCAGCAGTGGTTCTGAAGGATTGGGATTTCTGGTTTCCACCGAGCGCTGAGGAGCAGGAAGCTACGATTCGAAGCAAGAGTATGAGTAAGAATACGACTGGAGCGGCTGCGAGCGTACCTGCGACGACTGCGGTGCGCGAACGCAAGCCAGCCAAGCCCCCGGCGCCCGCCGCTGCGGCAGAAGTTCCCTTCTCGGCCACCAGCGAGCGCGCCGCATTGCCTCCGCTGCAGGTGGAAGTCGTGGCGGGTAACCGCCACATCAATGTGCCCGCGAAAAGCAATGCCATCCATCTGGATGTAGACTCGGGCGCAACGTCTCCCGCATTGAGCGCTTCTATATCGCCGCCGAATTCCGCGACTAGCGGAATGACGACCAATGCCGGCGACCGCGTGCAGCTCTCCCCGCAAACCGCACAGAGTGTGAGCGTGTCGGTGGCGCCAGACTATCCCCTGCTGGCACGGCAGATGAAGGTGCAGGGCATAGTCAGTTTGCAGGCGCTCATCTCCAGAGAAGGCGCCATCCAGGAGTTGCGGATTCTCAGCGGTCCCACCATTTTGGCTACCGCAGCCCGCGAGGCCGTGAAGCAATGGCACTTCAAGCCTTATCTGCAAAATGGGCAGCCGGTGGAAACCCAGGCCCGCATCACGGTGAACTTCACCATTTCGACAAATTAGAAATCATTGAGTCATTGAAGCATTGCGTGATTGAACCATTAAAAGATCAAGAGCCTTTGGGGCTGGGTTTCCAATGATTCAATGCCTCAATAAATAAAACGGGCGTCCGGATTCTTTCGAACCCAGGACGCCCGGGCAGCCCTCCCCCAGAACTGCTCAACTGGGAATGTAAGGCTAAGCGGCGAATCTGAAAATAGCACGCGGGTGCCGAGTTGCTCCACCAAAGTGCCACGCCTTAAATCACACATTACAAAGCGTGAAATCAACGCCCGCACAACGGGTTTCTAGTCGGAAAGTACCATCTCCCCGGGCCCCACTCCTGTCGAAAAAGGGGAGCCCGTTATAGCTTTCAGAGCGCCCGTAGATGGGTTGTAGGTATAACCCTCAATGGCGGCTCCAGACTCACTTCCGATATAGAAGAAGTTGCCGCTGGGGTCGAACAAGGCGAATTGCGCGCCCGCTGCCAGGCTGAACGGCGAATCCGTCACTGGCACCAGTTCCCCGTTGCCCGCAGTGATCGCGAAACACCAGATGGAGTTGCTTGATCCCGGGGTCACCGCATACACAAAATGGCCGGTGGGATCGACCGCGATCGCCGCCGGGCCGGTGCCGTTTGTGGAGGTAAACGGCGAACCGAGCAGGGGGGTCAGTGCGCCACTGCCGGAGTCGATGCTGAACGCAGAAATGTTGCCGATCGTGGCCGTATACGGAGGAGGATTGCTCGCCGAAGCATTCGCAACATAGAGGTACTGATCGCTGGCATCCACCGCCAGGGCGGCAGCGCCATTGCCCGAAGTAACCGGAGACGTCGGCAGCTGACTGAGCAGTCCGCTGGCCGAATCGAAGGAAAAGCCGGTGACCGTCCCAATGCCCGGATTGGTTACGTATACGAACTGGCCGGAATGGGTGAACAGAATCTCGGTTGGATTGGCATTCGCGAAGAAGGGCGAACCTGCGACCTCTGTCAAAGTGCCGCCGCCCCCAGTGATGGAGAAAACGGAGATGTTGTTGGAAAAATTATTCGTCACCAGCAAGTACTGGCCGCTAGGGTCGATGACGGCCGCGTCGGGACCGTTACCGGCTGGAATCGGAGAGCCGGTGAGGGTCAAAGTCCCGTTGTTGGCGACGCTGAAAATCGAGATCGTGTTGGCGTGGGAATCGGCTGCGTACAGAAAGTTCTTCGACGGAAGCAATGCCAGTCCGGTGGGCGAAATGCCCTGCACCGGCGGGGTATTCGCTCCTGCGGTGATGACGCCGGTGGCGCCTTCGATATTCAGCAGAAGCACGGATCCCTGCGATGGCAAGGTTACATAGGCAATCGCGTTAACCGCGAAAGAAGGACTTGAACTGCTACCGCAGGAAAGGGAAAGTCCGGCCAGAACCAGGATGATGACCGTGGCCGCGAGAGCCCGGCAAGGAAAAAGACGGAGACTAAGACAAAGACCACCGTGACCGGCCGATGCGGCACGCGCCGCCCTTAGAAAGCTCATTTGCGAACCTGCTCCTACACATCCAGGGTGAGAACGAAAAATGTCGTGTTCACTATCGTGCATGAGAAGACGGGCATAGCGCAACTGCGCACCTGTAAAATTATCGGGTCATTATCGGGTTATCGGAAAGCTGCTCCCGGCTTTTAGCTCTTGGCTTTTAGCTGGGGGCTAAGAGCTTAGAAGGCAAGATGGGAACGGAGATGGCCCGATGGCCCGATGATCCGCTGGTCAGATGACCCGATCGATTCCGGATGTGTTCTAATCGATTACGTCGTGATCGACATCCACTGCCACCTTCTGCCCGAAGTCGACGACGGCCCCAAGTCCTGGGATGCAGCCGTCGAAATGTGCCGTATGGCGGCGTCTGACGGCATTACCCATGCCGTGGCCACCCCTCACGCCAATGATCGCTACGCCTACGATCGCGCATACTTTTCGGGGCTTCTCGGCCAGCTCCGGGAAAAAATCGCCCCCGCATTGGAATTGCAATTAAGTCTCGGCTGCGACTTTCATCTTTCCTTCGAGAATCTGGAGAGCGTTCTAGAGCAGCCGCACACCTACACCATTGGCGAAACTAATTATTTGCTGGTTGAACTCAGCAATTACAGCGTGCCGGCCGGACTTTCCGAGTGCTTCACTCGCCTGGGAGATCGCGGGCTTACGCCGATCCTCACCCATCCCGAACGCAACCCGATCCTGCAGCAGGCGCCGCAGCGCATTCTGGAGTGGGCGGAGCAGGGCTGCCTGATTCAGGTCACGGCCTCGGCGCTGACTGGCCTCTGGGGAGAACGGCCTGAAACCATCGCCCGTTGGCTGCTCGATCGATCAGCGGTCCACGTGCTCGCCTCGGACGCGCACGATACCAAGCGCCGTATCCCCAATCTTTCCGCGGCCCGCGATCTAGCCGAAAGAATCGCGGGTGCCGAATACGCCGAAGCGCTGGTCGAGCGCAACCCGGGGGCAATCGTCATGGGGATGCCGATCCCTTACTGCCCGCGGCCGGTGCTCGGCTAGGCCCGCAGGCGACCCCAAAATCCGAAGGATCCCCGAGATAGGGTGCCCCACACATTCGCGTTCTTTGCGAATGTGTGGGTGTTGGCACAACCCATCGCCCGTTTCGATCACAAAATCACATTCCAAGATCGCAGCTTCACTGCGCCGGCGCGTAGAAATAATAGTCTGCCGTATAGCTGCTTTTCGTTTCGCTGTCACGCCGCGATGCGTCGCATCCCGTGGCCGGCGCTTTACCACCGTGGGTACGGACCCGCTGAATCGTGGCCACATTCGTGAGCAAGCCTTTTCCAGAATGACTGACAACATTCACCAGCAACCATGGAATAGAGTCAGCATCCGGAGAGTCCACGTGCGCCGCAGCCTTGCCCGCGACTTCGCTGCCGTCGTTCAGTTTCCACGTCGGACCCGCGAAATGGTTTCCGATGACCTTGCCATTCCGATCTTTTAGTTCGGCCTCGGGAGCCTTAAGAGTCCAGACAAATTTGCCGTCTGCGCCCGCCTGGCAGGTATAGATCTGCGATCCGGAGGCATGTGCGAGCAAGACAACCTCTTCGCCCGCATGCGCCCGAATCGCATTCGGAACCTCGGGCGGCGGAATCTTCTGTGCGCTGGCTGATGGGAGCGCAAGAACAAAGACAAGGACAAAGAGAAAGAAAGATCCAAACAAAATGGAGCCAATGGGAAAACGAGCACGGACAACGATCACGGCCGCGATTTGCCTAAGTCTCAGCATGGCGCGATTGTAGCAGGCACGAATTGGCGAGTATCGACTACCGCTATCGCTATCTCTATCGCTGAGGAATGTTATTTTCCGCCGGCCCTGGTCTAGCCGCAGCCTTCGGGTCGGCCGCTGGCACCGCGGTCATTGCATTTTCCGGATTCAGCAGGTGATCGGGTCATTGCATTTTCCGGATTCAGCAGGTGATCGTGGCTGGGGCCTAATCCGAGTTTGATCAGCGCTCGCGAATCTGGAGTCGTCTTCGACTGCCATCCCTGATCGGCCTGATAGTGCTGCATCGCGGCCTGCGTGGCGTTATCCCACGTGCCGGTCGGCTCGCCTTCCATGTAATGCTCGCGGATGAGCGCGGTCTGAATTTGCCGCGCCCGATCCGAGCCGATCGCCTGCTGTCCGCGCTTCCTCGCCACCTGCTTGGAGCCCTTCTTGCCGGAAGTCTTGCTCTTCTGCCCCGAGGCGTGAGTTGAAGCGCGCTTCGTGGTTGCGTGTCCGCTGGTGGGCTGCTTTGCTTTCGCCGCGGGTGCTGTGGCAGTGTGCGTCTGCTTCTCTGGCGAAGTCGACGCCTCCGTCTGCGCGATGGCCGAGGCATGCACGGCCAGGCAGAGCAGGCTGCAAACCCCCGCGCGTTGCCAACGCCGAATTTGATCACACCACAGCATAAGTAAGTCGATGGTCGTTGGTCGCCTTTCGTTAGTCGCCAGTTGTTCGGAGCGCGTCGTTCGCCGGAAACCCGCGAACGACCATCGACAAACGACCGCCCCATAAAAAACCGGCGAGACCAGCCCACTCTATGGTCCCCGAAACGGGGGCCTAGCGCCAGTCTCGCCGGATTATATATCGGTTACGGAAGTGTACCTGCCAGGAAGCGCGTTCCATCCTGCGCCCTTGCGCCTCGCGGACGCACCAGGAACACCACATCTTGCCCGCTCTTCATCGACGACTCGATTTTGCTGAAGTCGTCGGGAGTGTTCACCGGTTGCTTGTTCACTTCCAGGATCACGTCGCCGCGATTCAGCCCGACATCCTCGGCGAACGATCCCTGCTTCACGTCCGACACCACCACGCCCTTGCCGGCGGCTATGCTCAGGCGATCGGCCAGATCGGGAGTGATGCTGCGAACCGTAACCCCGAACTTACTCGCTTTGGGAGCTTCCTCGCCCTCGTTTTCGTCTTCTTCGCCCAGACGTGAAGCGAACAGCTTCGAGCGATCGGCGATGGTGACGGTCGCCTCTTCTTTTTTGCCGTTGCGCACAAACGCGAGTTTGGCCTTCGAGCCCGGCTTGCGCGATGCAATGTCAGCCACCAGATCATCGCCCGTCTTCACCTCTCTGCCATCCACGGAGGTGATGGTGTCGCCGATCTTCAGGCCCGCCTGTTCGGCCGGGCTGCCGGAGGTCACGTTCGCCACCGTCACACCCGACCCGTAAACCCGCGCCAGGGCCGGGTCCGGCTCCGCCGAAAATTCAATGCCGATCGACCCCCGCGCCACCCGATGTTCCGGCCCGATCAACTGGTTGTAGACCTGCGCCACCGTGTTCGAAGGCATGGCAAATCCAACGCCCGCGTACGAACTCGTCTCGGTGAGAATGGCAGTATTGATGCCGATGACTTCGCCCGCCATATTGACCAGCGGCCCACCGGAATTGCCCGGGTTAATCGCCGCATCGGTTTGAATGAAAGATTGGAAACTCCGGTTGGGAACGATGTTGCGTCCCTTGGCCGACACGATGCCGGCGGTCACCGTTTCCTGCAATCCGAAGGGACTGCCGATGGCCAGTACCCAGTCGCCCACCTGCATGCCGTCGGAGTTGCCCAGTTTCGCGGCCGGCAGCGGACGATCGAGATCGATCTTGATCACGGCCAGGTCCGTCTCGGTGTCCGTACCGATCACTCTGGCGTCATGGCCTGGAGACGACTGGCTTTCATCCTGCAACTTCACGCGAATGCGATCTGCCTTTTCGACCACGTGCCGGTTGGTGACGATGTAGCCCTTCGAATCCACAATCACGCCGGAACCAAGCGAATGCTGGCGGATGGTGCCCGCCTCAGGTCCACCCTGCCCGCCAAAGAACTTGTCAAAGAAATCCTGGAACGGGGAATCGTCTTCGCCCCCGTTGTCCTGATCCTGGTCCGGATTGGGATGTATGAAATGCTTTCGACCGTGCGGATTCTTGACGGTCGATTCGGTATTTATGTTCACCACGCTCGGCTCAAGCTGCTTGGAAATCTGCGAAAACGTATTCGAGAGCTGTACCGGAGAGGGAACACTCAGGGGGGTCGCGTCCGAGGACTTCTGCCCCTCTTTGCCCTTCACTCCATAGGAGACTATCGTACCAATCAGAATTCCAACCGCCAGCGTCGTCAGTATGGTAAAGGTATACGCCCAACGATTGGCTTTAAGGCGCACCCAAAAGGCGCCTTCGCGCGAATCCATTGCTTCCTCCTGAAACTAACCTTCCATTATACCTTCGCGGCAGCCAGCGAGCAGTTCGAAGGTCGGCCAACTCACTTAGACGCGGAAAATGCGGTAAGGGTTAACTTGGACGGACAGACGAAACGGAATCATTGAGTCATTGAATCATCGGGACATTGAATCATTAAAACATCGTGTCATCAAAGGTGAATTTCAATGACGCAATGATTCAATGATTCAATGCCTCAATGCCTCAATGATTCAATGCATACACGGTCTTGCCCCCGACCACCGTACGCACAACTTTCGTTTCCAGGATTTTCAGCGGCGCCGCGGCGGTGATGTCCTGATCGAGAACGACGAAGTCGGCCAGCATGCCCGTCTCCAGCTTGCCTTTTTGCTTTTCGGCGAATTCGGCAAACGCCGCACCGGTCGTATAAGCAGCGATCGTTTGCTCGATATTTAGTTTCTCCGCGGGGTAATAGCTCTTCTTTCCATCTTCGCTCGTGCGCGTCAGCGCCGCGTAGATTCCGCGAAACGGCGTCACCGGTTCGACCGGATAATCCGTACCAAACGCCAGCGTCACTCCCCGGCGAAGAAACTCGGCCCACGTATAGGAATGCTCGGCGCGCTTCGGTCCCAGCCGCGACTCGGACCAGTTCATATCCGTGAGCAGGTGGCTCGGCTGCATCGAGGCAATCACCTTCAGTTCCTTGAAACGCAGGATCTGCTGTGGTGTGGTGATCTGCGCGTGCTCGATGCGGAGCCGGTAATCGGAACCGCCATCAACCGCCTTCACCTTGGCTTCTTTCGCCGCCTTCTCGGCTTCGGCAAACGCGTCCAGCGCCATCTGCACCCCTTTGTCGCCGATGGCGTGAAAGCCGATCTGATATCCCGCCAGCACCCGCTCCTTGGTCATCGCATTCAGCTTGGCCACTTCATATTGCGGCAGCCCGCTGTTATTCGGATCGTCACTATAAGGCTCCAGCAATGCGGCCGTCCTCGAGCCCACCGAACCATCCATGAAGCCCTTGAGCATTCCGGTGTGGAGCATATTGTCCGACGCAGGATGCGAGTCGCGCTTGCGATTCAGCTCTTCAATGGAATCGTCGAAAGTCAGCCACTCTGAAATCCTTGCCGTCAGTTTCCCTTCGTGCTCGAGATCCTCGTAAATCTGAAAGTCTTCCCACTGCGAATAATCCTGCGCCGAGGTGATGCCATGACTAGCCAGGTCCGCGAGCGCCAGTTCGATGGCTTGCCGCCGCTTCTCGTGCGTCGGCTTGGGAATCGCGGCCAGCACCGCCCTCTCCGCCTTCTCACGCACAATGCCCGTCGGCGTGCCGGATTCATCGCGATCGATCTTTCCCCCATCCGGATCGCGACTGGCGACAGTCACGCTGGCAAGTTGCAAGGCAAGCGTATTTGCCACTCCAAGATGTCCATCCACGCGCACCAGGTAGACCGGGTGCTTGCCGCTGACTTCATCCAGATCCCAGCGCGTGGGCAAAATCTTGACCGGCCACAGCGTCTCGTCCCAGCCTTCCCCGACAACCCATTCCCCGGGCTCGGCCGCTTCGCACTTGACCCGCAGGCGCTCGCGGAACTCGTCCAGGGTTTTGACGCCGATCATGTTGACGTTCATTTTTTCCAGGCCGGCGCTGGCCAGGTGCATGTGGGCGTCATTGAATCCGGGCATGACGAAGTGACCTTCAAGATCCACGATCTTGGTCTCCGGCCCCTTCAACTTCATGATCTCGTCGCGTGTGCCCACGGCGAGGATCCGGTCGCCAACCACTGCCAACGCCTCCGCGCGTTTGCCCGCCCCCAACGACGCCGTTGCATCGACCACTCCGGTGTAGATGTTGGCGTGGGTAAAGATCACGTCCGCTTTCGGCTTCGGCGCGGTCGTTGGGGCGACTTGCGGAGCGCTCTGCGGAGCGCCTTGCCGAGCGCCCTGGGGGCCACTCTGAGTTGAGACCCCACTCTGCGCCGAAGCGCCAGAAGCTACCGCCAACAGCAGGACCAGAGCGATTCGCGTCATCATTCTCCTACTCCCGACAGTGTGAGCATTGTAAGCAGAATGCGCCTTAGTCCGAGCTCCCGTCCATTGCAGTCGAACCATTCTTGCAACGTGTGAGCGCCGCCGCCCGACCCCCCGCCACCAATCGCAACCGCCTCGCGGCCGAGCGATAAAGGAATGTTGGCGTCGGTCGACGCCCGCTGTACCTGCGCCGTGTTGCCCAACTGTGCATCCACGGCGCGGATTACCTTCAGCAGCCGGGCATCGGGCGCCAGTTCGCCCGCCGGACGATTTCCAATCTCGACCACTTCGCTCTGCACCGTCTGCGGCTTGCGGGTTCCGTAATGAGAATGAGAATGAGGGTGAGAATGTTCAGCGGTCCGATTATCCGCTCCGAGCACCTGCTCCAGCGCCACGCGCAGCGCTCGCTCCAGCCGGTCAATTTCCGCCATCGACGTGGAGCGCAGATCAACCCGCATGCTGGCGGATTCCGGAATCGAATTCACCGAAGTCCCCCCCCGAATCACGCCCACATTGAACGTCGTTTTCGGCGAGGCGGGCACCGCGGTCCGGCTGAAGATCTCAATCGCACGCGCCAGCGCAATAATCGGATTGGGTGCGCCGAAGTCGCTCCAGGAGTGGCCGCCCGGACCCCGCACGATCACTTCGAAGCGGCGGCTGCCCAGGGCCTCGGCCACCACCGTGTCCGCTCCAGCGCCATCGACAATCACGCTGTAGGCAATCGTATCGCGCCAGCGCGGCGTCGCAAAAACGTGGCGCATACCGCGCAGATCGCCTTCCCCTTCTTCCCCGACGTTGCCAATAAACAAAAAGGGCAGCGCGTGTGAAATTCGCGCGCCACCGAGCACACTGGCCACGGCCAGCATCGCGGCAATGCCCGCGCCGTTGTCGGAAACTGCGGGGCCATACAAGCGGCTGCCCTGCTGCCGGATATTCAACGGCGTCGCCGCCGGAAACACGGTGTCAATATGCGCGCTCAACGCCACGAAGCGGTTGCCGTATC
>JBEKXC010000206.1:0-7738 GCA_049512435.1 Terriglobales bacterium | reverse complement strand
TGGAAACCCGGCCAGCGCGTCGGAGTCGGATGGCACGGTGGCCATGACTTCACCTGCAACGCCTGCCGCCGCGGCGATTTCATTAACTGCCAGAACGAAGAAATCACCGGCATCAGTTACGACGGCGGCTACCAGGAATACATGGTCGCGCCCGCCGAAGCGGTAGCCGCCGTCCCCGACGACTTGGCCGCCGCCGATGCCGCGCCACTGCTGTGTGCCGGCATTACGGTTTTCAATGCGCTGCGCAACTCGGGCGCGCGTGCCGGCGATCTCGTCGCCATTCAAGGCATAGGAGGCCTCGGCCATCTGGGAATCCAGTATGCAAAACAGATGGGCTTCCGCACCGTCGCCATCGGCCGCGGCAAAGACAAAGATAAAGAAGCGCTGGCGGGAAAACTCGGGGCGACTCACTATGTGGATACCGCCGCCGGCGATCCTGCCGCGGAACTGCAAAAATTCGGCGGCGCCCGCGTAATCCTCGCCACTGCGCCCGATTCCAAATCCATGTCCGCGCTGGCGAGTGGCCTTTCCAGGAACGGCAAACTCGTCGTCGTAGGCGCCGGTGGCGACCCACTCACGATTACGCCCATTCAATTGATCGTTGGCCGCAGCACTCTCCAGGGATGGGCCTCCGGGATCGCCACTGATTCCGAAGACACCATGCAGTTCAGCGCGCTCACCGGAGTCCGTCCGATGATCGAAAAGTATCCGCTGGAAAAGGCCGCCGAAGCTTACGACCGGATGATCAGCGGCCGCGCAAGATTTCGCGTAGTGCTGACCATGGGTGCGTAATAATCGGCGCGTAATAATGGGTGCGTAACAATGGCCGCCGGGAGCGCCTTCGACGCCCAACGCACGTTCGGCTCTGCAAACGTCTGATCCATGTTGCCCTGCCAGTCGAATTGCATGAACGTCCCAGAAAACCATCGGCTCCTACACAAAACCTGCCCTTTGCCGATAGGACACTCAGATGGAAGTTCTGTCGCCAAAACGCGCCCGGGGACGTGCCCTCGCCTACGTCCTTCTCACCCTGGTTCTGCTTCTCGGCAGCTTCCCCGCCCACCGCTCCACCTGGCAGGGCACCGCCGAATTGCACACCTTGTTTGAGACCGTTGCCACCCTGCTGGGATTGGTTACGGGTGCAATGGCCTTGGTTCGCTATTACACAAAAAAAAGAGGCAGATTCCTGCTTCTGGGCACCGGCTTTCTGGGAGGGGCCCTGCTGAATGGCTACCATGCGATGGCCTCGTCATCGTTTCTGGCCGGCCATATCCCCTCTGTGCTTTCCTCCCTCACTCCCTGGAGCGGGATCATGTCGCGCACCTTCATGTCCCTGCTTATTTGCGCCAGTGTCATCGTCTGGAAAAGAGATAGGGGTCCGACCGAGGGCAAAATCCGGGAAAACCTTCTCTACTTGATCATCGGAATCTCTGTCGCCGCCACCTTTCTCCTTTTTGCGCTGGTCCGAGTGCCGCCCCCCTTTTATCCCAATTACATGGTTCATCGCCCAGCGGACTTCGTGCCAGCTCTTTTTTTCGCCGTGGCGGTCGTCGGATATTTGTGGAAGGGCTCGTGGAAAACCGACAATTTTGAGCACTGGCTGGTGCTTGCCATGATCCTATACGGGATGAACCACTTGTGTTATATGTCCTTTTACAGCAGAGAATTTGACGCTCAATTTTTCGTAGGTCATGCGCTGAACGTTCTGGGACACGTCACGGTGCTGACGGGCATTCTCATTGGCAGTTTCTCCGTCTTGAAGTCGGAGGTGAAAAATGCGAACAACTTGTTGCAGGCCAACCGGTTGCTGGCGACGCAACTCGACGTGGAACACCGGTTGGTGAAGGAACTGGAGGAGGCGGAGTATCGGGCGACCCATGATTGTTTGAGCGGCATCAAGAACCGGGCAGCGATCATGGACATGCTCGGCCGGGAGGCTTCGCGTTGTACACGCATGCGGCAGGAGATGGGCGTGCTGGTCGCAGACATCGACCATTTCAAGGCCATCAACGATACTTATGGGCACGCGGCGGGCGACCAGGTGATTAAATTAATTGCTATGAGAATGGCGTCGGCGCTGCGGGCGTACGATTCGATTGGAAGGATTGGAGGAGAAGAGTTTCTAGTTCTGGTCCCGAGTTGCCCACTCAGCGGGGCCATGGTGGTCGCGGAGCGGTTATGTCGCAGCGTTGCGGCGGACAGATTCGCGATCGGCGAGTTGGCCATCCCGGTCACCGTCAGCGTCGGTGTCAGCATCGTAAATGGAGCGATGTTGGGCGTGAGCCAGGCCTTGCAGACGGCCGATCGCGCCCTATACCAAGCGAAGAATAAGGGTCGGAACCGAGTCGAGTGCTGCACGCCCTCGGAGTTAGGCGACCCTGTATCTGAAACAACAGCATTCAGCGTGCTGTAGCCTTCCTCTAAACAATTTGAGCCGGTCCCGAGCGGGACCGGCTCATTCCAATCTGCAACACAAGTCTACTGCAGCTCTTCCATGCACTTCGCCAGCACTTCCCTGCTCGGCCGCGTGAGCGATTCCGGTAAAGTGGCCAGCGGCTGATCCGTAACATTGAGCATGTCTATAAAGCTAGGCGCGTTGGCGTTGATGTAAAACACGCCGGTGAGCACTTCGCCTTCCGCGTGCGATTCCATCAACCGGCTCACCGCCTGAATCTTATTCGTCGGATCGTACTCCTGCTCCAGCTTCCGCAGCCGCAAGCTCGACCCATCGTGCATGGTTACTTCAAACGTCGTTCCCGGATCATAATCAACGTTGATTTCCTCGAACGACGGCACAAAACTCACTTCGTGGAGCGGCTCCTCATGCGCCTGCATGTATTTATACGACTTAGTCGAGCCCTCATGATCGTTGAAAGTAACGCACGGCGAGACCACGTCGAGCATCACGGTGCCATTGTGAGCGATAGCCGCCTTAAGCATGGTATGAAGCTGCCGCTTGTCGCCGGAAAACGAGCGTCCCACGAAGGTCGCTCCCAGCTGAATGGCCATGGCGCAAGTATCCACCGGAGGAAGATCGTTCACCACTCCACTCTTCAGCGTTGACCCCAGATCGGCGGTCGCGGAGAACTGCCCTTTCGTCAGACCGTAACAGCCGTTGTCCTCGATAATGTAAATGATCGGCAGATTGCGCCGCATCAGGTGAATGAATTGCCCGGCGCCAATCGAGACCGTGTCCCCATCGCCCGTAACACCGAGCGCGATCAGGTTCTTGTTCGCGAGCATCGCTCCCGTAGCCACCGAAGGCATGCGTCCATGCACGGAGTTGAAACTGTGCGACCGGTTCATGAAATAAGCCGGGCTTTTCGACGAGCAGCCGATGCCGCTGAACTTCGCCACGCGCTCGGGCGGCACTCCCATCTCATACATCGCATCAATGATTCGTTCAGAAATCGCGTTGTGTCCGCAGCCGGCACAGAGCGTAGTCTTCCCGCCGCGATAGTCAATCACCTGCAATCCAATGCGGTTGATTTTCGGAGTTGGAGCAGCCGGCGTGTTAGTCGGTGTGGTCCCCATGTTACTTACCCTCCATCATCATGAGCTCGTCAGTTACAGAGCGCGCGTCAATCGGCAATCCATGGATGTGGCAGATCGACCGCAAGCGCGGCGTCAATTCCGGCTTGATGTCGAGCTTGAGCAAGCTGGCCATTTGTCCGTCGCGGTTCTGCTCCACGACATACACCCGGTCGTGCCGCTCAATAAAATCGTGCACCTCGCGCGTAAATGGATACGAAAGCACCCGAAGATAGTCCGTTTCCAGCTTATGCTCTTTCGACAACTGATCGCGCGACTCGATGATCGCCCAGTGCGACGTGCCATAAGCCAGAATCCCGACTTTCGCCTTGCCGCTGCCCGCCAGCTCCGGCCGTGGAACAAACGATCGCGCAGTCTCGAACTTCTTGTTAATGCGTTCCATGTTGCGTTCAAAATCGTCCGGACGCTCGCTGTACTGTGCCTTTTCGTTGTGTCCGCTGCCGCGGGCAAAATAAGCCGCCGCCGGATGATCCGTGCCCGGCAACGTGCGATAGCCAACGCCGTCGCCGTCCACATCTTTGTAGCGGGCAAAGCCGCCAGCCTTTTCCAGATCAGCCTTACTCAACACCTTTCCGCGATTAATCGGTTTATCGGGATAAGGAAACGGATCCGACATCCAGTTATTCATGCCTAAGTCGAGATCCGACATGACAAACACCGGAGTCTGAAAGCGCTCGGCCAGATCAAAAGCATCCTGCGCCATGGTGAAACACTCGCTGACCGAGCAGGGAAACAACATGATGTGCTTGGTATCGCCGTGGCTGAGAAATGCCGTCGAGAGCAAGTCGCCCTGCGAAGTACGAGTCGGTAAGCCGGTCGATGGCCCGACCCGCTGAATGTCCCAGATCACCGCGGGAATTTCCACGTAATACGCGAGCCCCGTGAACTCCGCCATCAGCGAAATCCCCGGCCCGGCCGTAGCAGTCATCGAGCGCGCCCCCGCCCAAGCCGCCCCGATCACCATGCCCACCGCCGCCAGTTCGTCTTCGGCTTGCACGATGGCAAACGTCGCCTTGCCATCCGGCCCCACGCGGTATTCCTTCATGTACTCAATCATCGTCTCGACCAGCGATGACGAAGGCGTGATCGGATACCAGGTCACCACCGTGCAACCGGCAAACATGCATCCCAGAGCCGCCGCGGAATTGCCGTCGACGATGATCTTGCCTTTCGTCTTATCCATGCGCTGGATGTAGAACGGATCACGCTTCTTCAAATTGGCGGCAGCATAATCGTGCCCCGCCTTGGCAGCAGCCAGGTTCAAGGTCGCCGCTTTTACTTTTTTTGCGAACTGCTTGCGGATCGCATTCTCCACCTCGGCAAAATCAATTTCCAGCAATTGCGCCGCGGCCCCAACGTAGATCATGTTCTTGATCAGCTTGCGCAGCTTGGCGTCCGCGCCCACCGTAGCCGCCAGCTTGTCGTAAGGCACCGCGTAATAAATCAGATCGTCGCGCACCTTATCCAGCGCCAACGGTTCGTCGTAGAGCACGGCCGCGCCCGCCGCCAGTGTCTTCACATCGTCCTGCGCCGTCTCCGCATTCATCGCGATGAGCAGGTCGATCTCCTTCTTGCGCGCGATGTAGCCATCTTTATTGGCCCGGATCGTATACCAAGTCGGCAGTCCCGCGATGTTCGAAGGAAACAGGTTCTTCCCCGAAATCGGCACGCCCATCTGAAAAATGCTGCGTAACAAAACCGTATTGGAGCTCTGCGACCCCGAGCCATTCACCGTAGCAACCTGAATGCTCATGTCATTAACAACCCGCCTATGCCCCAGTTGACCCGATGATTCCTGGGGCACGACATCGATAGTGGCCATCCCCATACCTTTCTTGTCTTAGTCGTACAATTTATTTACCGGGCAAACCCCGTCGCCCGAAAGTCTTGCGCAGTGATGCAGGAAAACTCTTTATTATACCCGTCCGGTGGCAGGAGAGGGTTAGCTTAGTGACAACCCGACTCTTCAGGCGCTGAAAAAATCTGTCTCGCGCACGCCAAGGCCGCGGGCCGCTGATCCACTCTGGCAAGTCCGTTACGTCAGAATGGTTGGCTAGGCTGGGCGTCCTTGTGATTTTCATCGCCTTGACCACCTGTCTGGACGGCGGGATAATTGCGCGTTGGATGTTGCTTCCGCGAGATTGCCACTCCACCAATAATGCCCGTCGTTAGTGAGGAACGGAGGCACCAAATGAGGCTCTGGGCGCCGGTCGATTTCTGCAGCTTTCTGGTATCTGCGTTGTTCGTGTTCACCATCACTCCAGCATCGGTGGGACAGCCTTACGGCATGAAGATTGTGGAGAGGAGTGCATTCGAGAACGCGATAAACTCCAGTGGCCAGATAGTAGGCGTAATTGACAGACGTCACCCTAGTGGCGCTTTCTTGTGGACGAAGACCACTGGCATTCAGGATCTGGGATCCATAAGCGGCACCAGTGACGCGACCGCGATCAACAACAGCGGGCAGGTAGTAGGGTCGTTCGGAACCGTGGGCGACGAGCAGGCGTTTATCTGGACACAAGCCACCGGCATGCAGGCCTTGGGCTTTTACGGTAATCCGTCCGGGATTAGTGATGGCGGCCAGATTGCGGGCTACTACAACGATGCCAGTCCCTTAGCTTTCTTCTGGAGTCAGGCCACCGGCTTCCAAGACTTAGGTACGCTGGGCGGCTGCTGCAGCCAAGCCACCGGCATCAACGACAGCGGCCAAGTTGTGGGGTGGTCCTACACAACATCTGGGGAGACACACCCTTTCTTCTGGACTCTATCCGCCGGCATGCAAGACCTGGGTTTCATCGGTGAGGCATTGGGGATAAACAACGTCGGGCAGGTTGTAGGGTCCTATAGCAACGGTGGAACCGCCAGTGCTTTCCTGTGGACCCAAACGACTGGCCTGCAAGACCTAGGCATCGATCAGGGCTATGCCAGTTCCGCATCCGCAATAAATGATAACGGCCAGGTGGTTGGATTCGCGGTTGGACCCACGGACTATGCCTTCCTGTGGAGCGCGGCGGCCGGTGTGCAGAATTTGAACGAGTTGACCTCTGGGCAAGTGGCCGGATTTCGAGAGGCCGGGTCAAGCACGATCAACAACGCCGGACAAATAGCGACCGACTCCGAATTGCTTGCCGGCAATGAGGCCGCTGTTCTTTTCACTCCAATCATCAGCGTTTCTCTTGCGTCCTCGCCCAACCCCTCCGAAGTCGGGCAGGAGTTTACCATCACTGCTACGGCAACTTCTATCGCAGGCTCGCCACCCAACGGCGAGAATATCGAGTTTTATGAGGGGCGTACGCTTCTGGCGACCGTGCCAATGGGAGGAGGAATTGCCCAATTCAGCGATTCCGGTTCCAAGCCTGGCAAACTTCGCATTAGCGCAGTCTATCCGGGCGATGTGAACTACGATCCGAGCAAGCCAAGCGCCATTATCCAAGTGGTTAATAAGTAGGCCAGAGCCTCGACACCGATCATATCCGGTCATTACCTTCGGAGTAACGGATCTCCGCTGCGGCGTCAGCCCCGCTCGGCCGGGGATGTTGGGTTGGAGTTCGATGCAAACCCAGCCGCCATTCCGCTTCGGCGATAATAGAACGATGACTGGTTCCTCGAAACGCCATGCCACCGCCGAGAGCGGTATCGCTGGAGGCAAAAGAGCAGGCGAACAAACCGGCGAACAGATTTGCAACGTAGCCCTCCTCGGCTTCGGTACGGTCGGGAGTTCGGTGGCGAGAATTCTTTGCGAGCGCCCGAACACCCACCTGCGCCTGACCCACGTTCTAAATCGCAACGTGGCGCGGAAAAAAGTGGACTGGCTTCCCCCCTCTGTGCAGTGGACGGAGAGCATCGACGATGTTCTAGCCTCCGACGCGGAAATCGTGGTCGAGGTGATGGGCGGCGTGCAGCCCACCGAAGACTGGATCCGCCGTGCGCTCGCGGCGGGCAAATCCGTGGTCACCGCCAACAAACAGTTGATCGCGCATTGCGGCCCTGAGCTGATCACCCTGGCGCGCCAGATGAAACAGCAGATCCAGTTTGGCGCATCAGTGGCCGGCGGTGTGCCGGTGATTTCCGGATTGCATGAAGGATTGGCCGGCGATGAACTATTCAAGATCTGCGGCATTCTCAACGGCACCTGCAATTACATTCTTAGTCAGATCGAAGCAACCGGCATTCCCTTCGCCACCGC
>JBEKXC010000205.1:0-7839 GCA_049512435.1 Terriglobales bacterium | reverse complement strand
GAGATCTTCTTGACGATCACGGAGTGCCCGCTCACCGCCGTGGCCACCGCTTTCGACTTGATCTGCGTGTCCATGAACAGCTTGGTAATGGCGCTCGAAACCGTACCCGAGTCCACGATCATGGAATCAACCACGATGTCGGGCGCGATCGGTTCCAGGCCGAGGTGCGCCACTTCGATTCCGGCGCGCGTCTTCCTCAGCTCGACCGCTTTGATGCTTGAAGAGCCCACATCCAGACCCACTATCGTCTTCGATCCCATTCCAAACATGTGCCCGCCCTTCCTTAACAAAGTTCCCTAACGAAGTTCGCTATTGAGTTCCAGCAGCCTTACCGGTTGCCTGGACCTTCCTCTTGCCGCGCGGCTCTGTCTCCACCGTCTTCTCTTCCATCCACTGATCGATCTTCGACTTCTTGAAGCGCCAGCGATTGCCCAACTTGAACGCCGGAATCTTCTGCTCGTTCACGTACTTGTAAAGCGTGTCCGGACTCACTCCCAAATACTGCGAAGCTTGGCGAATGTTCATCACTTCTCGCGAGTCGGCCATTTCACGTTTCCCTGCGCGTTCGAGTGTCTTTTGGTGTGCTGAGCATATCTCAACCGGAAGCGAGGGCGTCTCAACGCGAATCTCACGGTTTTGCTGGGTTTTATGGGGGTTTTCTGGATTTCACAAAATGCGGACTTGCAGCGATTGTCTATTCATTGTTGGAGGCGTTTTATCTACCCCTACATATAGTATGCAAGGCACAAGTAAAGCCCCGGTCACCCGAGTTGGAGTAACTAAGGTACTAGAGACGGTACGGAGGTACTTGAACGGGCGCGCAAGCTATTGGAAACGTGGCAACTTGCTCACCGCCCCAACGCGCAAATCGGTTCGCCTTCCACCGCCGCATCGGGTTTTTAATTTCCATGTGCAGTTATCAGTCTGGCGCAAACAGCTTCCGGATTGCAGGGGCCGGCAGAGTGGATTCTTCAACCAGTGCCATCAGTTCGATGCCGAGCTGGTGCATTTCATCAGGCGCCTGGGAACAGTGCCAGCCCGCGCCGACTTCCGCGAATTTACTGGAAAGCAAGCGACGCAGAGCAGCGACCAAAACAAGACGCGGGATGATCCTGACCATGTTTGTGCTCGATGGGATTATTTTGAACCCAGTTGCGCGAAGTACATCGAGTGTTTCGCGCAGGGCCTCGACGAGCAGCCTGAGATCGGCTGTTGATCGGGCCAGGTCATAGGTATCGCAGCCATGTTTAATTAAAAGATGGCCAAGGGGAGCGACGAGCGCCGCATGGGTTGCAAGGTGGTCTGAAATATTGGTTGACGTTTTGGATTTCAAACCTGCCTCGCATAGAATGCCAACCAGCCGCGTCAACCGCGGCGTTATCCTGCCGTCGATCTCCCCAAAGGGCGTGGCGAGCCAGGAACCGCCAACTCCGCTGATGGCACGGATAACGCTTCCATCGCGCTTTCCCGCACCGAACACAAAACCCAGCATGACCCTTTCCTCACCGAGTACCTTGATAAATTCATAGGGGCCGGATGGATTGTTGACCATGAAGACGACATTTGGAGACCGGTTGAGGGCCAAGACCGGCAAGAGGTCTGGTACCTGATTTTTTCGGATGACAACGAGGATGTAATCGTAGGAATCTTCCGGATCGAGGCGGTTGATGACCGGAACCTTCGTATGACTGCGTGTATTTTTGAAGGGGTCCTCGATGACGATCCCTCCATCTCGCACTTCTTCATAGCGCTGGCCGCGGGCCAGGACGGTCACATCGAACCCCGCCCTATAGAGGGCCACGGCACAAATCGAGCCATTCACGCCGGCCCCTATGACGAGTATTCTTGCGTTATCTGTGACCATCTCGATCCCCTTGAACAATAATGTGCCGTCTACCGAGCCTTTCGCCGTGCTCCGGATCACAGCGAGCGACGTGAGCCCCGTCACTTCTCGCTTGGTCAAGTTCCTGTAGGCTGATCTGTCTTCGGATAACAAAGTTCGGATAACAAGGTAAGGAGCACTCATGAAACTGCTAGTCATCGGTTCCGGCATGATGGGTTCAGCGGCCGCCTACGATATGGCGCGCCAGGATCAGGTCGACTCCGTCACTCTCGCCGACAATGACCGCACTCGTGCCCAAGACGTCGCTGCCCGCATCAACCGCATCACAGCCGGCAAGAAAGTCCGAGCCGCCGCGCTCGACGCCTCCAGAGAAAAGGAAAGCGCTCGCCTGATGAAAGGTCACGATGGCGTGCTCTCCGCGGTTCCCTACCGGTTGAACCTCGGCTTGGCCAAAGCCGCTATCAGCGCGGGCTGCCATTTCGCCGATCTAGGCGGCAACAACACGGTGGTCCGCCAGGAACTCGCACTCGCCAAACAGGCGGAGAGGAAGGGCGTCGGGATCGCTCCCGATTGCGGCCTCTCTCCCGGCATGGCCTCGATTCTTGGCGGAGAACTGGTTCGCCGCCTCGACGGACGGGCCGATGCGCTCAAGCTCTACGTCGGAGGTCTGCCCGAAAAACCCATGCCTCCGTTTCACTACCAACTCGTGTTCTCCGTCGAAGGACTGATTAATGAATACGTCGAGCCCGCGCGCATTCTGCGCAAAGGCAAGCTGACCACCATCGAGGCGCTTACCGAACCCGAACCATTTCACATGGACGGCTTCGCCCCGCTTGTGGCCTTTCAAACCTCCGGCGGAACTTCTACCTTGCCCGAAACTTTCGAAGGAAGAGTTGGCGAGTGCTTCGAAAAGACTCTGCGCTATCCCGGACACTACGATCTACTCTGCGAATTGAAGGAGTTGGGCCTGTTCTCGAATGAGAAAATGCGAGTCGGAAATGTAGAAGTGGCGCCGCGCGCGCTGCTGTCCAAAGTGTTCGAGGGAAAATTCGCCGGCAAAGGTCCCGACGTCTGCATCATGCGCCTCGAAGCCCACGAATCCATCAAAGCTCCCGGAGTCCGCGGACTGCTCGGCGGGAAGCTGAAGGGCCGTGTGGCCAGCTTTACCATGGTCGATCACTACGATCCCAAGAGTGACATGAGCGCCATGATGCGCACCACCGCCTTCCCCGCTTCGATCGTCCTACAGATGATGTGTCTGGGCACGATCAGCAAGCGCGGCGCAGTCCTGCAAGAGCGAGACGTCCCCGCGGAAGCCTTCCTCGAAGAAATCAGGCGCCGGGGAATCAAGATCGAGTTTCGGATGGAGTAGCGATGCAGTTGGCGGACGCCCGCGGCCACTCTGGGTTCGGCGACAACATCTCGTGCTTGCGCTATTGCGTCTCCCCCACTACGGTAATCTTCGTGTCGGTTCGGAACTTCCTGTAATCGCGGAACATCTGTTCGATGTCTTCGTCGTAGTTCTTAAGCAGCATCACCCGCGCGTCGAGATGGAACTGAACGTATTTGGGCAGCCAAACCTCATCGTTCACCCGGGTCAGTTCAACCAGAACATGCGCGCCTTTGTGGATCCTTGCGAGTACGAAGCCGACCGCTATCGTATCGATGGCGGTGATGTCGAGCTTCACCCATTGGGCTTCGGATTTGTCAATCCAAACGCGCCCTTTGAACTTGCTGAGCATCTTGGCGTCGCGGTGCTTCGGTTCGTAGCCGGGACGGGGTTCGCCCTCCAGCACCCAGGTATCGCTCCCGTCAATTACTTCGGAGCCGACCAACCGGAAGTTGAATGCGTCGGCAATCTCCAGCACAAACTTGCGATCCTCTTCTCGTTCTTTTTCTTCCTTGTCGAGTCGCTTCTGACGATCCTCCTCCGATTCGCGCTTGCGTTTGTCAATGATCTTCTGAATCTTGTCGTCTTCTTTCTTCGCTTCATCGGCGGACAACGGTTTGTCATCCTTGGCGGTTAGCCGCTCGACTGGCTCTCCATAAATCTCCAGAATCTCCGAGGTCCTGGATTCGATCTTCTTTACCCCGCCATGACTATCGAGTTTGTGTTCCTCCTCGCGCTCCATGTAGGTGTAATCGCGCTGCCGCTTGTCGTTTTCCAAGTCTTTTTCTTCGGCGCGGCGCAGAAGTTCGCGAATCTGTTCCGGAGGCACCACGCCGGCGCCATCGGGCTTGAGATCGATCGGCGGCAAAACCGGAGTTGCTGAAGTTGAAGCGAGAGGTGGAGTTGAAGCCGGAACCGAATCCTGGCCGAAAAGGAAGCTCGCCAGCAGAACCACCGCTGCGTTGAAGAGAAGTCCCAAACAAAAACGCATAACAGATGTACGAAGCCAACCCAAGAGCAGTTCCGCAAAGTGAAGGGTTCCCCTCTTCATCCCCATGCACCCCAGTGTCCGCTGTGGCTAAAGCTTTTTCTCAGCCCGCTCCAAACACCCAGCCCGAAATGACCGCCCATCCAGCCGATGCAGCCGCTGAGCCTGGGCGCGAGTGATCAGCGGATAATGAGAAATGGTAAGCAGGTATTCCGCCACAAACCACACCGGCTGCTCCGAAGTCATCCAGTGCAAAGAATCAAACCGCCGCATATGCACCGGCCGGGAAAAAGTCCGCAGGGTCCGTTCTCCCCGCAGATTGAAGTAAGTGTCGAAATAACTGAGCGCCAGCTCGCGCAGCGAACGATACACCGGTTCGCGATAGCGGCATCCGGTGTAATTCGATTTGGCCAGAGCACCCCAGTGTCCACCGACTTTGTAGACGGCAACCACGTGGTCGGTGTCGTGCTCGGCTTCCAGATCGATAATCAGCGGAGGAAATCCGATCACCCGCAGCGCCGCCGCTGCGAACAGCGCTCCCTCATAGCAATGCGAAGTGTTTTCCCGCAGCACGCGTCGCGGAGACCAGGCGCTGTCCGCAAGATGGTAAGGCATGTCGTCAAGCAAACGCTGAATTCCATGTGGAGTCTTCAACCCGCGCAGCTTGCGAAGTTCAGCCGGGGTCAGGCCCCAGGAGTTGGCGTTGTTACTCATTCAAAGTTACTCATTCCAAATTTCCAGTAGAGACGCGGAATGCAGAGTCACTTGAAGGTAGCAGGATCGGGCAAGGATTGGGAATAGAGCAGCGGGTCCCTTCGTTGACTTGCAGGTTTCACGCAACGTAAGATTTGCCCTACCTCCAATGATCGGTCAAACCATCTCTCACTACCGCATTGTCGAGAAACTCGGCGGCGGCGGGATGGGCGTGGTTTATAAGGCCGAGGACACGCGGTTGCATCGCTTCGTCGCGCTAAAATTCCTGCCCGATGAAGTTGCCCGCGACCCGCTGGCGCTCGCCCGTTTTCAGCGCGAAGCGCAAGCCGCGTCGGCGCTGAACCATCCGAACATTTGTACGATTTACGATATTGGCGAGCAGGATGGGAAGGCCTTCCTCGCCATGGAGTTTCTCGACGGCGTCACCCTGAGGCATCGTATCGCGGGGCGCGCGTTGGAAACCGAATTTCTTCTCCCCATCGCCATCGACATCGCCGATGCGCTCGACGCCGCGCACGCGGCTGGCATTGTGCACCGCGACATCAAGACTGCGAACATTTTCGTCACCAAGCGCGGTCACGCCAAGATTCTTGATTTTGGACTGGCAAAAGTGGCGCCCACCGCAAGTTCGTCCAGCCAGAGTGCATCGGAGAACACGAAGACCGCTGTCAGTATCGATGATCAATACCTGACCAGCCCCGGTTCCGCGCTCGGCACCGTCGCTTATATGTCGCCCGAGCAAGTGCGGGCGAAGGAACTCGATGCGCGGAGCGATCTGTTCTCCTTTGGCGCCGTCCTCTATGAGATGGCCACCGGGCAGCTGCCCTTCCGCGGAGAAAGCTCGGGAGTCATTTTCAAGGCCATTCTGGACGCCGCGCCGACCTCCGCGGTACGCCTCAATCCTGAGCTGCCGGTTGAACTCGAGCGCACCATCAACAAGCTGCTGGAAAAAGACCGCGATCTGCGCTATCAGTCCGCCGCGGATGTGCGCGCTGATTTGAAACGACTCAAGCGCGAAACCGAATCAGGAAAATCAGGCTCGACATCGCCGGTCGCAACCGCAGACGCTTTTGCTCGCAAGCACAACTATTTGATCACAGCGGTGGTCGCGTTCATTTTGATTGCCATGGCAGTCGCCGGCATCTGGTATTGGCGTGCCCACTCAAGCCCCTCGCAAATCGAATCCATCGCTGTCATTCCATTTGCCAGCGTTAACGGCAGCGTCGGGAGTAACTCTGGCAGTAACTCGGGCGGCAACGCCGACGCCGATTTCCTCAGCGACGGCCTCACCGAATCCCTGATCAGCAGCCTGGTCCACGTGCCGCAGTTGAAAGTGAAGTCGCGCAGCTCCGTCTTCCGCTACAAGGGCAAAGATGTCGACGTCCAGAAAGTCGGAAAGGAATTATCGGTCGATGCCCTGCTCACCGGCCGCGTGGTCCAACGAGGAGATACGATCCAGGTCAGTGCCGACCTTACTAATGTGCAGGACAACACCGAAATCTGGGGCGAGCAATATGAGCGCAAATCCAGCGACATTATCGCCCTGCAGCAGCAAATCGCAGGCGATATCGCAGAAAAGCTGCGGTCGAAATTAAGCGGAGCGGAAAAACAGCAGGTCACCAAGCAGGGCACGCAGAACATGGAGGCGTATCAGCTCTACGTGAAAGGCCGCTACTATTGGACCAAGCGCACCAACGCCGACATTAAAGCCGCAATTTCCTACTTCAATCAAGCCATCGATAAAGATCCCGGTTACGCAATGGCATATGCAGGCCTGGCGGATTGCTATAACGTGCTCGGCAACTTTGGCGGTGACCCCGCTGACGTAATTCCCAAATCGATGGCCGCGGCCGAAAAGGCGCTGGAACTCGATCCCACACTCGCGCGTCCCCATGCCGACCTGGGCTTCAACAAGATGCAATACTATTGGGATTTTTCCGGCGGCGAGGCCGAGTTCAGAAAGGCATTTGCGCTCGATCCGAGCGACGCCACCGCCCATCAGTGGTTTGCCGAGGACCTTGCCTATATCGGTGGCCGGGCCAAGGAATCAATCGATGAAGCCAACCGAGCCCATCAACTCGATCCTCTATCGCCCATCATAAGCCACACGCTGGCGGAGGTTTACTACTCCGACCGGCAATTTGACAAGGGTATTGAGCTGGACAAGAAAGTCCTTGCCGACAACCCGAATTTTCCAGCGGCACACCAGGGTCTGATAATTAGCTATTGGGGCGAGCGCAAATACCCGGAAACCATCGAGGAAAACAAACTCAACGCTCAAGTGTCGAATGACAAGAATTGGGGCGAAGTCGCTGCCGCCCTGGACGCGGGCTACCACGCCGGCGGATGGCCGGTTGCCGAGCGCCAGGCAATCGAAGTTTTACAGGCGCAGCGCAAATCCAAAACCGCGTATGTTTCGCCTTTTGCAATTGCGGAATTCTATGCCGACCTGGGCGACAAAGATCACGCCTTCGAATGGCTAAACATCGCTTATCAGGAACACGACATCGTGCTGGTCACTCTCCGGGTCGACTACACGATGGATTCGCTGCGCTCCGATCGGCGCTATGCGGAACTGGTGCGGAAAATCGGTTTCCCGCAATAGTGTGAACTGTTATAAGCGGAGCGAGGGGTCCGCAGTCCGCGGCAAAACACAGATCCCTCCCTTTGCTCGGGATGACAAAACCTGGTAGTAGCTTACGGCGCGGCTGAGGCCGTGCCCTTTCAAAACCGATTCAAACTGCACAACCACCAAATCCTTGTTTATTTGGCCGGCTGGTTCGCTGCTTGCTCTGGCTCTTCTTCAGTCTTGTTCCAACCGGAGCTGAGATCGTATTCCTTCATGCCTTTAGCGACAACGTCGGTCTTCTTGCCAAGATCCTTCTCATACACGACTCCATCCTG
>JBEKXC010000204.1:0-8114 GCA_049512435.1 Terriglobales bacterium | reverse complement strand
ATGACAGCCCATATTTTGGACACTTATTTAGAACACCATGGACTTCGAAATCTCACCCAGTCAAGTCAAGTCGCTGCAGCAGCGCGGCGAAACATTTACGCTGGTCGATGTTCGCGAGGCTTGGGAATGCGAACCGCTCGCATTGAAGGGGCCAAGCATATTCCGATGGGCGACATCCCGACGCGTGCTCACCAGGAACTCGATCCTGATGATCATATCGTGGTCCTGTGCCATCGCGGTGTGCGCTCCTTGACCGTGACCAATTGGCTCCGCCAGCAGGGATACGAAAAAGTTCAATCCATGCGCGGCGGGATCGATGGCTGGGCGCGGACAGTGGATCCCAAAGTGCCGTTGTACTGAAGGCAGCTTCTGGCCGTTAGCTACTGGCTTCTAGCGAACGAGTCCGGGATCGCCAGTAGCCAGTAGCTAGAACCCATGAGCTGCCCTTGATCACCGACTGCCATATCCACATCGGGCCCATTGACCTGTTCAAGCCGCACGCGCTTGAACTGATGAAGCGCAAGCGCGCCAATTTCGATGAGATTGTCGAATATTGCCGCTCGCCCAAGGCTTTCCTCGGATATCTGGACCGTTGCGGCGTTGACCGCGCTGCCCTGGTCAATTACGTTGCGCCGGAAGTGATCGGCTTTACATCCGCGGTCAACCAGTTCGTCGCCGATTACACCAAGCACGATCCCAAGCGCCTGATCGCCTGTGGCAGCCTGCATCCAAGGCATACCACCAACATCATGGCCGATGTTGAGCACATCCTGCGCCTTGGCATTCGCATGATCAAGATCCATCCCCCGCATCAGTTACTATTTCCGAACGATTACTTAAACGGGGTAAATGAACTGGAGATTATTTACCGGGCTGCCGAAGCGAATGGAATTCCCGTCATGTTTCACACCGGGACGTCGATCTTCCCTGGCGCGCGCAATAAATACGGCGACCCGATTTATGTTGACGATGTTGCCGTCGATTTCCCCAAGCTCAAAATCCTGCTGGCCCACGGCGGCCGGCCGCTCTGGATGCACACCGCGTTCTTTCTCATCCGGCGGCACCCGAACGTCTATCTCGACATCAGCGGGATTCCGCCCCAAGCGCTGTTGTCGTATTTTCCGCGGCTCGACGAGATCGCCCACAAAACGCTGTTTGGCACGGACTGGCCCGGCCCCGGCGTTCCGGACGTCAAGCGGAATCTTGAAGAATTCAATGCGCTCCCCATGAGTGCGGAGATGCGCGAGCAGATCTTGAGCAAGACCGCGGCGTCGCTCTGGCCGGAATAATACGTAATGCGCGCACTTCTGGGCCAAGGACGCTTGGAAAGTGCCGCCGCCATGGCGTATAAAAGAGGGTTGCCCAGCCGCTCCTTTCGTGGAGAAGCGGACGAGCAAATCCAGATTCATCCGCACTGCCAGCGAAGAACCGAGCGAGGAACCTAGCGAGGAACTATGTCCAGCGTTGCCAATCTGCGCACTCCCAAAGGACTGGAAGGGGTTGTCGCTACCACGTCCAGCATCTGCTACATCGACGGTGACGAGGGAGTGCTCGCCTATCGCGGATACGACATCCACGATCTCGCCGACCACTCCACCTTTGAGGAAGTATGCTACCTGCTCTGGTTCGGATGTTTGCCCAATGTCGACGAGCTTAGGGCGCTGAAACAGCGCATGGCCGAAGAACGAAAACTGGATGCATCGATTCTCGACCGTCTGCAGCAAGTGCCGAAACACGTCCCGCCCATGGACGCGCTACGCACCCTGGTGTCCGAACTTTCCTATTACGATCCGGAATACAACAAGAACGATCATGAGGCAAACATAAACAAAGCCATCCGCCTGACGTCGCAGATCTCCATGCTGGTCGCCGACTATGACCGTATTCGCAAAGGGAAGCCACTGGTGGAACCGGATCGATCGCTTTCTCACGCGGCGAATTTCCTGCTTATGCTGAACGGCGCAGCGCCCTCGAAGACCGCTGAGCGCGCGCTTGACATCGCGCTCATTCTGCACGCTGACCATGAATTAAACGCTTCCACCTTCGCGGCGCGGGTCACCGCGGCAACGCTATCCGATATGCACTCCGCGGTGACTTCCGCCATCGGCACGCTTAAGGGGCCGCTGCATGGGGGCGCCAACGAAGCGGTCTTCAAGATCCTTCAGGAAATCGACGCCAGCGGCGCCGACCCGGTCGAGTACGTCAAAGGCATGTTGGCCCAGAAGAAGAAGATTCCCGGCTTCGGACATCGCGTGTATCACACGGAAGATCCGCGCGCAACTCACCTCCGGCAGATGTCCTGCGACCTTGGCCATTCCAGTGGCAATCCCAAGTGGTTCGAGTACTCGCAAAAAATCGAAGACTTCGTAAAGGCCGACAAAAAGCTCAATGCCAATGTGGATTTCTATTCGGCTTCCACCTACCACACACTCGGTATCGATGTGGACCTGTTCACGCCAATCTTCGCGGTCTCGCGGGTGAGTGGCTGGACCGCGCATGTCATCGAACAACTCGACGACAATCGGCTGATCCGTCCGCGCGCCGATTACATCGGGCCCGCTTATCCGCAGAAATATGTGGCGTTAGATAAGCGCTGAATGCGGTCACGTCATTTCCCGTAGAGACGCGCCTTGCCACGTCTTCCGCGGCGTCCAAGAGACGGGGGCGAACCCCGTTTCTACTTCCTGGGTCGAGTATCTTTATAACATCGGTACAATGGAAGCAGCATGATGCGACGAGTCTATCTCGACAACAACGCGACTACCCCGGTGCTCTCCGAGGTACTGGACGCCATGCGCCCTTATTTTGGCGAGCATTTCGGCAACGCGTCCTCCATCCACCATCATGGACAAGAGACGCGGGCAGCGGTCGAACGCGCCCGCGAATCGGTCGCCGCGCTGCTGGGCTGCCGTGCCTCCGAAGTCGTGTTTACGAGTGGCGGCACGGAGGCCGACAATCTTGCGGTCTTTGGCGTCACGCAGCCGGGTGACCACGTCATCACCTCGACCATCGAACATCACGCCGTACTCAATGCCTGCAAACACCCCGCCAGGGATCGTGCGAAGTATCGTGATTCGCAGGGATGCGAAGTCACCTACGTTCCGGTGGATGGCCGCGGCCTGGTGGATCCGGTGGACGTAAAGCGCGCGATCCGGCCGAACACGAAGTTGATCACCATCATGTTCGCCAACAACGAGACCGGCGTCCTGCAATCCGTCGCAGAGATTGGAAAGGTTGCTGCCGAAGCCGACATTTACTTTCACACCGACGCCGTGCAAGCGGCGGGTAAAATTCCGATCGACGTAAACAATATCGGATGCGATCTCCTCACCATCTCCGGTCACAAGCTTCATGGGCCGCAGGGGGTAGGCGCGCTCTATGTCCGCAAGGGAACCGAGCTTGAGGCGATGCTATATGGGGGAAACCATGAGCGCTCGCGGCGCGCCGGGACGGAGAACGTTCCGGGCATCGTCGGTTTAGGCAAGGCAGCCGAGTTGGCGATCGCGGGCTTCGCACGCGGCGACGCTACGAAGATGGCAGTGGCGCGCGACCGTCTGGAAAGGGAACTGCTCAAGATCGAAGCCACGGGCTTGAACGGCGCGGACCCAAATGGCGGGGACTTAAGTGGCAAACGTGCGCCCCGCGTGCCGAATACGACCAACATCTATTTCGATGGCATCGAAGGTGAAGCGCTGGTCATCGCGCTCGACTTGAAGGGACTGGCCGTCTCGACCGGCGCTGCGTGTTCTTCCGGAGCAATCGAACCGTCGCACGTGCTGATGGCAATGGGGCTGGGTCGCGACCGCGCGAAAGCCAGCATTCGCTTAAGTCTTGGGAAACAAAATACGGAGGAGGATGTAGACTTCGCACTGGGGTTGATTCCGGAGACGGTGGCGCGGCTGCGCGACTTGTCGCCGGTGTGGCCGAAGAAAGCACTTAGCATTTAGCACCTAGCCGAATCGGAGTAGTGAACATCTAATTGCTAAGTGCTGACTGCTAAATGCTAGCCTCCGAAACCATCGCCGTCGCCATGTCGGGAGGAGTCGACTCCTCGGCCGTTGCGGCCATGCTGCGCGCCGAAGGCCGAAACGTCATCGGCCTGACCATGCAGCTCTGGAACCAGCGACGTCTTGCTGGCTACGAAGGCATGCCCGAATCCGTGCAGGGCCGCTGCTGCTCGATCGACGACGTCTACGATGCTCGCCGCGTCGCCGAGACCCTCGGCATCCCGTACTACGTGGTCAATCATGAGGAGCGCTTTGAGCGTGATGTGGTGCGGCCGTTCGTCGAAGAGTATCTTGCCGGGCGCACGCCGATCCCTTGCAGCCTCTGCAACAATCACTTGAAGTTTGATCAGCTTCTGATTGTGGCACAGCAGATTGGTGCCGACAAAGTTGCCACCGGCCATTACGCCCAGGTCGTCTTTGACGAGCAACTCGACCGCTGGCTACTGAAGCGCCCCGCCGACAAATCCAAAGACCAGACTTATTTCCTATTCGGCCTCACGCAGGAGCAATTGAGCCGCACTCTGTTTCCGCTCGGCGGCATGACTAAGCCGGAGGTACGAGAACTGGCGCGCAAGCACAGCCTCGTGATCGCCGAAAAGCCCGACTCGCAGGAAATCTGCTTCGTCCCCGGCGGCGACTACAAGCGTTTTTTGGAAGCCTATCTTGCCGAGCAGGGAGACACGCCGACAGAGGTCGCCGGAGAAATGGTCACAACCGACGGCAAGGTGATCGGCGAGCACTCTGGCGTTCACAACTTCACAGTGGGCCAGCGCAAGGGGCTCGGCGTGGCCACGGGCTCGCCGCTGTACGTGATTCAAATCAAGAACGACACGCGGCAAGTGGTAGTCGGCAAGGACGACGAGCTTTACTCGCGCACTCTCCGTGCGCGCCGGGTGAATCTGATTTCGACCGCCGAACTGCGCGAGCCCATGCGGGTCGCCGTGAAGATCCGCCACAAGCATCAACCCGCTGCGGCCATGATTGAGCCCGCCGGGCCGGACGAGATGCTCGTCACCTTCGACGATCCGCAGCGCGCGCTGACTCCCGGCCAGGCCGCCGTTTTCTACGATGGCGATATTGTCGTCGGCGGCGGTTGGATCGAAAACTCGATCGAAAACTCCACGCAGTGAGCACTTACCGGTGGAGAGCTAGGTGCACCGCCCCGGCCACTCCGCTCAGGGCATGCTCGCGAAATGCCCGTCTCCCCACCCGCTGCTTACTCCGCCTTGGTTACCTCGGATTACTTTTGCCCTAATTCCATAGCACTTTCGTGGCCTAGACCTGCCGATGAAACCAGAGTTAAGGTTAGTTCACGACGGGACCTTCGTAGTCTCTCCCCAAGGTTCGGCGTGGGAGAGATCTATGAAACTCTGGCATCTGTGTTATGCGGCATTGGGGATTGCGGTGGCACGCTGGATTTTCAAGCGTGAACCAATGCGAGTAACTGATCCGATCACCCGTTTTCGTACCTCTGGCCTGCTGTAAGTAACGAACAGGGAAAGGGCATGGGCGCGCCCCGTTGCGCGTCGCTTCGATCTGAGCGCGTCCATCCTCTTTCCCTTTCCTTTCTTGCCAGTTTCTGGAAGTGCTAGCACTACCGTGTCCCTCCGGTAACTTCTTTTCCGTTCCATCTCGCCTAAACTTTCTGTATGGACCGCTGAGCGCGCAAGCGCTCGTCAGCGACTGAAATCATGCGATCGATATTCCCCACGCGTTGGTTGATTGCGCTCATTGTGTTCTCTGTGCCGATGGCAGCTTCGGCGCAAGACGACGCTCCCTCGCTCGGGGACCTGGCGCGCAACCTGCGCAAAAACAAATCACAGCAGCAATCTCAATCACAACCGGACTCGGCCTCCACCGCACCCGCCACTATAATCGATAACGACAATCTGGCCCAGGTGATGGAGGACGCCAAAAACACACGGCCAGTCCGTCAAGACAAGACCATCTTTTCCATTGACCCTGCCACCAATACGGTGAAAGTATCGTCGCCCGACGTAACCTGCAGTCTTTCTTTCAACGCCCGCGCCAGTTCGCTGCTGATCAAGCCGATTCTTATCGAAGATCTCCCGCTCACCGAACTGCTTAAGCTCGACGGCCCCGGTTCCATTCAGGATGAAAATCTGCAGCTCGAGGTATTCAATGGAACGGATTGGGATCTGCGCGAACTCACCATTGGTCTGACGCTCGAACGCAAGCCGGGAGAGAACGCCGAAGTAGCCGCGCGTGGGCGTGTCATTCCCGCCGCCCAAAGCAACGCGCCCGTTGCCGTCGAACGGCGTTCCGATGTAACTCTCCTCTATCACCTCAGGGCTGAAGCCAAGCCCTTCAGCACCACCGCATTTCACGAAAACATCGGAATCACTCCCGGCCCCGATGAAGATTGGCGATGGTCGATCGTAGAAGCCCGGGGAATCCGGCCGTTGCAAGCGCAATCGCCGCCCGACTCGTTGCAGGAACCTCTGTTTGCTACTCCGTCGTTTGCCACCCCATCGTTTGCCACTCCATCGCCGTTAGTCCCCGGCTCGATCGAGCCGCAGATTGCGCCCGCCGCACCCGCAGTTCCGGACAAAGCGGCGCCGGACAATCCGAGTCCCGACAAGTCCTCGAGCCCAAGTCCAACTCCGCAGCGATAGAGCTTAGACCACAGCGGAAGCAGCGGTTCACTCAGGAGCCTGCTTTGACGTCAATCGTGGCCAGAAAGCGCGGCTTCTGGCGGGCTTTGGTCAACTGCTCGAACGAATAGGCGATCTTAAGCAGAGTAGGTTCGCTCCAGGCGCGTCCAAAGAAAGAAATGCCGACCGGCAGTCCCCACAGGTATCCGGCCGTTACGTTGATATTGGGATAGCCGGCGACGGCGGCGGCGCTCGAACTGCCTCCGGCGACGTGATCGCCATTGATCAGGTCGGTGAGCCAGGCCGGCCCTCCAGTGGGGGCAAAGAGCGCATCGAGCTTGAATTTGTCCATGACTAAGTCGATCCCCTCGGCGCGGCTGAGTTGGTGATTCAGAGCGAGCGCATCGAGATACTCCTTCGTGTTGAGCGGTCCCTTCTGTTCCGATTTAATAAAAATGTCTTGTCCGAAGTAAGGCATTTCCCGGCCGCGATTGCGTTCGTTGAATTCAATCACATCCTTCAAGCTCTTCACCGGCGAGCCGGCGCGTTTCGCCAGATAGCTAGCAAGGTCGGCCTTGAGTTCGTAGAGCAAGACGGTCAGCTCGCTCTCGTCGAATTTTCCAATCGTCGGAATATCGGCGGGATCGACGATCTCAGCGCCCGCGCTCTTCATCTCGCCAATGAGCGTTTCCATGAGCTGGTCGACGGCATCGTTGAAGCCGAAATACTTGCGCACCACTCCCAGGCGAGCGCCCTTGAGTCCGGCGGGATCGAGAAACTTGGTGTAGTCGGGAAAAAGTTTGTCGCTGCTCAAAACAGCGGTTGCGGTATCTTCCGTATCTGCTCCCGCCATCGCCCCCAGCAGAATCGCGACATCGCGCACCGTGCGCGCCATCGGACCAGCCGTGTCCTGACTATGCGAAATCGGCACAATCCCGCTGCGGCTGACCAGTCCAACCGTGGGTTTAAGCCCCGCCAGACCGTTCGCCGACGATGGGCACACAACCGACCCGTCCGTCTCCGTGCCCAAACCGGCAACGCAGAGATTCGCCGAGACCGCAGCTCCAGTACCGGAACTTGATCCGCACGGATTGCGGTCGAGCGCATAAGGGTTCGAGGTAAGTCCGCCGCGCCCGCTCCATCCGCTGGTCGAATGGCTGGAGCGAATGTTGGCCCACTCGCTGAGATTAGTCTTGCCCAGGATCACCGCGCCGGCTTTACGCAACCGCGCGGCAACGAAAGCGTCGCTTGGAGCGTGAGATTCGGCATTTGAGCCAAGAAGCGCCAGCGATCCCGCTGTGGTGCTCATACGGTCGCCGGTATCGATATTGTCTTTGATAAGAACCGGAATGCCATGCAACGGCCCGCGCGGTCCGGTCGCCTTGCGCTCCCGGTCGAGCGCCTCCGCGATCTCGAGAGCATCCGGGTTGATCTCGATCACGGCATTGACCATCGGCCCGGCTTTGTCGATCTCGCGAATGCGCTGCAGGTA
>JBEKXC010000203.1:0-8121 GCA_049512435.1 Terriglobales bacterium | reverse complement strand
GTGAAGCCGGGAATCACGTAGGGCAGACGCATGGTGGCAAAATCCCCGATCAGTAACCCCAGTCCCAGTACAGCCAGAACGTTTCGCATGGAGTCGATGGCCGCCTCTTGGTTGAGATTGCGGAGATTGTTGCGAATATCAAATAGCTTCTGAAAACGTTTCATCTGTTGTCCCCTTCCGATCAATCGACTGGCATGGAGCCGCAGGCATGGGTTGCTCCCCACGCGCGAAACCACCAGCGGCAAGAATCGAAACTAAAGAGTGCATTCACTAATGTTATTCGATGGATTCAGCGTTGCTCTGGAATGCATCGTTAGTGATTTTGCGTTACCAACCCAAAAAACTTGGCGGCTTTGAAGACCTGCCGGGCTTCGCCCGGCTTGGACTGGGCAAAGCCCCGTCACCACACGAGCTTTGTTATCCCAGGAATTTTATGAACTGGTTGGACTGCGCGTCGAATCCTGGAAAGACTGTTTGCAAATCTCTGTTGCCTAGATAGCTTGACACTACTTCGCCTAGCACTAACCTGAAGTCCGTTGTCAACGCTAAGTCTCGGCCTTCGTATAACTGCGATTGATCCAGGCCGGGCCAGCGGCCGTAGACTTTGCCGCCTTTTACTGGGCCTCCTAAGACGAACATTACGTTGGCGTGGCCGTGGTCGGTGCCTCGGTTTCCATTTTCTCTTGCTGTCCGGCCGAATTCGGACATGGTTACTACTACCGTGTCTTCTCCTAAGTCTCCTAAGTCGGTCCAGAAGGCGGAGATCGATTGCGAGAAATCTCCCAGTACGTTCGCGATTTGGCCCTGGGTGCTGCCTTCGTTTACGTGGTGGTCCCAGCCTCCAATGTCGGCGAAGGCTACTTGGACTCCCAAGTTGGCTTTGATTAGCTGAGCTAACTGTTTCAGGCTGTCGCCGAAGCGTCCCTTGGGATAATTTGCATTGGCTGCGGGCGTGTAGTGTGCGGGGTCGGCGGCCTTCAGCGTCTTTACTGCGTCGAAGGTTTCCTGGCCGGTTCCGTGCAACACGGTGTCTATCGAGTGATCGTACATGGCTTCGAAGGTATTCGACATGGGCGCGGCGTTCGGATTTTTTCCGCCTACGGAGAAGTCGTTCACGTTGTTGACCGCGACCGCCGGCTCTTTGCCGGAGAGAATGCGCGGCAGCGACGGGCCGAGGGCAATCGCTCGGAGGGCTGATCTATCTTTCCCAGAACTGCCCGGCCCAGAACTGCCCGGAAGCTCGTGCAGGGCGCGGTTCAGCCAGCCGTCTTCGGTGACTTTCACGCCGGGCGTGCCGGATTCCATGAAGTCCTGCGCGTCGAAGTGCGAGCGCGAGGGATCGGGCGAACCGGCGGCGTGCACAATGGCTAGATGCTTCTGGTTCCAGAGTGGCTCGAACGATGCCATTGACGGATGCAATCCGAAAAAGCCGTCCAGATCTAACACGGATTTCTTCGGGATGTTGATGGTCGGGCGCATGGCGTAGTAACTGGGCTCGCCGTGGGGGACGACTATGTTCAGGCCGTCGGCTGCTCCGCGCTGGAAGATGACTACCAAGCGCTTGGTGCGAATGCCGGGGTCGGCGGCACCGAAGGCTGCTCGCGTCAGGAAGCTGGGCAGCGCGGTTGTGCCTACTACTGCCAGCGCGCCGTTGCGTAAGAAAATGCGACGAGTTATGGACATAAGAAACCAGTTTTCAGTTCTCAGTTCTCAGTTCTCAGTGACCGCACCCTTTTTGCTGAAGACTGACTTGTGACAGCTATCTTCCCTGAAACTTTGGCGATCCTAAATCAGTTGCGAATAGAATCGGTCCCGATCCTGATGGGCCTCATTAGGGATGAACCCGAACCACGAGAAAAGTTGCTGGCTGGTTACTCGAAAACTGCGGCTTAATTCTTTAATTGCGCCACATAGGCATTGCCGCTGTGCGACTTGCGGGCTGTGCTTTCGACAAACTTGAGAAATTCCCGCAGGTGTTCCTTTTGCGACAGTTCCGCTGCTGAGAATTTCACGCGCACGCCAAACGACGGAGCGCTGCGGGTGGCGACCCCGCTGAGAATGACGCCTTTCACCCAGATCTTGCCGCTGGCCACCCATAATCCGATCTCCAGAGCCTTGCCCGTGGGCACGGGGCTGGCGGTCTCAACCAGGCACCCTCCACGGCCTGCATTTGACAGATTACCCCAGACCGGCTCGGCTACACCGTCGATGTGAATTTCCACCGCCACGTAGCATTTGATGCGCTGAAAACGGCGGCGATCGGATGGCGATTGCACGGTGAGAAAATCCGGTTCAAACGGAGGCGTTTCATCCACGGGTTCGGGGTGATGAAGCTCGGCAGGCGGCTCGGGCGAGGCGGCGTGGGATGCTTTTTCTGACCCTTTGCGTGCTTTGACGGATCCGTCTTTGATCTCGCGCATGGCTCGCAGCAGGGCAGCTTCGCGCAGCTCCGGAGCCACTTCGCGATAGGTCTGGAGCAGTTGCCCGAGATGGGTGACCAGATCGGGATCTGTGAGCAGGCGGGTCCAGTCCGATCCCTTGGGCGGCACTTTCGTGTCTTCGTTCTTGCTCATACGCAGGACTTCGCCTCGCGCTCGGTTCCGGCCGCAGGGAAGCGCTTGACTCGACCCTTAGATTGAACTTTGGGTGCGGGTTACACAAGATGACCAAGGTCACCGTCACCAGTGCGTGTTGGCGGCAATGCGGCTCCGCGCTGTAGGGCGCGGCGGCTCAACAATTTGCATCTCACCTTGGGCAAAAAGAGTCCAAAACGCTTAACCAATGCTTAACCAATGCCTAACTATGGAGGTCTTGAAATGTAGTGGCGTCCGGGATCGTTCCGCTTGGCAAGGGCTGCGTGGCTTGCATTCCATGGGCGCGGGTTGCTTTGCGGGATGAGGTCGGGTAGAATTTAACTCTTTGGAATCTAACTAACTGGTTAATTACATGAAGAGATGGTCCGCGGTTGGAAACGTTCTGCCGATGCTGTTAATCGTCATCCTCCCGGTGGCGCTGTGCGGCCAGAGTTCCTCTTACGGTTCGACCCAAGTGCAGACCTCGCACGTGCAGACCTCGCAAGTTCAAATCTCGCAAGTTGAGACCTCGGCGCAGAATCCGGTATTTGGCAGTGTGCCGGAAGCCAAGCCCACGCCCGGAGTCCTGCCACTGACCTTCAGTGATGCGATCGAGCGAGCTTTGCGGCAGAATCTCGCCGGACTTTTGTCGGAGTACAACACCATCGAGGCGCGGGGAGAGAAATGGCAGCAGCTCAGCGACCTGCTTCCGAACGTCAGCGCGGATGTGCAGGAAGAGAGACAGAAAGAGAGCCTGCAAGCGCTGGGGTTTAGCGGCTCGCTGTTTCCGGGTGTGACTCTTCCTCGCGTCATCGGGCCTTTCTCCTACTTTGACGCGCGCGCCTCGGCCACGCAGCGCGTCTTCGACTGGAAGTCAATCCAGAAATACCGATCTTCGGTGATCGGCGAAAACGTGGCCAAGTTCAATCTGAAGGACGCGCGCGATCTGGTCGTGCTCGTGACCGGCAATGCTTACCTGTTGGCGATTGCGGGGGCTGCTCGCGTGGAAACCGCGCGAGCACAAGTGGAGACGGCGAAGGCACTCTATGACAAGGCGGTTGCCCAACAGCAGGCCGGCGTCGCTCCGGCAATCGATACGCTCCGGGCGCAGGTGGAGTATCAGACGCGCCAGCAGCAACTGATCGCGGCAACCAATGATTTCGCCAAGCAGAAAATTTCGCTGGCACGTGTGATTGGACTCGCTCCCGGGCAGGAATTTGAACTGGCGGACAAAGCTCCTTACCAGGCTTTTCCCATTCCCGATCTTGAAACCGCCTTGCAGCGCGCCTATTCTTTCCGCTCCGACTACAAGGCGGCGCATGATCGTCTGGCGGCTGCGCAACTGGAGCGCAGCGCGGCCACTGCCGGGTACTTTCCCACCATTGACGTGGCGGCGAATTGGGGCGAGATCGGCGCGGTTCCGGGCGATGTGCTGCCGACTTATGCGCTCACGGGTACGTTGAACATTCCGATCTTTCAGGGCGGCAAGGTTCATGGCGACGTTCTGAAGGCCGAGGCCAGCCTGCGGCAGGCGCAGGCGCAGATGGCGGACGTGCGCGGTCAGATCGATCAGGATATCCGCAACGCTTTGCTGGACCTGAAGTCGTCCGCCGACCAGGTGGAAGTCGCCCAGAGTTCGGTGAATCTTGCCGAGCAGGCGCTTGCCCAGTCGCGGGACCGTTTCTCCGCCGGGGTCACGGACAATCTCGAAGTGGTGCAGGCGCAGGAAGCGGTGGCGACGGCGCACGAGAGTTTCATCTCCAGCCTTTACCAACACAACCTGGCTAAGGTTTCTTATGCCCGAGCCCTGGGGCGCGCCGAAGAGGGCGTTCGTGAATATTTGAAAGGGAAGTAAGGTGACAGTCTGTGAAGATGATTCTAAGCGCAGCCCCTAAAGGGGCTTCTCACTCGGACGCTGTGGCATCGCTAAAGCGATGCCCTGATACGAATCTCACTTCCAAAAATAAGAGTCTGGCTTCCACTACGGACTAGTAAGGCAATCAAACTATGGAATCACCCAGCAGCGTTGTAGCCGAGCCTAAACCGCAACCGGAAACTGGCGCGCCGCAGTCCCAATCTCCGGCCGACAGCGAAGCCCGCTATCAGCGGCGTGCCGCCTTCTTCGGCAATCCCCGCACCCAGTGGGGAATTATTCTCGCCGGCCTGGTGATTCTGGTCGCGGTAGTCTTTCTGTGGCGCTACCTCGGAAGCTACGAAGCGACCGACGACGCGCAGATCGATGGCCACGTCAATGCGGTGAGCGCGCGCGTCAGCGGCCATGTGATCACGCTGAACGTGCAGGATAACCAGTACGTGGAAAAGGGAACGGTGCTGGTGGAGATCGATCCGACCGACTACGAAGTTGCGGTGGCGCAAGCGCGCGCGGAATACGCCGACGCGCAGGCCCAGGCTTCGGCCGCCGGGATTAATGTTCCGATCACCGACGTGAGCACTTCCAGCCAGGTGAGCGGCGCCGAAGGCGGTGTCTCCGGCGCGCAGGCTGGGATTGCCGCAGCCCGCCAACAATTTGAAGCAGCCAAGTCGCAGATCGCGGAGGCGGAAGCCAACAATACCAAAGCGCAGAACGATCTTCTCCGCTACAAACAACTGATCGACAAGGAGGAGATCTCGCAGCAGCAATACGATCAAGCGGTCGACAGCGCTCAGGCCGCCGCTGCCACGCTGCAAGCGGCGCGCGCGAATGCGGACGCTTATGCGGCACAGATCAAACAGGCAGAGAGCAAACTGGAGCAGGCCAACGCCGATCTTCGCACCGCCGGCAACCGGCCGCACATGATGCGAGTTATCGAGGCGCGCGCCCAATCTGCGCAGGCCATTGCCGATCAAAAGAAAGCGCAGTTAGATCAGGCGGAACTGAACCTCCAGTACACCAAAGTGATTGCGCCAGTCAGCGGAGCGGTCAGCAACCGCACCGTCGAGGTTGGTCAAAACTTGCAGCCGGGACAGGTGATGATGATGATCATCCCGCTCGATGAAGCAAACATCTGGGTCACGGCAAACTTCAAGGAGACGCAGCTCAAAAAAATTAAGCCGGGCCAGCCGGTGGACATTGAAGTGGATGCGACCGGGAAAACCTACAAAGGGCGTGTCGATTCCGTCGCCGGCGCCAGTGGAGAGCGCTTCAGCCTGCTGCCCCCCGAAAACGCGACGGGCAACTACGTGAAAGTAGTACAGCGCATACCGGTGAAGATCGTGTTCGACGCGGGCGAGATCAAGAACCATGAACTCCGTCCGGGAATGTCGGTGGTGCCGAAGGTCTGGATTAAATAGAAACATTGAATCATTTAGACATTGAATCATTTAGACATTGAGGCATGATGGAATCACCAACGACTTGGTTTTCAATGGCTCAATGATTCAATGACCAAATGACTCAATGATTCAGCCGAGGTTTAGATACGAATGGGCGCTGCTTCGATCACGATGAATGAGGCTGCCGCGTGGCGTCCGGCGGTCAATCCGTGGATCATTGCTCTCACGGTGACGCTGGCTACGTTTATGGAGGTGCTCGATACAAGCATCGCCAACGTGGCGCTGCCCCATATCGCCGGCAGTCTTTCCGCGGGTCAGGACGAGAGCACCTGGGTGCTTACTTCCTATCTTGTCTCGAACGCCATCGTCCTGCCGCTGAGTGGTTGGCTCTCTTCCATCGTCGGCCGCAAGCATTTTTACATGGGTTGCGTGGCGCTGTTCACGATCAGTTCGTTTCTATGCGGGCTTGCGCCCAACCTCGGCATGCTCATTTTCTTCCGCGTTCTTCAGGGCGCGGGCGGGGGCGGCTTGCAGCCGAGCGAGCAGGCTATCCTGGCGGATACGTTCGCTCCCGCCAAGCGCGGCATGGCATTTGCCGTCTATGGCATCGCGGTGGTGATGGCTCCGGCAATTGGTCCTACGCTTGGCGGTTACATCACCGACAATTTTACGTGGCGCTGGATTTTCTTTATCAATATTCCGGTCGGGATTCTTTCGCTCTTGCTGACGTCGCGGCTGATTCAGGATCCTCCCTACTTCAAGCGGCGCAAGTTGAGTGAAACTCGGATTGACTACACCGGACTGGGTTTCGTCGCGCTCGGTCTCGGAACCCTGCAAGTGATCCTCGACAAAGGGCAGCGTGACGACTGGTTCGAATCGCACTTCATCGTATGGTTGTCGGTGATTTCAGCCGCGTCGCTGATCTTCGTCATTTTCTGGGAGTGGCACCACAAAGACCCCATCATCGATCTGCACTTATTTCGCGAGCGCACTTTCGCCGCCGCGAATTTCCTGATGTTCATGCTGGGGTTTGCCCTCTTGGGCAGCACGCTGCTGTTGCCGCTGTTCATGCAGACGCTGCTCGGCTACACGGCCGAACGGTCCGGGATGGCGCTCATGCCGGGTGGTTTCACGATCATGCTGGCCATGCCTTTGGTCGGGTTTCTGCTTTCTCGCTACAGCCCGCGGTATCTGATGATGTTCGGTTTGTCGATGCTCTCGTTTTCGCTGTTTCATATGACGACCTTCGACCTGGCCGTGGATTTCCGCACCATGATGATGGCGCGCGTCTATCAGGCGATCGGGATGGCATTCCTGTTCGTGCCCATTAACACGGCTGCGTATGCGTTCTTGCCGCGCGACAAGAATAATGCCGCATCGGGGTTGATGAACCTGGCCAGAAATATTGGAGGCAGCGTGGGAATTTCTTTGGTCACCACCGGCCTGGCTCGGCGGGCGCAGTTTCACCAGTCCCGGCTGGGGGAAAACCTGAGCGCCGCCAATCCGCAGTTTCAGGCGATGCTGCGTGGGATGACGAGCACTTTTTCGGGCTCCGGACCCGGCGCCGGAGGTAGTTCCGCGCAGCAGCATGCTTATGCGATGATGCAGGCGAATGTGATCCGGCAGTCGACGATGATGGCGTACATCGATAATTTCTGGGTGCTGGGCATGGTGATCTTTTGTCTGATCCCGTGTGTCTTCCTCATCAAGAAGTCGAAGCCGGGAGGCATGGTGGTTCACTAGGGGAGAGCCGGGCGCTCCTCGCCGGGCACCCGACTGCTGGGGGCGAGGGCGCCCGTCGCGCCGCCATACGACGGAAGGAGGTTCATGATGTTTCGCATCGTTACTCTGGAACGCGAGTTTGGCAGCGGCGGCGGACGGGGCAAAGCCCCGTCTCCACACGCTTTTACGTTATAAGATAGGCGCAAAGGATGGAGCCAATTCCGCCAGTGGCAGTTTCTGATTCGTATCCCCCGGTGCAGGAGGAAGTGGCGCGGCTCGCCGGATCGCCGCAAGTGCGTGCCGCCTTCGAACGGTTTCGTTCGCAGGAAGCGCAGTTTGCGCTTTGGCAGATGGAGGCCACGCGGCTGGCCGCGCCTCCGTTCGGCGAGGCCGTGCGCGGCGCCTGGCTGGCCGACCGTTTTCGCGAACTGGGGCTCACCGACGTCCAAGTGGATGAGGTGGGCAATGTGTTCGGCATTCGTCCCGGATACGGCAACCGCTTCGTGGCGTTGAGCGCGCATATTGACACCGTGTTTCCGGCGGCGACGCCGTT
>JBEKXC010000202.1:0-8158 GCA_049512435.1 Terriglobales bacterium | reverse complement strand
CCGCACGTGACGGCGGCGCCTTATGTGGCGGAGTCGAAGCTTAATGTGGATGAGCTCGGCTTTGCCGGTCTCGCTAGCTTTTTGCATATTTCGCCATCGGTTGGCCCCTTTTCTTACTTTGACGCGCGTGCCTCTGCGACCCAAACCCTGTTCGATTGGAAGTCAATCAACGCTACCCGCGCGGCTAACCAGAGTTTGAAATCCGCCAGCTACACCTTCAAGGATGCGCGCGATCTGGTGGTGCTGGCCGTGGGCTATACCTATTTGCAGGCAATCGCCGACGAAGCCCGCATTGAAACGGCAGAAGCGCAGGTCAAGACGGCGCAGGCGGTCTACGATCAGGCTGCGGACCAGGTGAATGCCGGCACGTCGCCGGACATCGACGGCCTACGCGCCAAGGTCGAGCTCCAGACCCGGCAGCAGCAGTTGATCCAGGCGAAGAACAACTTCGCCATCCAGAAGCTGACCGTGGCGCGCGTGATCGGTTTGGCTCCCGGGCAGGAATTCGAATTCACCGACAAATCGCCATACCAGCCGGTCGAAGACATTACCGTCGATGAGGCTCTGAAACGCGCCTATGCTTCGCGTTCCGATTACCAGGCGGCTATGACCGACGTACGCGCGGCGGAATTTTCCCGTAAAGCGGCGCTGGGCGGCTATCTCCCGTCGCTCGCCCTGAACGCGGATTATGGGTTGGGAGGGTCGCATCCCTCCACGGCAACGCCAGTCGCCGACGTGCGGGGAACGCTGACGATTCCCATCTTTCAGGGTGGCAGCGTTCACGGTGACGTTTTGCAGGCCGACGCCAGACTCGAGCAGAGCCGTGAGCGCCTGGACAATCTGCGAGCGCAGATCGACTCCGACGTGCGCGCGGCGTTGCTGAACCTGCAGTCGTCGGCGGAGCAAGTGAATGTGGCGCGCAGCAACATTGATTTGGCGGAACAGACGCTGACCCAATCGCGCGATCGTTTCAGCGCAGGTGTCACCGATACCGTGGAAGTAGTGCAGTCGCAAGAGCTGGTCGCGAGCGCGCACGAACAGTACATCTCGAGTCTCTACAACTATAATTATGCAAAAATTTCCCTGGTTCGCGCTCTGGGCATCGCTGAGGCGGGCGTCAGAGAATATTTCAAAGGAAAATGAACATGGCGGAAGAAAACCCACCCCGGTCGGCGCCTGACGCAGGCAAAGAATCCCCGGTCGATGCATCGCCCTTGACGAGTCGGGACTATACTCCGCCGGCGCGACGGAATCCCAATCGCCGCAGAAACGTCGCGATTCTGGCCGTCATCGTGGTGGTGATTGTCGGGGGCGTGTTCTTGTGGCGCTACCTCAGCAGCTATGAATCGACCGACGACGCACAGGCGGATGTTCACCTCTATCCGGTCAGCGCTCGTGTTTCCGGCTACGTGGTAAAGGTCAACGTCGAGGACAACCAGTGGGTGGAAAAAGGCACGGTGCTGGTGGAGATCGACCCGAAGGACTATGAAGTTGCGGTTGCGCAGGCGCAAGCGAATCTCACCAATGCCGAAGCGACGGCGCAATCGCTGAATATCACAGTTCCGATATCTTCAGTGAATAGTTCAAGCCAACTGAGGTTCACTGCATCCGGCATCGAAGACGCTAACGCCGGAATCATCGCCGCCGAAAGGCAGCTGACCGCCGCTCATGCCCAGGTGGAGTCGGCCGAGGCGAACGATGTGAAAGCGCAAGACGATCTCCAGCGCTACAAGTTACTGGTCGACAAGCGGGAAGTATCGCAGCAAATCTACGATCAAGCATTGGCCACGGCTAAATCGAGCACCGCGACAGTAGCGGCCGCCCGCGCCAGTGAGTCCGCAGCGCAGCAATTCGTCCAGCAGGCCCGGAGTCGCCTGACGCAAGCCGATGCGAATCATCAATACGCGAAGACCGGGCCGCAGCAGGTGTCGTCAACCCAAGCACGCGCGCGAGCTGCGGTCGCGGATGTTGAACAAAAGCGCGCGCTACTTGAGCAGGCCCAACTGAATCTCGGATATACGAAGATCGTCGCTCCGGTCACAGGTGAAGTAAATAAGACGGTGGTGGTTGGGATGAATGTTCAAGACGGACAGCAACTCCTCACCGTGGTGCCACTTGATGAAGTGTGGGTCACCGCCAATTTTAAGGAGACGCAGCTCAGGCACATGCGCGTTGGACAGAAAGCGGAAATCCATATTGACTCGAGCGGGCGCACGCTCAAGGGCCATGTGGACAGCATTGCAGGAGCAACGGGCCCACTATTCAGTTTACTTCCGCCGGAGAATGCCACCGGAAACTACGTGAAAATTGTCCAGCGGATTCCAGTAAAGATCGTTCTCGATGCGGGCGAAAACAAGGATCGCCGGCTTCGACCCGGCATGAACGTGGTGCCCGACGTTTACCTGCAATGAGTTCCGTTCATGAGTTACGCCCAATGATTTGCGCAAAATGAGTTCCGCAAAATGAGTTCCGCTGCGCTCACCCTCGACCAGGCAGTTTGGCGGCCTAAGTACAATCCTTGGCTGATTGCCGTTGTCGTGGCGCTGGCCGCCTTCATGGAGGTCCTCGACACCAGCATCGCGAACGTGGCCCTGCCGTATATGGCCGGGAATCTGGGCGCGAGCAACGATCAAAGTACGTGGGTGTTGACTTCTTATCTGGTCTCGAATGCCATCATTCTGCCGATCAGCGGCTGGCTCGCCGGCGCCTTCGGACGCAAGCGCTTCTTCATGTCCTGCCTGGCTATCTTTACCGTAAGTTCTTTGCTTTGCGGCATAGCGCCGAGTCTCGGGTTTCTTCTCCTCTTCCGGGTGTTGCAAGGCGTGGGCGGCGGCGGGTTGCAGCCGATGGCCCAGGCCATTCTGGCGGACACCTTTCCCCCACAACAGCGAGGCCTGGCGTTTGCGCTGTATGGCATTACGGCCATCATGGCGCCCACGATCGGCCCAACCCTGGGTGGATGGATTACCTTCAACTATTCCTGGCGGTGGATTTTTTTCATCAATCTCCCGGTCGGCTTGGCGACATGGTTTCTGGTGCGGCGCTTTGTCGAAGATCCTCCTTATTTAAGCCGGCTCAAGTCGGCTGGGGTCAAGTTGGACTACATTGGCATCGCTCTGCTAACTCTGGGTATTGGGGCGTTGCAGGTGCTGCTCGACAAGGGCCAGGAAGATGATTGGTTCGGGTCGCGCTTCATCACGACTTTAATCGTCGTCGCGACCGTATGCCTGATTTCGCTGGTGATCTGGGAGTGGTATCAAAAGGCGCCAATCATCGACGTCCACATGTTCAAGAGCTTTAACTTCGCGAGTGCGAGCCTGATGATGTTCACGCTGGGAATCTTGTTATTCAGCAGCCTGGTCCTGATGCCGCAGTTCCTCCAAACGCTCGTGGGCTACACCTCCCAACTGGCTGGGCTCGCTCTTTCAGCGGGAGGTCTGGTTTTGCTGTTTGAGATGCCCATCATGGGCCAACTGACGACCAAGATCCAGGCGCGCTACCTGATCGCCTTCGGCTGGCTAGCCTTGTCTATCGCGATGTTCTATTCCACCAAGCGGATTGACTTGCAGATCAGCTTCAGTGCCGCCGTGTGGCTGCGCATCACCCAGGTGATTGGTTTGGGGTTCCTGTTCGTGCCGATCACGCTGGTGGCTTACATCGGAATTGCGCCGGAGAAGAACAACGCGGTCGCCGGAATCGTCAACTTCATGCGCAATATGGGAAGCAGCGTGGGAACGTCCTTAGTCACTACTTTGATTGCGCGGCGCTCGCAATTCCATCAAGCAAGGCTGGTGCAGAATGTACGGGTTGACAATCCTAATTTCATGAATTCGGCAAACGGTTTGGCTCAGCACCTGGCAAACTCTGGCGTGGGCAGGCACGAGGCGCAGATAACGGCGTACGCTAGGATTTACCAAGCCCTGCAAGCGCAGGCGGCAAGCCTCGCATACATCGATACCTTCATGGTTCTTTCCGTGGGCGCGGCAATCATGTTCTGTCTGGCTTTCGTTTTGAAGAAGAATGATCCAGGTGGTGGTGGAGTAAGGGTAGCGGAATAATTCATCAATCTGGTGTAATGCAGGAGACAACAAGAGTCAGAGACGCGGTCATGCTGGAAATTAAACTCATCCTTTGTCCCATTGATTTCTCGGAGTTTTCGATAAGGGCGTATCGCTATGCGTTATCGCTGGCCGAGCACTATCGCGCCAAGCTGGTGGCACAGCATATCGTAGAGCTATCGCGATATCCTTTCGCCGACTATGCTGCCTCCGCGGGAGACTATATGGAATTCTGCCGGGTGCTTGGCGAAGGTGGCAAGGAGCAATTAAAGGAATTCGTGAAGAAGCACACCCACAATGAAATTCAGCCAGAACTGGTGGTGCACCAGGGAACCGCCCCGGACTGCATTTTGTCGTTTGCGCAAGAGCATAAAGCGGACTTGATCGTCATGGGGACACACGGCCGACGAGGGTATGACCGGCTGGTGATGGGATCGGTGACCAACCGAGTGATGCGCAGGGCTCCCTGCCCGGTGCTGGCAATATGTAATCCGCCGCAGGAATCGGTATCCACAGATACGGCCGCAGGTAAAGAGCGGGGGCACCACTTGAGCCGAGTTCTTTTCTGTACGGATTTCTCCGAGGGTTCAGAGCGGGCTTTGAGTTATGCGATCTCTGCGACAGCGGAGTACGACGGCGAACTCACCCTGCTGCATGTATTGGAGGAGGTCCCAAGCAAGGCCAAGACAGAAGAAGCCATAGCAGCGGCGACGGAGAGACTCAATAAACTGATTCCACCGGAGGAACGCAAGACACTCAAGACTAAGACCGCGGTGCGCATCGGAAAGCCATACCGGCAAATCATTCAGCTCGCCCTGGAAGCGCAAATCGACCTGGTGGCGATGGGAGTGCGTGGCCGTGGCGCCGTGGATCTGGCGGTGTTTGGTTCGACAACCTATCGGGTGCTGCAGTTGGGACCCTGCCCCGTTCTTGCGGTCCAGGTTTGAGTGTAAGACGCAGGTTATTTCGACGCAGATGATCAAAATCGTCACCATTGAACGCGAGTACGGAAGCGGCGGCGGCGAAATCGCTCAACTGGTTGCGAAGCGGCTGGGCTGGAAGCTGTGGGATCAGTTGCTGACGGAGGAGATCGCGCGGCTTGCTGACTGTCCGAAGGCAGTCGTCGAGGGTCGAGAGGAACGGACGGATCCCCTGTACTACCGGCTTTTCAAATCCTTTTTGCGCGGGAGTTATGAAGGAAGCCTCAATGCGCACAAGCTCAAGCTGGTCGACAGCGAATGCATTTTGAAGTTTACCGAACAAGTCGTTCAGCACGCGGCGAAAACCGGAAACTCTGTCATCGTCGGAAGGGGGTCGCAGCAGTTTCTCAAGAACCGCCAGGACACGTTGCGTGTGTTTCTTTACGCTCCCAGGGAAGATAAAGTGCGGCGCCTGTTGGCTCGCGGCAAAAGTGAGAAGGAAGCCGAACAGCTGGTGGATACTGTTGATCGGGAACGCATCGCTTTCATCCAGAAGTATTTCCACGTCGAATGGCCTGACCGCGCCATTTACCACACCATGATCAATACTACGATCGGCGATGAGGCGGTCGTGCACATGATTCTGGACGTTATGAAAACACTCGAGGCAAGAGTCACTGCCTGAGCGCTCGCAGAATAGATCGGTCGCGATTCGCTTGGGCGCGCAAACCACTCCTGATTCAGCCGATTCGCTCGCCATCGACGGAATATCTGCGATCATGATATCTACGATCATCGCAGCAGCGGAATCAAGACCGTGAAAGAAGAATTCATCTTCGGTCGTGAGGAGGAGAGGCGGAACATTCGCGACCGGCTGACCAAGAGGAAACCCTTCCTCATTCATGGTCCTGCGGGAGTGGGAAAGACTCTTCTCTTGCGCAGCGTTCTTCCGGAGTTCTCCGATGTGCTCTATTGTGAAAACGCGGCCACCACGCTGACCATATTTCGGGCTTTGGCCCGGAATCTATTGCGATTGCACAATGTCCGCGCGGTTGCCGCATTTCGCAACGAAGGGGCCATCAAAGCGAAATCAGCGGTTGCCCTGAAGGGAATCGTGATGGACTCGCTCCTCGAAGGCAAATACTGCATTCTTTTGGACCACCTGAAACGCCCCTCATACGCGCTGGCCGCAGCAGTTCGCGAAATCATGGGCTGGGGATTGACGCCCGTGATGGCGATCGCCCGGTCTTGTCACATGGAAGACGTCGGATTCCTCCAGCCGTTTTATTCCGACCGCTCGGAGAAGTGTGAGATTCGCAATTTCGCACCCGAGGGCGCCGAGCAGTTCGCTGGTGAAGTCGTGAAGAGGAAGGGACTCTCGGCGCAAAACATGCGAGAGTTCCTGGAGAAAGTATTGGAGTTTAGCGGCGGCAATCCCGGTGCCATCCTGGCTATGCTGGAGATGGCGGGCTATCCCAAGTATCGTTCCGATGAACATATCAAGATTACGCCGCTGTACATCGATTTCCGCATGAACTGGGATCCAGTCGGAAAGCGTTAAGAAATCTTCTCATTTGTAGAACCTCAATCAACCCTCCTCCTCGCCCTCGGACGGAGTTTGAAATTGACTTCACCCCTTGCTCTTAGCCATAATCACCGCAGGTGTTGGAGTTCGCCTTTAACCGCCCCACGGGCAGATGACTCCTACGAAGAAGGAAGTTTCTTGGTAGGGGTTCGTGTGGTTGTTGCGCTCGCCACGTTCCTCCTCAATCCAGGAAATTTCCGGTAACCTTGCGCATCTGCACACGACCTGTGCGTATGCAGAGCTGCGCAACGGATGCATCGATGCCCGAAGAATCGGCAAATTCGCTCAATTCGAATCAGGAGCGGCGTCTGAGTGTGACCTGCCGCTACATCGACAAGCTGCTAGCCGACATGGAGAGCGCGCTCAACGTTTCTGCGTCAAAGCTGGCGTTCCCGCAGTACGCTCCCGACATAACCTCTGCTCAACGGTGCGTCATCGAAGACTACATCAGTTGCATCCGGGCACAATTGGTTCGCGTGCTGGATGGCCAAAATATTGAACGTCCAGCGGCTGACATTCCGGTCTCACGCTCGCTTCACTCGACCCTTACGTTCGTAAACATCGCGGTTGAGGAATTGAAGCCTGAGTACATGTGCGGCTATGGGGAAGTAACGCCCGAGGCCGCGGTTGAATTGAACCGCATTGCCGGAGAATTGAAAGGCCTGGTGAGACAGCTGGATCATTACGTGACTCGCGGGGACGGAGAAAACCTGCCACAACGGCTCGAGAAAGGAAACAGGACGACTTGCTGAAATACGTGATGGTTGGCATTGGAGGCTGTCTGGGGTCGGTTCTGCGCTTTTGGCTTGGCAGCTACATCGGCAGCAGGATGGGAACTCGTTTTCCCTATGGAACGTTCGTGATCAACATCACGGGTTCGTTTCTGATTGGCTTGGTCTTTGCGTTGTTGACGGCGAGAACTCAGTGGAGTCCCAACTGGCGATATCTCATCCCAATCGGCTTCATCGGGGGCTACACGACGTTCTCCAGCTTCGAGTTTGAGACGCTCCGGTCGATCCAGGATGGCCAGATCGGGCTTGGACTGCTCTACGTGGCGCTGAGCGTGACGGTCGGCTTTGTTGCAGTATGGGGAGGCATGATGGCAGGGAGGGCAATCTCGTGAAAGTTTCCACCCACACGACCGAACTTGCCAGGAACTCGAAGCCTTTCTTGAAACAGCTGAAACATGGCGTGCATGAGAGGGGCGGACTGCCGGTCCACGTGGCAGAATCTATAGTTAGTCAGAGAGAGTTCTAATTTCAGGAGGACAACATGCTCAAAGCGGGGCCAGGTAAGAAGGTCGGCATTTACGTGGCTGAGGACCAGCAGTACCACGGGAGCTCCGCCTATGCTGCGATTCTGGATTTTCTCTTCTTCCATCGCGTGTCAGGCGCGACGGTGACGCGCGGCATCGCCGGATTCGGAGCAGATCATCATCTTCACACGACCAGCCTCGTGGACCTGGCAGTTCATCTTCCTGTCAAGATCGAATTCATCGAAACCGCGGAGAAGGTAGAGGAGCTACTACCCAAACTGCAAGCGATGGCAGGCACCGGGCTGATTGAGATGCACGACACCACCATCGTCAAACCCGC
>JBEKXC010000201.1:0-8161 GCA_049512435.1 Terriglobales bacterium | reverse complement strand
TGCGCCAAAGGTTGGGCGTTCCGCTCACGCCCACCGAGCAACCCAGGCTGGAAAGGGCCCTGGAATTTGCGCGCCGAACGCTCGGCAATGCTGCGGGTCTGACGGCGTGGATAGAAGGTTGGGCGATGCCGGTCGAGCAAGCCATCCAGGAGGCGCTGAATTGCGACGCGGAATCCGGCCGTCAGACGCGAAACTCGCCTTAAATCAGTTCGCGGTGTCGGGATCGATCATGCGGCGCACTGCCGAGATGCGATTTGCCGGAAAACCTCCGCGGCGTGCGTGTTCGCGAATCGTTTCCTCATCTGGCGCCAGGTACACACAATAGACTTTATCGCCGGTGACGTAGGAGTGGAGCCACTTGATGTCTGGTCCCAATTCTTTCAACACGCCGACCGACTTTCTGGCAACTGCCTGCAGCTCCGCATCGGTTAAATTACCTGCGCCGGGGATCTCGCGCTCGATCACGTATTGGGGCATGACAACCTCACCGAACGGTCATGGTAGCAGATTCTTCGAGTGAAAGTGCATCCCACCGCACCAATTGCAAAACGCCGCATAGGGGTCACCCTTTTGTTTCGATACGTCCACGACCTGTTTCTTGAGCCACATCGTGCGAGTTCTGACGGTCCCATTCGCGTAACTTGCGGAAGAGCGCGGCGGAGCCCGCGTGAGATGCCGCCGACACTGGGGCAAGCTGTCGAAAGCCAAGCGAGTCATTCGCATGGCTGCCTGTTCCTGAGCGGATGACGGGTAAACTGGAAGTTATGCCCGACGACGGACTCTCAAGACGTTAGCCAGAAGTCCTCTTGTGGGAGATTGCCAGTGATCTCCTCCAAGCCCGTTTCCGGCCAATTGACAGAAGTCGAAGTTCGATGGCCACAAAGGCGTTTGTCGGGATTCCTGTGCCCTTCTCTGGCCTGATTCGTCGGCACTTATTTGTGTCCGTGGTCCGCGTCACAAAAACGGCGTTTCACCGTCTGATACTTTTCGAGACTGGTGCTGGTCAGAAACGCGCTGTCCGCGGCGGGAAAGGCAAGGAATGGGCCACCACTGGACGATGTGATTTAATGGGCGGGCGTGGATATTCCGCCTGCCAACATTACTCAAACAGAACCTTTGGGGGCAGAAGATCGCACCACATCGGTAGCGAAAGGAATCGCGGTCGAGATGGAGCTCGGGCCGGAGGGTCGACTCTTGCCCGAAATGCTCGGCGAAGAGCTTTGGCGGGCGGCCAGTGCTGAAATGGTCGAGTTAAGCAAGGCGGAGTTTGCCGAGGCCCTTGAAACGATAGGAACTAAGGACAATTTCGGTCTCGACCCAGGGAAGCAGGCCAACGAGCGGCAGCGAGAAATATTCTGGCGGGCTCTGCACCTGGAGGAGCTTGCCATGGCGCGCGGATGCGCACTGGGACGGGAGTCGGCATGGCGGCGCTTTCTAGCGCAATATCGGGAACAGCTGACCAGAGCTGCTGTGGAGATGACAGGATCGGCGGCGTTGGGCGAAGAATTGGCGAGCGCGCTTTACTCTGAGCTGTTTGGGCTGACGGAACGCGAAGGCAAGCGCTGGTCTCCACTACTCCGATACTCGGGGCGAGGATCGCTGATGGGATGGCTGCGAGCGATCCTGGCGCAACGCCGCGTGAACCAGTACAGGAAGACCGGTCGGGAAACTGAGCTAGGTGAGATAGAACCAGCGGCGCGTGTTTCCGAGCGGATTGAGCTCAAACAATTAGAGGATTTGCGGGTGGCGATCAAGATGACCCTGAGCGCGGCTTCCGCGGAAGAGCGCTTCGTGCTTTCCGCCTACTACCTGGACCAGCATACCCTGCACGAGATCAGCCGCGTTCTCCGAGTTCATGAAGCGACGGTGAGCCGCAAACTGAAGCGCGCAACCGAACATCTGCGAAAAGAGCTGCTGCGGACGCTTCGAGCAGGGGGACTGAGCCGGCGCGCGGCCGAGGAAGCGCTTGGGACCGATCCCAGGGATGTGGATATCAATCTGCGTAAGTTGCTGCAAGAATCGAACGGCGACCCGAACTCTAATAAGGAACGACAAGAGTGAACCAAGAATTCCAAACCGGGATACATCCCGACGCTGACCAGCTCAGTGTGTTCGTCGAGGGCGCAGCTACCTCGCGGGAACAGGAGCGGATGCTGTTGCACTTGGCCGAATGCGCGGAGTGCCGGAAGGCTGTGTTTCTCATGCAACCGCAGGAGGAGACACAACCAGCTGGGAGAACACCAGTGAAAGGATGGATCTGGGGGCGGCTCTTGCCGGTCGGACTGCCCGCCGCGGCGCTTGCGTGCGGACTGGTCGCGGTCCTGGTCCATATTTGGCCCCGTGACGGCGCTCTTCGGAACCCGCAACAGGTTGCAAGTTTACGAAAACCCGAGGTTCTCCCGAAAACGACGGTTGCGCCGAGCGCCGACTCAGAGATGGATCAGCGATCCGGAACACCAAGAAGCTTCGCGCCGGCGACCAATCGTTCAAGGCAAGAGAACTTGAGTTTGCCTAAATCCTTGAATTTGCCTGAATCAAGCGGGCAAGCGGCGGCAAAAGTTGCTGCTCCCGAGACAACTAGGGCCAATCTTTCTGCCAACGTTCCGGTCGCCCATGCGGGGGGATCTGCGGGCGGTGTGATTGGCGGAATCTCGTCCGAATTGCCGTTGAATGGCCGGAATTTCTCGAATTTGCAGCAACTCTCGACGCCCGAACCCGCAAAAGCCGCAGCATCACAATATAGTTTAGCCAAGGAAAAAGACCTGGGTGGATTGATGATTGAGCAAGCGAGCGGGCATGACAAGACGCTCGCCGAAGTCTCCGGCCACATCACGGACCGAAGCGGCGCTATCGTTGCGGGAGCGGCGGTTATGCTACGCGATGCGAGCGGCACGACGCGGGAGACGACGACCGGCGTGGATGGCAGCTTCCATCTGACAGAGCTACCGGCTGGACGGTACGAGTTAACTGCGACGGCAAGTGGCTTCAAGACAAGCAAACAATCGATCGAGTTGAATCCGAGCCAACTTGCCATGCTGCAGCCGGTGCTTGAGCCGGGGGCAGCGTCAGAACAGGTGACGGTGGAGACAGCGAGTGCCGCAGTACAGGTCGAAACTGAATCGGCCAATGTGGGCCAGGTCATTGCGGGCCAGGTCGTTGCAGAAATGCCCAACGCGGGCCGGGCTGTTGGGGTACCGTCCGGCCTCCCGGTTACGGCGAGTGTATCGCACGGCAAGCGGTTTATTTCTCTCGATAACGCGGGCAATCTCTTCCTGAGCCGGAGTGGGGGCAAGAAGTGGAAAAAGATCAATCCGCAATGGACGGGCAAGGCAGTCCGCATCGAGTTAACGCCAGCCCACTCGAGTGAAGCTCCACCGAAGCCGAACGAGACCTCGGGAAAGGCGAGCGAGGCGGCAGTCTTCCTGCTGACTACGGACGCCGGCACGGTTTGGACCAGTAAAGATGGGGCGCACTGGCATCAGCAGTAACTTCCCAAAAAACCTTCAAAAAATATTCTGCAAGACTCCCAATCAGGCGCGAACTCCGATTGAGCGAACAAAGCGCGGCGCGCGCCATCCGCCCCTTACCGCAAGGGGGACGCGTGTTGCCTCGGCTGTTTCAGGCTCTCGCAGTATTGGCACATAAAAGTGTCTCGGAGGACTCCATGGTTTATGGCAAAACGCACCAGACGCTGATCAGATTCACACTTCTGCTTGTCGCTGCATTTCTTACAACGTTCGGATTCGTTTTCCAGCAACCGTTTCAGGCAGCTTCTCATGTGTCCTCCCCGGTTGCGACCTATTCGCAAGGCAGGTTGCGGTTCACCATTCCTTACCAAGCCCTACATGCAGGAGCAGGACGATTCACCGTGGAGGTCTTGAATCCGGAAGATCAGGCCATCGGGCACGCTGAGCAGCATCTAAAAATCACGGCCCGACAGGGGCAGTTGCAGAGTGAGGTGGGACTGGAAACGCCCCTGGCCATTGAGGATCTAGTGTGGCATCGAGTTCGGTACCGTTTCGAATATGACGACTCTACAAAGCCCGATCTCGAAGGAACGGAATCAATCTCCCAGATCCTGAGCCGGCCGGTAATTCATATTTTGGGGCAACAGTCTTATATCGCCGGCGGTCAGGCGGCGGTGCGCGTGATTGTTACGGATACCAAGGATGAGGCGATATCCGGCCAGGATTCGGTTCAGATCGAATTGCTGGACGCGGACGACAAACCGGCGGATGGCAAACCGCGCGTTCTTTTCTCGGGGCGTTTGAATCACCATGGAACTACGGAAGCGCAGTTTCGCTTTCCTGCCGGTGTGATTGGGAGTTACCGGCTGCGCTATTTTGCCGACACGCCGATCGGGTCGACCGAATTTACACAGGACGTACGCCTGGAGGACAAGGTCTCCATTCTTCTTACTACGGAGAAGCCACTCTACCAGCCGGGCCAGACGATCCATGTGAGGGCGCTCGCGCTTGACCGCTCGGATCATCAGGCGGCGGCGAAGCGTACTCTGACGTTTGAAGTCGAAGATTCTCGCGGTAACAAAGTTTTCAAGAAAGCGACCGCGACCGACCAGTTCGGAGTGGCGTCGGCTGAATTTGGCCTTGCCGACGAGGTCAACCTGGGGACCTATCATCTGCGCGCGCTAATGGGGGATGCCGACGCACCTACCAATACGGCTGAGATCGCGCTCAACGTGGAACGCTACGTTCTGCCGAAATTCAAGGTAGCCGTCGAATTATCAGACGCGAAAAACGGCAAGAAACAGAAGCGCGGTTATCAACCGGGCGATCATGTTACGGGCACAGTGCGGGCCAACTACTTTTTCGGAAAGCCGGTGGACCACGCCGAACTGAGCATGAAGGCGTCGGCGATGGATGTCTCGCAGTTTGAGGCCGCGTCGGCCGCGGGCAAGACGGATTCCGAGGGCTCGTATCATTTCGACCTCACCTTGCCAAAATACTTTGCCGGACGCCCTCTCAACCATGGCGCGGCTCGGGTATTGATTGAGGCGACGGTGAAAGACTCTGCTGGTCATTCGGAGACTCGTGGCCAGCCGATCACGGTGAGCGATTCGCCGCTTCTGATCACTGCGATTCCCGAGGGCGGCACACTCGTCCCTAATCTGGAGAACGAAGTTTTCATTCTGACTTCCTATCCAGACGGAACTCCGGCGAAGGCTGACGTGACGGTTCGCTCCTCATGGAATGAGGATCAACATGCGTCGACCGATGATGGCGGGATTGCCGTAATCGCGATCAGGGCAAAGGAAGGCAAGGAGGCGTTGAAGATTGAAGCCAAGGATCAGGAAGGAAATCAAGCGTCGAGCAAAGTGGAATTAGAGGCCCGCGAAGGTGAAGATCAGATTCTTCTACGCACCGAACGTGCTGTCTATCGTACCGGCGAGCGCATTCGACTGAAGGTATTTTCCACTAAGGCGCGCGGGGCGGCGTACGTGGACATTGTGAAGGAAGGCCAAACGGTGCTCACCCGCGACCTCGATCTTGAAAATGGCCAAGCGGAACTTTCGCTTACGGCCACGCCTGAGATGGCGGGAACGGTTGACATCAGCGCGTATCTCTTCGGCAGAGACGCGCGTCCGGTCGGCGATCACCGGCTGATCTTTGTGCAGCCGGCCAATGAACTGAAAATTGAGACGGCCGCGGATGCCACGGTTTACAAGCCAGGTGGCGACGCGCGCATCAAGTTTCGCGTGACCAACTCGCATGGTGAGGGCGTCCACGCTGCGCTGGGATTGCAGGTGGTGGATGAGGCCGTGTTTGCTCTGGCTGAAAAACAGCCCGGCTTTGCCAAAGTCTTCTTTTATCTGGAGCAGGAGGTAATGAAGCCACGTTATGAAATCCACTCGATCGGCATGCCGGATGTTGTCGAACCGGCTGAGAAGTCGCATGCCGACCAGAGAGACCGGGCTGCGCGCGCGCTATTCTCGGCAACCGAGATCGTGACTCCGAACAAATTTGAGACAAAATTCGGCAAGGATGTGCCGATGACGAAGTACACCGATTATTGGCAACGCTACCAGCAACAGTTTCAAAAGCAGGCAAACCGGTTAGCGAATGAGCTTAGCCAGGCTTATGAGAAGAACCCAAAAGCCGGTGATCCGACGGTCGTTTACGCGAAGCTGGCGCAGTCGGGCGATGCGAAGTTCCGTGATCCCTGGGGTCACGGTCTCACATTTGAACGGGCGCGCTGGGATGCGTCGAAGAATTATTACCTGATGCGAAGCGCGGGGCCAGACGGCCAATGGAACACGACGGATGATCTGCAGGCTGTTTTGCTTTTTCAGCGCAAATGGATTGCGGGCCCGCCCGGACCGGAGTCAACCAGGATTAACGTCAACATTGAACATGACCGAGGCCCGTTGAATGGCCGGGCGGAGATCGTGGGAACCGTGACCGATCCAACTGGCGCCGTTGTGGCTGGGGCCAATGTCGAGGTGCGCAGCGGCGGCAGCGGGAAGATCCGTTCCGCGACCTGCGACGCGTCTGGTCGATTCAGTTTTTCCGGCCTGCCAGAGGGTGATCACGTAATCCAGGTAACGCAGCAGGGATTCAAGACGGCGGCTGTGGCACTCACGCTTGAGGTGCGCGACAGGGCCGTGCTCTCCGCAGTGTTGTCGGTAGGTTCAGTCAATGAAGCGGTTGAGGTTAGTGCGGGGGCGGTGCAGGTTGAAACCATGAATGCGGAGGTTGCGGGTGTACCCGGCGGCGCAGCTGGAGGCGTGATTGGCGGTTTGATTACGGGGCAGCAGGTTGCAAACCTCCCACTCAATGAGCGCAACTTTGATCGGCTTGAAAATTTTGCCGCTTTGAAAAAAGACCGTAACAGCACAGTTCTCGCCAAGGAGAGCACCGGACCGCCCGCCGCGCATGTGCGCTCTTATTTTCCTGAAGCGCTCTACATCAATCCCGAAATCATCACTGACAAGGACGGACGCGCCAGCATCGTGATTCCGATGGCCGACTCCATTACGACGTGGCGCATGGCCATGATTGCCTCCACGCAACAGGGAGCGCTCGGCACGTCAACCTCGAGCCTGAAGGTTTTTCAGGATTTCTTCGTCGATCTCGATCTGCCAGTCACGCTCACGCAGGGCGACCGTGTTTCGATTCCGGTGGCTATCTACAACTATTCGGATTCTCGCGGCGATGTGAACTTGAAACTTCAGTCCGACGATTGGTTTTCGCTGGTCGACGACTCCGGTGAGAAATCCGTCGGGGTCGATTCGGCTCGGGTCGGCAGTTCGCAGTTCACGCTCGAAGCCCGGCGCATTGGGAAGTTCAAACTGACGCTCGCAGCGCGCATGCAGGACGGTTCGAATCGCGCCGACAACGGCCGCGCCGACATCGTGGTCCGGGAAATCGAAGTCATTCCCAATGGCCGAGAACAAAGCCTCGTCTTTAACGGCCGCCTGGAAAATACAGTGCAACACGAACTCGCTTTTCCAGCGGCCTCCATCCCCGAAGCCAGCAAGATTTTTGTGCGGCTTTATCCTGGTCCTATGAGCCAGGTTGTGGAAGGGATGGATGCCATTCTGCGCATGCCGGGTGGGTGCTTCGAACAAACCTCGTCGAGCACTTATCCGAATGTGCTGGCGCTTGATTACATGAAGCGCACCAAAAAGCTGACTCCGGAGGTGCACGCAAAGGCCGAAGGATTTATCGCAAATGGCTATCAGCGTCTGCTCACGTTCGAAGTTCCAGGAGGCGGCTTCTCGTGGTTCGGAAATGCGCCGGCCAATAAGATCCTCACTGCTTACGGCCTGATGGAGTTCTATGACATGTCGAGAGTCCACGACGTGGACGTGAAGCTCATCTCGCGAACCCAGCAGTGGCTGGCGAGCCAGCAACTGGAAGACGGGAGTTGGAAGCCGGACACGCAATTCATCAATGAAGGCGCAACCAATCGCTACAACTCCGACGTGCTGCGGATTACTGCCTACCTGGCCTGGGCGCTCAAAGACACCGGCTACCAGGGGCCGGCGGTCGAAAAGGCGAAACAGTTTGTCGAAAAACACATGGCCGCCAAGGTAGATACCTACACGCTGGCCGTCGTCGCCAACTTTGCCGCCGACTACGGAGCCGACCGCGAATTTACGCGGCAGGCAATTCAGATGCTGCTGGATGCGCGCACCGAG
>JBEKXC010000200.1:0-8273 GCA_049512435.1 Terriglobales bacterium | reverse complement strand
GGATAAGTGCGCCTGCTGCTCGACACCGCGACCTTTATCTACGCGGTCGAAGCGCCCGAGCGGCTCAGCAAACGAGCAAATTCCGCTTTGCAAAGCGCTGAAAACATCCTCGAATTAAGCGCCATCTCCATCACCGAGATTGCCATTAAGGCGGCTTTGGGCAAGCTGAAACTCTCTGCCGATACTACCCGTCATTCGATTCAAGACTTGGATATTCGCATCATGAGTTATACGATCGAGCACGCCCTGCGATTGTTTGAAGTGCCGATTCATCACCGCGACCCTTTTGACCGGCAGATCATCGCTCAGGCATTGGCCGAGAAGATTGCGGTGGTGACGCCGGACGACAAATTCAAGCTGTACACTGGACTCAAGATCATCTGGTGATCGATTCCCTAAGACCTAACACCTGACCTGAGACCTGCTCCTCTCAGCTTCTCCACTTCAAAGTAACCGGCCCGCTCATCGGGTGTCTGAACTCGCCGCCGTTCTTCTTCATCTCCAGCATGGCGTTCTTCAATCCGAAATACCACTTGGCGGGGCGGTCGGCATCGTCAATCAGCATTAAATGTGGATTGTGTTTCAAACCCTCGGACTGCAGTTCCATGGTGCGGCGGTCCTGCTCCACGAATTTTGCAAAGACGAATTTCAGCAGCCCCGGGCCAAAGGGAATCCAGCGAAATAAATTCCACGCGGCCACCACGTCGATGCGGCACTGGTTGCGGGTGATGGGAGTGACGGTGGTCAGGCTGGCGAACCAGTATTTGCCGGCGCGAATAACTTCCGAACGCAAATTCGGCAAGACGAAATCGATGGTCGTGGTAATCGAATCGGCGTCGGCGTAGAGGCGCAGAAGTTTGTAGGGAGCGCTATTCGAACTGGGCGTGTGCGCGCTCATGCGAAATCCGTAAGGAATCGGTTCGAAGTTCTTCTGCTTCTCGTGAATCGACTTTTGCGTGCGCCACCACCACGCTTGGTGAACGAAAGGGCCGTGTGCCGGGTCCATCAGGCCGATGATGCCATGGTCGACCGAGCACGGCAGGTCGGCAGTGAGATAGGCGAGTTTGTAATGCGAGCTGAATTTCGGAATCTCGGGTGCAGGCACCGAAGCAGGCGCCGACTTCGAGAATCCGGCGCCAACTGGGCCGGGATCGGGAATAAAGACCCAGATAAAATCGTCGCGCTCTTCGCAGGGATAGCTGCCGGCGTAAATGCGGTCAATTTTCAGAGTCTGTTCGGCGACGAGCGACGGAACCAGCTTGCACTGGCCGGTGCGGGCGTCGAATCTCCAGCCGTGATAGGAGCATTCGATTTGCTGACCGTCGAATTGTCCGCAGGAAAGCGGCATGCCGCGATGCGGGCAGGCGTCGCGCAGGGCAAAGACCTGGCCTTGATGGTCGCGTCCTAGAACGAGCGGCTGCTCGAGCAAGATGGTTTTGGCCATCCGTAGGCGGTGCAGTTGGGCAGCTGGCAGCGCGCGATACCAGAACCCGAAGAGCATGAGTGCATCGGGCGTTTGGGACTGGAGTGGGAAGTCGTCAGGCATCGGAACAGGTGAGCATACCTCAGTAGATCAAAAACTTGAACCGCCGAGACGCAGAGGGCGCTGGGAAAGTGGAATCTTGAACAATCAAGACCAAACCCTATAACATTTAAGCTCGCCTCTCAGAGCGCAGGCGCGTTCTGAGCTGGGCGTAGGCTTCGCGGGCCACGCCGCCCGGCTGCTCGATGTGGATCAGGAAGAGCTTGCGGAGCGCGGAGGTGGTCAGACGGCCTTCGAGGTAGGCGTCGTAGAGATCGTTGCCGGTGAGATAACCAAGTTGCTCGGCGATGTATTCGTACTTGCGGCCAGTGAAAGCTGGAGCCGGCGCGAGGGATTCGAGAGTGAACGCCTGGCGCTGCCGGGTCAGGAAGTCGAGCGCTTCGACCGCGTCGGAGAATGAAAGCGAAGTCTGGTGCTCAAGGTCTTCGCGAGTGACGTCGTACAAATCCGCTATATCCGTATCGCGGAGAGCGGGACGCGAGGGGTTTAAGATGCGCGATCCAAAATAGGCGAGCGCGTGTTCGAAGACAGTCATGTAAAACGCATCGTCCTCATCGAGCGGCTTAGCGACCGGTGCGGCGTGCGGAGTGGCAGCCTTGCCGCAACAACGATTCGGCAAGCCGCGACAGGCTTGATGAAGGAAGCGAGTGGCGTCCTCGGATGAGGATGTCATGCGGAACTGGCGTACATACACAACATTGATCGGCGCGAGATAGACGCTGCCGCGCTCGCGGACTTGGCGAAGCAGGGATCGGCGGTGTTTGGGGTTAAACCCTTTGCGAGATAACAGGCGGCGCAGGAGTGAGTCAGAGCTACGCGAATAGACTTCGGGCATGTGGTCAACCAAGAGATGAGGTTGCGTCGTGTTGTGCGGGGAGTACTGGTTGATGCCGAGGAAGCGGACCATGCCGCCGATCAGATTGTAGAGGGTGGGGGCGAGGTCGGGCGCGCTGTGATCTTTAGCACTGCGCCCCCAGCGGTCGAGGCAGAGGCGGTAATTCTCGTACTTCTCCAGCGGGGTGGCGTTGAAGACGCAGAGAACATTTTCGCCGACTTCGACGGCTTCGACGTGGTCACGGGCTTCGCCGGCGGCGCGCCAATACAGGGCGTCGACGTTCTGCAGAACGGTGAGCATGGATTCCGCGGGAAGTTGCCGCCGGAGCAAGGCGGGCAAGTGTTGGGGCGCCAGATGCGACTCTCCGAAAAGAACCAAAATGAGCGCTTCGGGATGGCGTTCGCGGATTCCGACAATCTTGTCGGCGGCGTGGCGATCGCGTGCTCCAATTTTGCGCAGATCTTCGCGAGGCATGCAATCGAGCCCATAGATGGATGTGCCGTGGTCGCGGGCGGCCGAGAGCAGTTCGTAAAATGGGGTCCAGTCGTATCCCCAGTCGAGTTCGAAGCGTATGCGCTGACGCAATTCGTCTTCATCAATCTCGCCGCGGAACCATTCGTGGAGAATGTGCTGGTCGCGGGAAAAAATGGTTTCCACTCCAAGCACTACCGGACGATGGTGGCGTCGCAAGTCGCAAAGAAGCGAGGCCAAATACCGCTGCGAGTTGGGCAGAGCGTGGTAATCGCCCACCAGAACGATACCGGCTTTGGCGACTTCGCGGCGGACATCGCTCGCCGCCAGAACTTTCTCATACGAACAGTAGGCATCGCGAAAATCGCGCAGATATTTGCGTCCGGCAGCGGGATCGATGGCGCGAATCTCACGCTCGACGCTGGCAATCGCGTGGAGTTGGGCGGCACTGCGCCGCGATCGTAAGATGCCGGTGTTCGCCATAAATGCGTCGTTCGCTAAACTAAGAAACTGCAGATCCCTCGCTCCGCTCGGGATGACAAGTCATAGAATTGTTCAGATAACCCAGCCGCCTTGACTTGCTTCTACCGCATCCCTATCCTCAGCTTTCGAGGCCGCGCATGGGATGCCTCGTGGAGCGCCAACTTTGCCCCTGACGCCAGAAAACCTTACCGTTGCCACGACTGGCGCCAGTGGATCGATATTTTTGAAGCACTTTCTACTCGCCGCCGAACGCGATCCTCGGGTAAAGACGGTAAACTTCATCGCTTCTGACAGCGGTCTGCGCGTCATGGCCGAGGAACTCGGTGTCGAAGGCCGTTCTGATCTCCTACGTCAAATCATCGGCGCGCCTTCGGCAAAGATGCAGCAGCAGTCCAACAGCGATATCGGTGCCAATGTGGCCAGCGGGTCGTATCCATCCGACGCGATGGTCGTAATCCCATGCAGTGTCGGTACCCTGGGCCGCATCGCCAACGGCACGGCCTCCCGCCTGATCGAGCGTGCCGCCGATGTGACGCTTAAGGAGCGCCGGCCGCTCGTGCTGTGCGTTCGCGAGACGCCGCTGAACAAGATCCACATCCGCAACATGTCGCTTGCGGCGGACGCGGGCGCGACGATCTTCCCGCTGATTCCAACGTTCTATAACCACCCGTCGAGCGCCGATGCCATGGCACACGAATTCGCGAACCGGGTGCTGGCGCATATAGGCCTGCCCCAACCGGATGCTTATCGGTGGAAGGGCTGAAGTCAGTTCTCAGTTCTCGGTTCTCAGTTCTCAGTGCGGAACAAACGGTGCGCTACGGTGCGCTCAGGCGGTTTTTCTGAGAACTGAGAACTGAGAACTGAGAACTTTCTTTAAAGATCTTTGACTCGGGGGCAGCCTCTCCTGCTTTGCAGGTGTGCTTTCAGTTTAGGGAAGGGGCAGTAACGAAGGTAGGTATCTGGCGGGCATGTACTGTGAGTGCTACCGCTGCGTGGGACCCGGTTTTTCTTCAGCTATACTCAACTTCGTGCAACCAGCCGACCGGCAATTGGAAGGCCCATCCGCACTCACCCAGTTGCTCGATAAGAGCGGCGTGATGGAGGTGCTGGTTTGCGCGGTTACGTTTCTCGCCTATCTGGGTACACTTTCATTCGCCTTCGTTTATGACGACAAGCCTGTGATCCTGGACAATGTCGTGATCCGTTCCTGGCGCTTCCTGGCTAGCTACTTCATTCCTCAGATTTCAGCCAGCGTCGCGGCACCCACGAGCGGGACTTTTTACAGGCCAATCACGATCCTGTGGCTGCGCTTTAATTACGCCATTTTTGGTTTGAATCCAGAGGGATGGCACTTCGCCATTCTGGCGTGCCACGTTCTGATGACCTATCTCGTCTTTGTCGTAGTCGGAAAGTTGAGTGACAATCGTAGTGTTGCCGCCGTTGCTGCGATTCTTTTCGGACTCCATCCCGTGCATGTGGAAAACGTGGCTTGGCTCTCCTCGGCGAGCGATATGCTCATGTCCTTATTTCTGCTTGGCAGCTTTCTTGCGTACCTCAACTTTCGCAATGGCGGAAAATCATCGATGGAAAAATCAAGGATGGGAAAATTATGGATGGTAACATCCCTGTTCTTGTTCGGGCTGGCACTGCTGTCGAAGGAGACTGCGGCCGTTTTCCCATTTCTGATCTTTGGTTTTGCGGTGATCTTTGCTCGTCCACGCGCCGGTGAAGATTCAAGCCGCGTCTGGTCAGCCTTGAAAGACAGCCTCGTTTCCATGCCTTATTTCTTGGTGCTTGCGATCTTTCTTGCCGCCCGGAAAATGATGCTTCCTGCGCAAGTGCAATCCCTCGCGCCCCTCAGCTGGACTACGATGCTTCTCACTGCGCCATCAATCCTGTGGTTCGATCTGAAACATCTGCTCGTTCCGGTCGCCTCCAGCGAGTTTTACTCGCTGACCTATGTAACGGTGCCTGGTATTGAGAACTTTCTGCTGCCCATCCTTTTCCTGGCAGGCGCTTTGCTTGCCGCTGGGTACCTTATCTCTAAGCTCCCCGACCCTCGATTAGGAGTTTTTGCATCGGGGTTCGCGTTTGCGCCCATCCTGCCCACTTTATATTTGCGAGCAATCGCCCCTGGGAATTTCGTTCATGATCGCTTCCTCTACCTTCCTTCCGTTGGGATTGTGATTCTGATTGCGCTGGCGGTCGAACAAGTCTCGGTCCCGAAAATGCTGGAAAAAAATAGCTCGCCGGTGAAGTGGGCGGTAGTGGCGATTCTTTGTACCGCCGCTTTTGTTGGCACGCTCAGTCATCAGTTGCAGTGGGCGAGCAACATTTTGCTCTACCAGAACGCCATGAAGTATGCACCTCAAAACCCCATCGTACAGGTCAACCTGGCCAACGAACTCGCCAACCTGGGCCACTATGACCGTGCGCTCCCCCTGTACTTGAGCGCGCTCCAGCGCGATCCGAGTTCCTGGCTGTCCAACTACAACCTGGGTTACGCATATTACCGCACAGGAAGGTCTTCTGAAGCCGAGGACTATCTGAAGCGCGCCATCCAGATCGACGATAAGGATCCAGACCAATTCATCTATTTAGCCCTCGCCCAAATGGACCAGGGAGAATTGACGCCTGCGACCGAGAATGCCGAACATGCCCTACAGAGGGGACCGCTCTCGCTGGGGTTCCACTTCGTCCTGGCTAAGATCCTGGAGGCGAGTGGCAACCGGGAGCGGGCAATCGCCGAATACAGGGCAGAAGTGCTGTCTCACCCCGAAAACGGGCAAGCCAGAAGTGAACTGCAGAGACTGCAATCCTCGCAATAAGGGCGGGAAGTGATCGCAGTGCTTCCACTGTGAGAGTGTGGCTAGGGTCGGATAAAAATTCGGCTAAGCGAAATTCTGCCGGTTGGGGCGGATTTTCTTCGTGATGCTGCCCAGTGTTTGATACCACGCGACCACCCAAGGGACGAGCAAGGAAAATAGCAGGCGTGCGCCCAGCGTCCGCAACGGAGCTTTGCGGGCAGCTTTTCGCAGGTCGGTCCAGTCCAAGCGAAAGGCGAAATAGATTTCGAGAGCGAGCACGCACAACAGGGGAATGGGCGAGTAAACGAGAGCGAGAACGGCAAGAATCTCGGCAAGGCAGCGAGCGATGTTCCGGAATAGGCGGACTGAGCGTCCGCCCAAAACGCCGTCGGTTACGGAATAGCTGACCATTTGTCGGACGGCCGAGCCGAACGTGTGGCGCGGCTGGTAAACCGCTTTGGCGTGCTCCGCGAAGGCAGGGGTCACAAGCTCGCGCACCTTGGAATCGAATACGGTGTCTTCTCCCAGGAAAACATTCTCGGGGAATCCGCCGACCCGTTGCCAGAGCTCTTTGCGGAAGGCCATCGAGCGGGCGGTGCAGGACTTGGTGGCGGCGTCGGGATTTAACTTGACTCCAAAGAACGGCGCGGAGGCAATGTCCCAGAGCGTGGACTTCGCCGCGTCAATATATGATCCGCCCACCGAATATTCAGAATCGCCTCTGAAAATCGGGGCCGTCAGATTGGCGAGCCAATCGGGATAGTAGGCGCATCCTGCGTCGGCGCAGGCGATGACCTCGGATGAGGCAGCGGCGATCGCAACGTTGCGGCCGCACGCAATCGGTCCCGGGGAACGTTGCAGGCTGCAGCTTTCATCGCGGATCGGAACCAGCGTCGGGTAGGTTGACCGGGCGGCTTCGAGACGTTCCCAGGTTCCGTCGGTGGAACCGCCATCGACGATGATGACTTCGGCAGGTGCGAGAGTTTGGTGCATCAGGCTCTCGACCAGGGAGTCGATGTCATCGCGCTCATTGAGAACGGTACAAGCCACGCTCACGGCTGGTGTGTTGGGGTCAATCATCCGGCGAAATAAGTGTACCCGCGAAGGGCAGTTCTCAGTTCCCGGTTCTCAGTTCTCAGTAAAACCAAATTCCATGCAGGTCTTTTCTCAGAACTGAGAACTGAAAACTGAGAACTGGGAACCGAGAACTATTGCCTCTTTCGGCACTCCACCTCCGTGCCGTTGACTCCGCTAGGGCTTTTTTTGTAGTCTGCCGTTACACCGGAAAGGAGGTGGTCGGATGATAAGTTCTGATTCTCATAGTAGAAGTACCAGACCAGGTGAGGTGGCTGAGTCTTAGGGCGGTTGCTCTAAGCGGAGTTCTCGAGGAACCTTTGGTCGGGGAAATCGGGGACATTCTCTCGCAAACAATCCGTGAGTATGGGCTGATTGATTAAAGATAAAGTCTGATCCGCCGGACATAAGCTGTGTCCGGCACCGGAACGAGCGAGGGGCCACGAGAGTGACCACCTCAGTCAATCCCAAACAGTCCACCGGGCAGCTCGCAGGCTGAAGAGCTTGCGGGCTGTTCTCTTTCTGGTGTTAGGTCTCAGGTCTAGGAAACGCAAAACCACTGTTCTGCCGGGGGATCAATCAACCGGGCTGCTAAAAATTTAGGTTTCGGCGAGTCTCACCAACGCCTGGTGAATCTAACAGAGCGTTCGGTGTTCAAGCCCATGCAAACGCTGACGATCGAATGGTTTTTGGAATATCTCAACAAGGTTCACCAACGGACCACACGGGTTGCGCAATGCATCCCACCCGACAAACTGGAGTGGTCGTTTCGCGAAGGCAAATTCACGCTCGGAGATTTGGTTCGCCACATCGCTGCTATCGAACGCTACATGTTCGGGGAAACCGTTCAGGGCCTGCCCAGTAGATACGCCGGTTGCGGACGAGAGTTGGCTGACGGCTATGAAGCAGTCATGGCCTTCCGCGATACGCTTCACACGCAGACGGTTGAGATTCTTTCTCGCCTTGGAGATGAAGGGCTGGCAGGAAAGTGCACTACTCCCGATGGAGCAAAGATTACGGTCTGGAAATGGTTGCGCCTGATGACGGAACATGAGATCCA
>JBEKXC010000199.1:0-8276 GCA_049512435.1 Terriglobales bacterium | reverse complement strand
GAATGTGAGCCATGCGTCCGACCGTGTCCGGAGAAACGGACCCGGCAGCTTGCATCGCGGCGAGGCATTCGCGATTCGCCCAGTTATCGTAGGCGAACATCCGCAGAAAATCTTTGATCTCCATGAGCTCTCCCCTTTGGCTAGACGCGTTGCGGCTGGCTGCTTAAAGACGATACGATGACAGACGATACGATGACAAATAGTGCGATGACGAGCAGGGCGGTGCGACGGCCGCTCGACATACTGATGGAGCATTTTCTCCGCGGCAGTTCGACCGCAGCGGCTAAAGCCGGCCCTCAAACTAAGCCCGTAATCGCAGCGCTCAAGCGCTGCGCCACCCAAAACCCAATTCCTGTTTTTGTTGTTGTGATCGCACTGTTATTGAGTCTGGGCGCGGCCGCGCAGACTCAGGATCAAACGCCCGCCCAAGTGCGCCAGCAATTGCTGCAGGAGTTGGATTCGGGTCAGTTGCGGGATGCCGTCCTGCTTGGTCAACAGGCAGTTTCACGTTGGCCGCGCGATGCGCAATTTCGCCACTATCTGGGGGTGGCTTACTTTAAGAGCGGCGATACCAAGCAGGCGCAGGAGCAGCTCACGCGGGCACGGGAGCTGAATCCGAAAGATTCCGCGACGCATTTTGACCTGGCGCTGGTGTTATTGAGCGAGCAGGATTACGCGGGGGCCGCGGACGAACTCGAAGGGGCGGTCAAGCTTAGTCCTTCGAACGCGAACGCGCTGACGCATATTCTGCTGGGGCGAGCGTATCTGAATTCGAATCGCAGCTTGCAGGCGATCGAACAGTTCAAAACCGCTCTGAAGTTCGACCCTTCAATCAAACTCGGACACTACCATTTGGGATTTGCCTATTTCAGCCTGGGGCGCAACGACAAAGCCATCAGCGAATATAAAGAGGAGTTACGCCGGTCGGGGGAAAGCCCTGCCGTGGTCTGCGCGTTGGGGCACTCGCTACTGGCGAGCGGGAAATATGAGGACGCCGAGACGTATCTGCAGCGTGGCACGGAACTGGATGCGTCTAATCCGGATGTATGGTACGACCTCGGCAAGGCGCAGGCGCTCGCGGGGCAGTGGGCAAGAGCTGAACCTTCGTTGCGAAAGGCGGCGGACCTGAACCCGAAAGACCCGAGCCCGCACTATCAACTGGCGCGCGTCCTGGGAAAACTCGGCAGGAACGAAGAAGCACGAAGCGAACAAGAACGCTTCGCGGAGTTGAAGAAGGCGCAACCGGCTACGGCGGGCATGGCCACCGGGCGTGATCAGTGATGCCGGTTCGACGCATGAAGAATCTCCACGTCACGATTGTGGCGTCCATCCTGCTGGTGGCATGCAGCGGCAGTTGGATTTTGTGGGGAGCAGCACAGACGGCCGCTCCGAAGAACACCCCTCCGGCGAAGATGATCGCCGCAAATCCACCGTTGTTCGTTGACGTTACACGCGCCACAGGAATTGACTTTCACCTGACCTGCGGCAGCCTGGAGAAGCTCTACATTGTTGAAACTCAGTGCGGTGGCGCCGCCGCCTTCGACTACGACAACGACGGATGGATGGACATTCTACTGGTGGATGGTTCGACGCTGGAGGATTACCGCGCGGGCAAGTGCCATCCGCCGCGCCTCTATCACAACAATCATGACGGTACGTTTACCGATGTGTCGGCGAAGTCGGGCCTGAATTTCTGCGGATGGGGTTACGGCGTGGCCATCGGCGACTTCGATAATGACGGCTGGGAAGACGTCTACATCACCGGTTTCCATGGTTCCGCTCTTTACCGCAACAACCATGACGGTACTTTCACCGACGTTACCGCGAAGGCCGGCGTCGCTAACGCCGATCGCTGGGGGACGAGCGCGGCATTTGGCGATTATGACAACGATGGCAACCTCGATCTTTACGTCGCAAATTATGTGGACGTTGATATCAATAACCTGCCGCAGTTCGGCAGCAGCCAATTCTGCCAGTATCGGGGCATTCCGGTGAATTGCGGGCCCCGCGGATTGAAAGGCGCGCGCGACCGTCTCTATCACAACAACGGCGATGGCACCTTCACTGATGTTACGGAGAAACTCGGGATCGATACTGAAAGCTACTATGGGCTGGGCGTATTGTGGCTGGATTATGACAAAGATGGCTGCCTCGATCTCTACGTGGCGAACGACTCTTCGCCAAGCCTCCTGTATCACAACAACTGCAAGGGTGGATTCACCGAAGTCGGCGCCGAGGCGGGCGTGGCCTACAGTTCCGACGGGCGCGAACAGGCCGGCATGGGCATTGACTCGGCGGACTACGATCGCGACGGCTGGCCCGACATTGTGAAAACCAATTTTTCTGACGATGCCACCAATCTCTATCACAACGATCGCAACGGCGAATTTACTGACCGGGCCGGCGCGGCGGGAATTGGAGGCATCAGCGCTCCCTATCTGGGTTTTGGCGTGAAGTTTCTCGATTACGATAACGACGGCTGGCCGGACATTTTCATCGCGAATGGTCACGTGGATCCGCAGGTGGAAGGGCAATCCTTCGGTGTGGGCTATGCCGAACGGCCGTTTCTCTTTCACAATCTGAAAAACGGAAGGTTCGAAGAAGTCGGCCAGAAGTCCGGCGGCGCGCTGGCAAGAAAATATGTGGGCCGTGCCGCCCTGACCGCGGATTTCTGGAATCGCGGACGACAGGATCTGCTGATGACCAATCTCGACGCTTCTCCGGTTCTGCTGCGCAACGAAGTTCCGTCACCCGGCCACTGGCTGCGGATCAAGACCGTCGGCAGCAAGTCGAACCGCGATGGCTTCGGGGCGAGGGTCGAGATCACGGCCGAGGGCTCGACCCGCTATGCGGAAGTGCGTGCCGGCAGCAGTTTCGAAAGTTCGAGCGACCCGCGTGTCCATTTTGGCCTGGGTGGGGCGACAAGAGTTGACGCCATCATCATTCGCTGGCCAAGCGGACAAATCGACAAACTGGGACCGGAGGCGGCGGATCAGGAACTCGTCGTCCGAGAAGGAAGTGGCGTCATTGAGAGAAACCTTGGTAGAGATCCGGAACGGCGAGGGCCAGTGGGGACTAAGCACTGATGAGAATCTACGGAATTTGGAAGTTTGGCGGATTTCGCCTTCAGTTACCCATAGGTAACGCGGTTGCGGACCCTGTAAGTACCTGAAAAATTAAGCCCTGGCGTTTGGCGCAACAAGTGCCACTCTACCCGAAAAGCATTAGCTGTTGCTGTCTCCGGTGTCGAGGTTTTTTCAACGCTTTTTCACTCGGTTACAGTTGGAGACACAAAATGCAGATTGACAAGCAACGGTTCGAGGCGCAGAATTTTGCGCACTCCACAGTAGCAGGTGATGCGGTACACCCGTAACCGACGTGATTTTGGCGAATGAGGTATAAGAGCCGGTGCCGCAGCAAAGGTTTTCGTGCATCCGACAAGAACCACGTGCCACAGCTTCCAGGGGGTAGATAAATGAAAAGATTGCAGTTTTGCCTCGCAGTATTTGCCGTGCTGGCTCTGAGCTTCAGCGCATTCGCGCAGGTACAGTTCGGCCAGTTTTCCGGCACCGTGCTCGATCCAACCGGCGCCGCCATCGCGGGCGCGAAAATTACGGTTACCCATACGGCGACGGGGGAGAGCCTTTCCGCTACGACCAATTCCAGCGGCAATTACACGGTGAAGGAGGTGCCGCCCGGCGTCTATAAAATAAGCGTCGAGGCTGCAGGCTTCAAGACGGTTTCCAACAACGCTGTGACCGCGGATGCCGGCACCATCGCGCACGTGGACTTCAAGCTGCAAATCGGCAAGGCTTCAGAAGTGGTCGAAGTCACCGGCGAAGCTAGCGCCGTCAACACGGAAGACTCCAAGCTGGCTACCACAGTGAACTCGACGCAGATCAGCAATCTGCCCCTGAACGGCCGCAACGTGTATGACCTGATGCAACAGGCTCCCGGCGCTGTCAACGTACAGGGGACCATGATGGAAAATGGGCATGGCACCGTGGTCAACGGAGTTCGCGAAGATTTCAACGGCTTTCTCATCAACGGCGTGTCCAATAAGGACCTCAGCGGCGGTGTCAACAACACCCCGATTCAAGACACGGTTGAGGAGTTCCAGCAGTTGCAGCTCAACATGTCTGCCCAGTACGGAAGCAGCGCTGGCAGCATCAATAACCTCGTTACCAAGTCAGGTACAAATGCCATCCATGGCAGCGTGTGGGAGTATCTCCGCAACAGCGACATGGATGCCAACCAATACTTCATAAACTCCCAGGGAGCGCCCAGGCCTCCGTTGCACTTTAATCAGTTCGGCGGCACCGTCGGCGGTCCGATTATCAAGGACAAGCTGTTTTTCTTCGGATCGTATCAAGGCGACCGCTTCAAAACCACGGGCGTACCTGCGTCGATCACAGTGGAGTCGCCTGAGTGGCGCACGGCCGTAATCAATGCAGCGCAGGCCCCCGGAGCGTATAACTCCGTTGCCGCGCTGCTGTACAAGAATTTTGCACCCTCTGTGGCTGGAGCGCAGCAAGTAAACAGTGGGGTGCCCAGCACGCTAAACTCGTTCGTTGGAGTCAATAAAACAACTGGGTTCCCGGATTTCACGCAGTACCTCTGCCAGGACAACGGGAATGCGCTGGTGTCGGCGCGCCTAGCCCCAATAATCGGTGTGACTGCCAACGACCAAGCGAACGCCACCGCCAATGGTTGCGCCGGTTTCCCCGGAGTTCAGGCAGGTACCATGTCCCGCAGCGATCCCTTCCTGAACAGCAGCACGGCTATCTTCGGCGCCCAGGCCCAGGTTTTGGGAAATTTGTTTAATGGCAACGAAGGAATGGGCCGGATCGACTACAACTGGAACGCCAGCAACCGCATGTTTGCGTCCATGAACTACGACCACAATACCGACGCCTTTGGCGGGCTGAACTGCAATACGAACTGTACGCGCGGCTTCACCAATCCCAACAATAATTACTTCCAGAACGCACAGGCCAGTTGGGTGCACACCTTCTCTCCCACCGTGCTGAACGAGTTCAAGCTGGGATACACGCAGAACAATACCCAGATCACGCCCAACGTTCCGGGCGTTCCCCAAGTCACTTTTATTGACGGCGTAACCGGGTTTGGTTCCTACAGCGGATATCCGCAGTACTTTAAAGATCACGAATATAGCTACGGCGACATGGTATCGATCAGCCACGGCAACCACAACCTCAAAATAGGAGGCGAGTTGCGCCGGAATATTGAGAACAGCATATTCAATGTGGCGCGGCCGAACTATTACTTTAACGACCCGCTCTATTTCGCGGCGGATGACCCTGGAGGGCAGGCTGCAGGCGTGAATCCCGATCTGTGCACTGCTGTTCCTTGCACTAATTCGACTCTGAATCCCGATCCCAATCCTGCACTATCCAGCAACCGACGCCACTGGAGGAATTGGGAGGTCGGCGCTTACTTGCAGGATGACTGGAAGACGACGAAGCGTTTAACGCTGAACCTCGGTCTGCGCTGGGATTTCTATAAGCGCCACACCGAAGAAGCCAATGTGGCTACGACCTTTAAATTCGGACCGCCATCAAGCACAATCCCGGGAATCGCTGGAGAAGTCGCGAATGCTAATGCACCGTTTGGCTCCCCAGGCTGCCCGACAACGATTATCCCCGACACCCAGACTCTCGCCGGAATTTGCGGTCCGGGCGGCTTTGCCAGCGCCGCCAGTCTTGGACCCAATCAGTTCCGCGATTTCGGCCCGCGCGTAGGTTTTGCCTGGGACATCTTCGGCGACGGCAAGAGTTCGCTGCGCGGCGGCTTTGGCGTCTCCTACGAGGGAACGCTCTACAATCCGCTTTCGAACTCTCGTTGGAATCTGCCGTACTATTCGTTTAACGCCGTCGGTCCGATCGAGGGCATACCGGGAGTGATCGCCTACGGTCCGACCTCCTCCTGTTCTAGTTCCGGTTGTGTGCCTTCGGGCGCGGCTCCAACCTACACTGGGGCGGGGAGCGCAACCAATCCCGGCCAGGGTGTTGGCGCACAGGCCGTGGGAAATATTTCAGGATGGGCCGGCACCAATATCGACGCTGCGCTCCTGACTGGAATCGTTCCGCCACAGGGCATTAAGGATCCCTACGTCTACAACTTCTTTTTCGGAGTGCAGCGCGAGATCGCTCCCAAAACCGTGGTGGAGGCAAACTACGTCGGTACAGCCGGCCACAGACTCTTCCGTTCTCAGTCACTCAACCGCACAATCGGCGGAGTATTGCCGGCAGGCGCAACGTTAACCAATAATGTCGGCGACACCGTCACTGGCTTGGGAGGGTTTCCGAATCCAAACTACGGAGTACTTCGCGAGTGGCAGAACGCCGTCAACTCGAACTATAACGCTTTCCAGCTAACGCTCAACAGGCAAATGAGCCATGGCATGTCAGCGCACGCCAGCTACACCTGGAGCCACTCGATCGACAATGGATCGTCGTGGCATGACTCGGCCACGTCGGCGGCAGGCTCGGCGGGCGGGGATGGGTACAGCACCGATACCAACAACCCGGGTCTTGATCGCGGCAATTCCCTCTTCGACATCCGGCATCGCTTGGTATTCGATTACGTCTATCAGTTGCCTGGTCAGAACCTTCACGGACCGGAGGGTGCACTGCTCGGCGGCTGGAGTCTGAACGGCATCTGGTCGTTCCAGAGTGGACCGCACTGGTCGCCTTATGCACGCCTTGTAGGGGCAGACCTAGTCGAGCCCGGAACGAGCACTCCCTGTACGGCTGCGGATATCCCGAACAACTGCGTCAACACCGGCGGAGAGTGGACGCTGGATGGTCAGTTCCCAAGTGTGGATCGGCCAGATACCAGCATCCAGCATTTCTCTCCGAGCCGCTCTACGTGGGAGCACGGCTGGCCTGGGCTTGGCCCTGGCGGGGTGTTTACAGGCGGGTCTCCCCTTAATTACTCGGCGCCCGGTTTCCCAACTTTGACGGCGCCTTGCCTTGCCTGTGTCGGGACTGAAGGACGCAACAACGTTACCGGACCGGGATCGTGGGTAGCCGACATGACGCTGGCCAAGAACTTCAAACTCACGGAACGCTTCAACCTCAAATTCGAGGCAGCCGCGTTCAATATCTTCAACCGGGCGAACTTCCTCCTCTCAAACGGGACGCCGTTCAGCCAGCATACCAGCTTGGAGGACCCGCTATTCGGAACGGCTGCAGCGACTCTCAATTCGCGCAACTTGCAGGTGGGGCTGAAGCTGAGTTTCTAGCCGTACGCTGCGCCTAACTTAAAGGGCTTGTTCTCAAACTTCGAGATCAGGCCCTTTTTACTTTCGCTGTGCCGCGATTTGCCGATTCTGCGGCTCGCGGTGCTATGATTTGCCGGAGTGCTGCCATGGCTTCGGGCTCCCGCCTTCTTGTTCGGTCCGTGCTTCTAATCCTCCTCCTCATAGCCCGCCCGCTCCACTCTCAGGTAGGCGTAGTGGGAAAAATCATTGGCAATGTCAGAGTCTCTCGGGGCGACTTCCCCGACCACCCGGTGCTGGTTTCCGTTGAGATGCGAGGCTCCGTGGTTTCCAGCACGTTCACCGATGGCCAGGGCCGCTTCGGCTTCTACAACCTGCTCGCTAACCCATACAAAATTACCGTCAATGATGATGCCTATGAGTTTTTTAGTGTAGATGTCAACCTCAACCCGGACAACGCGCCCATGAACTTCGTTCAGGTCACGCTTGTTCCGCGCGCCAATGCCAAGAAAGATCCCTTGGCAGGGCGCGTTGCAGGCAGCAACCCCGCGCTCGTTGATTCCGCCGAATACAACCGCCAATTCTCCAAAAAGACCCTCAAGGAATTCGAAAAAGGTGTGGTGGCCGATCGCAAAGGTAATGCAGACGATGCCATCCAGCACTACCTGAAGGCTCTCAGCTATTCCCCGGACTTTTATCCTGCTCACAATAATCTCGGCGCGCTGTATAAGGACAAGTCGGATTTTAAGTCGGCGGAGGAACAGTTCCGGGAGGCGATCCGCCTCGACCAAAATGAGGCGCAGGCCTATTTCAACTTGAGTAATGTGCTGATGCTGACCGATCGCCTCCCCGAGGCTCAAACCACGCTGGCAGCGGGTCTGCAACACCGCCCGGATTCCGCCCTCGGAAATTTTCTGCAGGGATGTTTGTACGTGCGCACTGGCAAGCTTGCAGAAGCCGAGAGCAGCCTTCAGAATGCTGTGCGCCTGGATTCGAAGATGCCGCAAGCCTACTTGCAGCTGGTCAACCTCTA
>JBEKXC010000198.1:0-9390 GCA_049512435.1 Terriglobales bacterium | reverse complement strand
CCGCGTGGGTACTGATCCTCCAACTCGCGGCCTATGTGTCCTATCTCGACCTGGGGATACAAACGGCAGTTGCCAAATTCGTCGCCGAATACGATGCAAGGGGTGACCATGCCGGCGCGGGACGCCATGCCAGAGCCGGATTTACCCTCATGGTGTTGGCCGGAATTCTGGGCTTAGTTTTCACCTCCGTTCTCGCATGGCAAGTCCCACGGCTGTTTAGCACCATGCCGGCGAATCTCTTCCATGATGTCCGCATCAGCGTGATACTGGTTGGATATTCTCTGTCGTTCACGCTGGTTTGCTCCGTATATTCGGCTGTTTTTCTCGGACTTCAGCGTTACTGGATTCCGATGACGATCTCAATCGTCAACCGGGTTTCGTTTGCCGCAACCGTCCTTACCGTCGTCGCTCTCCACGGCAATCTCGCAGCGATGGGGGTTGCCGTCGCCTTAGTCAACGTTTTAATTGGCTTGTTGCAACTGTCTGCATGGCGCAGGAGGGCATCCCACGTCCAGATATCCATTGGCTTTGTTGACTATCGTGTTCTTAAGAACATGGCTCGTTACTGTTCGTTGCAATCCATATCGGTTATTGGGATGTTGTGCGTCGCCGGATTCGACGTCACCATCGTGGGCCATTACGACTATGTGCAAACCGCGTGTTATTCCATTGCGACCACGCCGACGAATTTTTTATTGCTTATCATATCGTCGTTGATTGGTCCGCTGCTGCCCGCATCTTCCGCCATGAGCGCACAGCGCTCGGCTTCAGAATTGGGTGATTTTCTGGCGAGGACTACCCGTTACTGTACTGGCGCTCTGCTTTTGACCGGATTGCCACTAATTGTTTGCGGCTTTCCGGTCCTGCGTCTTTGGGTTGGTTCGGCGAACGCTCTACACACGCTCCGATATCTCCGCATTCTCGTTTTCGCAAATGTTATTCGCAATTTGTGTCTGCCTTATACAACCATGATTTGTGGGACCGACAGGCAGGGAGCAGCCACCGCAGCTGCGGTAACCGAAGCCGTCGTGAATATGGGCAGCAGTGTCTACCTGGCCAGCCGTTTTGGGGCGATTGGCGTAGCGCTTGGTACAGTGTTTGGTTCGTTCGTCAGCGTGTTACTGCATTTTGCGATAAGCATGCACTTCACCCAACAGACACTTGCGATCTCACGTTCACGGCTGTTCTTGAGAGGATTGCTTCAGCCGGCAATCATTGCCATTCCGTCCGTCGTGCTTCTCCCGCTATGGTGGTCGTCTACTCGCATAAGTCTCAGTCCACGATTGATAATCGTTTGGAGCCTCAGTACCTTAGGTCTTTGCCTGGTTTGGCTGGCTGAACAGCAAAGAGCGAAATGATCTGGTGTGCCTCATCAAGAACCGGCTCGCTACAGCCGAGTCCTAATGAGCAGGACAGATGCCACCGATCTCTTTCTGCCCACAGAGAGGTTATCTGCGAACCACCAAATCAATTGCGAGACTCCTCCACCCTCCCGAATAACGCCGGTAACCGCCGTTAAGGGCCTCCCGAAGAACCCTCGGGATCCGCGCAATTCTCATACGCGGCAACCACGCTCGATGCTCAAGATGACAGATTTTCCTCTCGACCTCTCTTTGGACACCATCTGCGTATGGGAAGTCCGCCTTGCGCTCTTCCAGCCTGTCATAAAGCTGTTGAAAGCGATCAATCTCCCGGAGGTAAAAGCTTACGCCGTTGCGTCCGATCTGTGCTATTCGTCCTCGCATAGTCAGAGATCCTGTACCTATTTGTTGCCCCTGGTGCAGGCGATACTGCATGAGGGGTTCCGCGATGGGCTCAATCCGCCCACAGGCACCCAGCAGAAAAGATATCCAGCTATCATGAATTTCATTCGCCGGAATGGGAGCCATTGGCTCAAAGAACTGCTTCCGGAATGCCATGGTGGCGCCTGTGACCACGGGATGTATAGTCAGAACGCCCACAGCGTTGCCCTTCGCAAACTGGGATTGCTCCGCCCGATCGAAACAAAAGGTGGGCCACAGGTGAAACTTCAGCAACCGCGATTTGTCGTCAACCATGTCGGCATCGCTGAACGCCGCAACTATTTCGCTTGATTGCAGGAATGCCTTCTCGATCGTGTCTAGTTTGTGTCGATACCAAACATCGTCCTGGTCCGCCAGAGCGACGATCTCTCCCTGAGAAAGCGAAATTGCCTTCTCGAAATTCTTGGTCGATCCGAGATTCTTCTGATTAACAACGAGCCGGGTGGGAAAGGGTGAGCGCAGCGCAAACTCTCTAATAATTTCGACGCTGCCATCCGACGAACCGTCGTCACAGACCACGAGTTCGTCCGGAGGCCTATCTTGGGCCGCGATGCTATCCAGTTGCGCGTTGAGAAATCGGCGTCCGTTAAAGGTGCACATCGCCACTGAAATACTAAGGCTCAATGTCTCTCCTGTGCGGAGCGGTCCGGAGCTCTCGACCACCTTGTTGCATTTTACAACGTGCCGGATCGATTCTTTTCAGGAAGTCATAGCCGCGTGCAAGGCTATATCTTGAATTCCACGCGCATACCGCTGGAGGTTGCGAGCCATTACCCTTCTGCTAGTATTTCTGGCTGAAGCTGGCTCAACGCGAATACTCCGACTCTCATGGGAACCGGCCAAATGACGGCGGATTCTGTCTGTGCGGTGATTGTTACCTTTCACCCGAGTGCCAAGATGCTTGAAAACCTGTCCAACGTTCTTGCTCAGGTGCAGGGAGTGGTTGTAGTGGACAATGGCTCCGACGCCGGTGAGGTTGACCCGCTGCGAGTCACCAGCCAGACCCTCGGTATTCAATTGATCGAGAACAAGGAGAACCTCGGCATTGCCGAAGCCCTGAATCGAGGCGTGCGCTGGGCGAAGGGACAGGGTTATCCCTGGGTTATTCTCTTCGACCAGGACAGCGGAATCACCGAGGACTTTATGGGGCAGATGTTCTCCGCATGGGAGTCCCATCCCGACAGCGAACGCGTGGGTTCGATTCACCCCCGGTATGTGGACCCAGCGACCCGCCTCGAGGCAGTCGTGCCGCGCGCCAGCGACGGCAGCCCTTTGTTACCCCTGACTTCGGGATCCCTAATGCCTGCGTGGATATTCGACAAGATCGGATGGTTTGCATCGGAATACTTCATCGACGGCGTAGATTGGGAGTATAGTTTTCGCATCCGAGCTGCGGGCTATCTTGTCGCCGACTCAAAGCGGGCGATATTGCTACATGCGGCAGGCAACCCCACAAGCACCACCATCCTGGGCCATACGTTCCACCCCACTCATCACAATGCCACGAGACGCTATTACATCACGCGCAATCGCATTGTTTTTTGTCGGAAATATTTTCGTTCATTTCCCAGTTGGGTTGTGAGTGGTGCTTACGCGCAGTTTAAGGAGACGATAGCGTGCTTGCTCATCGAGGAAGACCGCGCCCGCAAGTTCCGCAACATCCTCCTGGGAACTTGGGATGCCCTGACCGGAAGAATGGGCAAACGAGAGGGCCTCTGAAGGAACATCCGGAAGGGCAATGTTTTTTGCTCCTTGGCAATCAGCTTCGCCGCCCACTTCAGCGAATCACCAGGTCCTTCGCGATACTGTTCCATCCCGCCGAGTAACGCCAATAACTGCGGTTAACAGTTTCCCGGAGAACGCTTGGGATCCGTGCAACCCTCGAACGCGGCAACCTCGCTCGATTCGCAAGATGAGAAACTTTTCTCTCGATTTCCTTTTGCGCGTATTCTGCGTGTGGGAAATCCGCCTTGCGCATTCCAAGCCTATCGGAGAGCCGATGGTAACGTTCGATCTCCTCCAGGTGATAGTTTGCCCCTCTGCTCCTGGCCTGTGCCATCAGGTCCCGCGGGAGCAGCGGTGGAAGACCCTCTTGTTGCCCCTCGTGCCCGCGATACTGCATGAGTGGATCAGAAATTATTCCGAACTGTCCCCGTGCTGCCAGGAGGAAGGATATCCACCTGTCGTGAATATCTTCCGCGGGGATGGGAGCAACGATATCGAAGAGGTCCCTGCGGAATGCCATGGTGGCGCCGGTCACGACGGGATGTTTCACCAGCACGTTCAACGCGCGACCTTCCGCAAACCGGCCTTGCTCCGCAGCATTGAACGAGAAGGCTTTCCAGAGGCGCAGTCCCAGCGGCCGTGAATCGTAGTCAATCAGATCGGCATCGCTGAAAACGGCCACTGTTGCGCTCGTCCGCAGCAGGGCCTGCTCGATCCGCCGGAGTTTGTGCCGATACCAGACATCGTCTTGATCTGCCAACGCAACGATCGCACGGTGACATAGCGAAATTGCCTTCTCAAAGTTCTTGGTTGATCCGAGGTTCTTGTCATTAACTACAAGCCGAGTTGGGAACGCCGCGTGCCGCGCAAACTCCCTTACAGTTTCGACGGATCTATCCGACGAACCATCATCGCAGACCACGAGCTCGTCCGGAAGCCTATCTTGGGCGGCGATGCTCTCAAGCTGTGCGCTGAGAAACCGCTCTCCGTTAAAAGTGCACATCGCCACTGAAATGCCCAATGTCTCTCCGTCCAGACGGGCCCATCGACTAAAAGTCATGCCGCACCCGCGGTGAGGATCACAGCAGGACTCTTAGTTCCGGAGAGCCCGATCGGTCCTTTGCCCACATTCCTTGTTTTGCCGCGTGTGAGTCAATACAATCGGTACGACCCCCATGAGGAGCAGGCAAAGCGAGTCGCAATCTGTTTGCGCGGTGATTGTTACGTACAATCCCCATGCAACATTCTTCGACAGTATTGTAGCGGTTGCAGCGCAGGCTGGTCGCGTTGTCTGGGTGATAAGGGATCCTCCTGGCGAATCGGAACAGCACCTCCATAATCTGGAGACGCGTCTAGGCTGCAAGGTGATTCGCAATCATCAGAATCTCTGTCGATCTCAACTTTGGCGTGGAGTATGCCCTAGAAGCAGGGGTTCGATTGTCAAACGCAAGCAAAGCCGCCACGTGCCGTACCCCGCGACTCCAATTCTATGAAGAATAAGGGGAGTCATGACAAATGGAGCGGGTGCTATAAGAACCTGGCGCAAACCGCCGAACATCAAGCTGCGCATAATCATATTGCCCAGCGAGCGCCGTGCCGGATCGAGAGCAACCGAGACTGCCCTCCTATTCTTCGACCAGGATGGCTAGACGCTAGTCTTGCTTGCCAACAGTAATCACCATGGACGCTTGCCGTTTCAACTGCCTCTCCGGATTCTGCATTGATCATAACTAGCTAACTGCTGTAGCATCAATTCTAGGATGAGCGATAGCGTTTTGCCTGACGGCAGAAGAACGACCGGAAGCGAGTCCCGTCGAATTCAAGTCCGGCCGTAGCATCGTTCTGAATTGGAATGGTTCGCAGGACAGAATCGAGCGCCTCGCGAGTCAATAGAATCAGGCCCATCTCCAGGAGGAGCGAGGAAAATGATTGCGCGATCTGTCTGCGCCGTGATTGTTACGACCAACCCTCATCCAACATTCGTTGACAATATTATAGCCGTCGCCGCACAGGTCGGCCATGTTGTCGTGGTTGATAATGGTTCTTCGGGCGGGACCCAACAGCTTCTCCAGGAACTGGAGACTGGTATGGGCTGCAAGGTGATTCGCAATCGACAGAATCTTGGGATTGCGGCCTCTCTAAATCGTGGCATTAAATATGCTATAGAAGCCAAGTGCGATTGGGTGTTCACATTTGACGAGGACAGCCGGGTATCCGACGGATTTATCTTGCAGATGCTGGAGACATATCGACAAGCTCCGCATCCCGAAAAGGTTGCGCTCATCGCTCCGAGCTACGTAGACCGTGAATCTGGCGTCAACGAGCGGTTAAAGCGTGCGGGCAATGGCGAGATACTTGCAGCCATGTCTTCGGGGAGCGCGATACCATCAAGCACAATTCTAAAGCTTGGATTTCTTGATGAAAGCCATTACATGGATGCCGCCGACACTGAATTCTGTCTCCGCGCTCGGCGGAAAGGAATGTTGATTCTTCAGTCGTCTGCGGTACTTTTTCACTCCCTAGGGCGAACTAAATATTATCGCTTCCTTGGGATGCGGTTCGGAGTGACAAACCATTCTGCCGGCCGCCGCTATTATATGACCCGCAATCGCCTGCGGCTGTTGATGCGCTACGCGGCGGCTGACTGGGCTTGGACGTGGCGAGAGAGCAGGTCAATGCTTCTGGACGCCGTCAAAATTGTGTTAGCGGAGGACAACAAATGGAGGAAGTTTCGCGCGATGATAGCAGGCACGGCAGACGCTCTGAGCGGAAAAGTGGGCAAGCAGATTGAGCTCTAGGCCAAAGCTCTCAGTATGCATCGCAACCTACCAGGGTGAGGGCTACATCGCCCTGCAACTACGCTCCATCCTTGAACAGTTGTCTGATGATGATGAGGTCGTTGTTGTTGATGACGCGTCCACGGACGGTACATGCGGCAAAATATTCGCCCTGCGGGATCCTCGTCTCCAAGTAATACGGAATACTGAGAACAAAGGCATCCTCCGTTCCTTTGAGACGGCCCTTGCCCGCTCCTCCGGGGAGATCGTGTTTCTTAGCGATCAGGATGATCTTTGGTTAGAGAAAAAGGTGGAAGCGGTTTTGGATGTGTTCGTCCGTGACCCTGACCTGATGCTGGTCGCAAGCGACGCGATACTCATTGATGAGAATGGAAATAAGATCGGCGCTTCTTTTTACGCTAAGCGAGGGAGATTCCGGCCTGGACTATGGTCGAATGTGCTGATTGGGAAGTTCCATGGATGTACGATGGCATTTCGCTCGACCCTGCTGCGAAGCGCCTTGCCCTTTCCGCCCGCAGCAGAAGTGCATCATGACACTTGGATTGGGTGCATCAACGCGCTGATTGGCGGTAAGACAAAGTACATCTCTGAACCTCTGGTGGCATATCGGCGGCACTCGACAAATGTAACTGGGCGGGTAAGGCTAAGTACTTTTACGAGATTAAAAGTGAGGTCTCAACTCATCTTGGGACTGCTGGTATTCTGCATGAAGCGCGCAAGAGTGGCACCACGGTTCCTTTGTCGCGGCTCCTGGTCTTAACGGAGCATTTCGCGTGACGTTTAGTGTAGTTCTCGCGTCGCATAAGTAATTGGGCAAGGATACAAGACTATCGTGAGACGATCCCGTGTCTCGTAGAAGACCCTGATGTTGTAGTGCTTATGTTGCGAAAGCTTCAATACATTTTCCTGGTTGGAAGCATCGGCTTGATAGGCGCCGACCGCATCGATCTATTTGGAGGCCGTGGTCCGTTTATACTCACTCCGTTTCTGGTTCTTGCGCCCCTGGTCGTTTTGGTGCATCTCTTACGCGCGGGACTGCGCGGAAGGTTGCATCTTGCAATTACGCCGCCTATTCGTCGACAAGTGCCTTTCCTTGCCGCGTCCAGCCTGTTTCTGCTTTTTTGCTTTGCTTCAATTCCCTTAGGTCTAGACCCGGAACGGAGCGTGGTGGCTTTTTGTGACATGCTGCTTCTGGCTGTTTTGGGATATTGCATTTCGCTGCAGATCTTGGCAGAGCCGGCACAGGAAAGGCTGATCGTATGCTCTGTTATGTTCGCGTTGCTCGTATATGTAATTTTTTGCATCGGAGAGTGCATCGCGTGGACCCATGGAGTTGTCATAGATGCCCAGAGATCCGGTCCATGGCTAGAATTGACATTTGCCCCCAGTACTTTGGGACCTTGGGTGCCGACGCTAGCTGGAACCACTTTTGACTCCAACCGCTCCGGTTTTGTGTTAACCATGTACTTGGTGTTGCTCGACAGGTTTGCTGCTAAATCACGCTACACGCCGGTCCTTCGTTTTGCGATCGCACTACTTGTTCTTTTGACTTTGTCGAGATCTGGTACGCTCTGCTGGTTGGCATATTACCTATCCTCGAGCACTTTCTGGACGCGTTTGGTGTCGCGGCGAGTCTTAGTTCGGATAGCAGCAATTGCCATCGTTAGTTCGCTCCTTTGTGTTGTATACGAAAAGGAAATTGTTGGCCTGGCGGAAGCATGGGAAATCTCAGATGCCGTTTCTGCCAAGATGTCGATGGATCAAGGGAGCTCCGGCAGGCATTGGATTCGCAGCTGCCCCCAAAGTCCTAGAGGATTTCTTTGGTAACGATAAACGCGGAAACTTTCATAACTTATATGTAACGGCTCTAGCTGAAATGGGATTCCCCGCGTTTCTGATTTTGATGTTTCTCCTGGTTTACCCAATCATTGGGAGGAAGGGCGCTGCATCTGGAATGGCTGCTATTATGGTCTTTAACATAAGTTATCAATCCCATACGGAGCCGGTCTTTTGGCTCGTTCTCGCGCTTCTTTGGTCATACGAACGGAGAGGCTCACCAGCACTTCGGTGGCTTGCCTTTCTTCCACGGCCCGGCGATCGGAGGCTTGCTGAATGCTAGTAATACTCTTTCTAAACCAGCGGGAGCCTCGCGAGGCCGATAGCGTTGGCCCGATCAAAGCAATGCTATTGGACGCCGAGTGAAACGAGATCACGGGCTGCGAGTGCTGAATGAGTTGCCTTCAGCGGCAGAAATTTCCGAAATTCCGAGACTGAACCAATGGTAGGAGATTCAAACGTGGATGAGCATGAATTGTCAGGGCTACCCCCTGAACTCGCCGACCGGATTCGGGAAGAAGCCGCTGAAAACGACGAGATTTATCGGCGACGTTCTACCGACAGCCTTGATTTGTCACGCGTCCACTACTTCCACTCCGAAATGCTGGATTGGGCGATTAGGCAAATCGGCAATTTGAGAGGTGCGCGGATCTTGGATGTTGGTATTGGTGACGGACATACTTCGGTTTTGATGGCTTTGGCGGGTGCGCAGGTGACCGGAATCGAGGTGTCCCCTGTGGCGCTCGCTCGTGCGAAAACACTGGCTCAACGGTATGGCGTCGACCTGAATTTACAAGAAATGCCTGGTGAGGATTTACGCTTCGAAAATGGCGCTTTTGACGGAATTCTGTGCGTGTCAGCTTATCACCACATGGACCAGGAGCGAGCCGCGACTGAGTTTGCCCGTGTTCTACGGCCGGGCGGACGTCTCGTAATGATCGACCCGTTCGCAACCAACCCACCTGCATGGTTGTACCGGCGCGTTGGCCAATTTTTTTCTCGCGAAGCGACCCACAGGGAGACCCCGTTGCGGGTGCGTGATCTGCGATTTCTGCGGCAACATTTCGACAGAGTGGAGTGGCGAGGTATGTACCTGTTGTCGGTGGGCCTGATTGGATTGGAGCGCGTTTGGAAGAACCCTCATCCGTTGGTATACCGATTTACCGAGGCTGCGTTCAAGTGGACGTCACCGCTGGATTCGGCCGTACTGAAGATTCCCGGACTTCAAC
>JBEKXC010000197.1:0-8353 GCA_049512435.1 Terriglobales bacterium | reverse complement strand
TTCGGATCGTGACATCAACGATGCGATGACAGCTCTAGAAGCGAAGCAACAGCGAGACCACGCGGAAGCTGCAGCCCAGCAAAAGTCCGCTGCGGCGTCGCAAAAGCAGTTCGGGCACGATTGAGGGGAAACTGCCCAAGAATTGTGCATCTGAACTTCGTCTCTCTGTTGCTGGAGTCCTTCCTAACTGACGTCCTCTGAATGGGTTGGTCTGGTGCCGGGAGGGGGAGTCGAACCCCCAAGGTACTAAGTACCGGCGGATTTTGAGTCCAGCCCATTCATTCTTCCGGTGCTCCATTTTCTAGGGTTTGCAAACACTTGCGGAAATCACGCGCGTTATTCTGTGGGGTCCTGTTAGGGTCTGTTGAGAGTCAATGGGCAGAGTTTGGGCAGAACAATAAGGTCCGTTTCATTGACCTCGATGCGCCACTTCGGAAGCGGCGGATTTTCCCCTGAAATTGCAGGTTCAATCAGGTCTTCTATCGTTGTCGAGGCTACGTTTCCGCAGAGAATAAGTTTGCCCTTCCTCCGGAAGCGCAACAAAAGCCTTGTACCCGAGCTGAGAACCTGCAGGCCGAGGAACCATAAGCCGTGTCCACGAGACGAAATAAAGCTTTGAAATCTAGATACCAAGCTTAGGCCGCTGGGGCCTTCGATTCACCGTTTTTCGTCTGCCGCGAAGAGCAATTCCGCCCCTCTTTTTCCTCTCCGTTCTTAACGGCTTCATTCCTCATCCAATCGGGCCACGTGTTCACCTGCTGTGTGACTTTTTCCACGTGGGACCAAAACTCTCGGTTGTTTTCAGTCGACTTGTTTTTCACGATCGGCATTGTCTTCCAGCACTCCCTTTGTTTCTCACTCGAAGATCTCTAGTTGTTTAGGCAAAGAATCCAATTCTTTGATGGCGATGGCTTCTTTTTGGATGTAGGAGAACGGGGACATTGGAACACGGGAGAATGCTCCCTGTCGAGAAAATTTGATCGCTTTGCCATCTCTCTTACGATCCAATTCAAAGCCCCGACTCAAAGTTAAAGAGAACAAGTCAAAATAGCGTCGTGGCCCAACCCCCACGAATGGAGTAAAGGGCACGCGCCGTTTCCGGGTTTGCTTATCTTCTCGCCCTTTCTCTTCTACGACAATTGCATCTTCGTGTAACTCTTCGGCTCGGCTCTTGGCGTAAGGTTCGATGTAAAAGACGCGCTCGATGCCTGCCGCGATGATATGCCTGGTGCAGTTGTGGCAAGGGAAGGTTGTTGTGTAGAGATTCGCTCCTACTGGGCTCACGCCTGATCGAGCCGAGCAAAGAAGCGAATCCATCTCTGCATGTACCGCGCGGCCGTATTCAGTAATATCCAAGATCTCCCGAAAAGAAGCCCGAAACTGTTGCTCGGAATTCTCGCGCAGTTCTTTCGGAAGACGATTGATCAACAAGTCGACAATCTTATCGCGTTGTTTGTCGTTCGTATCGAATCCTAATACTCCGTCCCGTCCATCTTCCTTTCCTGGCCAGTACAGTCCCCCTCCAGGCTTTGGAACGTCATTACACCCGAGTGCAATAATATCTCCGCTTTTGGATGCGATAGCCGCGCCCACCTGGCGTCCGAGTTGACCAGACCTCAGCGACGACGCATACGCCAAAAACATGGCATTTTCATGTTGTGTGGGGGTTGTTAACGGGTCCGAAAATACTAGATCGAAAAACCGTTCCAACTCCGCTCTGTATGCTTGATCTTTCAGGCTCACAAAAACGTCTGAGAGATGAAAGGTTTTTCTCGTTTGTTGGCCGTGGGGATCATCTTCCGCAGAGTCTCGCTTTATCAGAGCAATCGTCTCGTTCAATGGGGCATTCTGCTGGATAAGATAGTCAATTCTTTCCTTTTCGGTCGCAAATAACCCAACTAGAAAAAAGCCATCTCCGTAAATCCTGCGAAGCGTTTTTACTTCTTCAGGTCGCTTCAACGTTAGCAAGATTGTTGCAGTACGAGGGAGAGGTTTTTGCAGATGAAAGTTCTCGCAGACCTTCTCTCGCTCCCTCGAACTGTTGATCGCAGCGATGGCTGCCAGCGCCCATATGTCGTTTCTTCCCGACTCCCGACACACAAGGTTGCCGGCGTCCATACGTGACTCGATGCGTTCGATTTCGGGACTTTCGCGAAGGGGATAGTCTGTAAATTTAGGAATCGAATCGCTAATTCTTACGACTTTCGTTCTATAGCCATATCGAAGCAGAGTATCGGCCAGAAAGTCCCGGACTGGACCGTAGTCGGTCCCCACCGCACATACTAAACCGATAACAATTTCCGCGTCCGCATAATCGAAGGTTTCGATTGGATCGGCGATCTGCTCAGGTTTCGAACTCATAAAAAACAAACGAGACACTAATTGCGGGGAAGTGGAGATCATACCGCGTGACCATGCCGATTCAGGAAGAAATCGAATCGTGTTTCGATTTCCTACTTAGATTCCACGTAAATATCAATTCTTCACTGCGCGGGAGAGGAGACAGCAGTATGTGACGCCTGGCCACGCATTATTCACTTTGTTCGTATTTCGTAACAAGGCCTACTTGTTGGTGGAAATTTCTCAGCATTACGGGGCGCTAAATGAGATCAGCACCGCTAAGGGAAGACAGACTAATCACGGCGACGTGACATTTACTCGTTTCGCGGTCCAAGGCTCAGAGACTGAGCAGAAAGCCGACTTGGCGCGTTGGACTGCATATCCGCCGCGCCCTTCGAGGTGAGTGGAAGTACTTCCGGCTCAAAAGCCTAGCAGCCCGTGGTGCAAGTTTGGATTCGGGAGCAGAAAGAGCTGAGGTATCCACAGGGTTGGTTAGTAGAATCGGCGCATGGCGATGGGGACGCGCAAGCAGCGGGAGAAGCAAGAAGATTTGTGGATTGCGCACACGGAGTTGGCAGCGGCGCCGGGGCATCCGTTTTATGAGCGATTGAATGAACTGCTGGAGGCCGAAGGCTTCGACGAGTTTGTCGAGGGCCGGTGCGCGAAGTTTTATGCGGCGAAGTACGGGCGGCCGTCGCTGACGCCGGGGATTTATTTTCGTTCGCTGCTGATCGGGTATTTCGAGGGCATCGGGGCGGAGCGCGGGATTGCCTGGCGACTGGCGGACTCGCTGGCGCTGCGGCGCTTTGTGGGCATCGCGCTGGACGAGTACACGCCGGACCACTCGACGATTTCGCGCACGCGGCGGTTGATTGATCTGGACACGCATCGGGAAGTGTTTGCCTGGGTGCTGGGGGTGCTGGCCGATCGCGGGCTGCTGAAAGGCCAGCGGATCGCGATCGATGCGACGACGCTGGAAGCCAATGCGGCGATGCGCTCGATTGTGCGACGGGACACGGGCGCGTGTTACGAGGAATTTCTGCGCGGGTTGGCGAAGGCGTCGGGGATCGCAACGCCGACGCGCGAAGACCTAGCGCGGTTGGATCGCAAGCGCAAGAAGCGCACGTCGAATAAGGAGTGGAAGAGCCCGGCGGACGGAGATGCGCGGATTGCGAAGATGAAGGACGGACGCACTCATCTGGCGCACAAGGCCGAGCACGCGGTGGATCTGGACACGGGAGCGGTAGTGGCAGTCACGCTGCAGTGCGCCGATAAGGGCGACACGACCACGCTGGATGAGACGCTGTGCGAGGCCGGGATAGCGGTGGCGGACCAGATCGGGCGCGAGGCAGAGTTGCGGCCCGACCAAGCGCCGAAGGTGAACGTGGCCGGGATCGAAGAGACGGTGACCGACAAGGGCTATCACAGCGGCGCGGTGGTGAAGCGGATGAAGGCGTATGGCGTGCGCAGTTACATCCCGGAGAAGAAACCGAAGGGGCGGCGGAACTGGGCGGGCAAGGCCGAAGAACAGCAAGCGGTGTATGCGAACCGGCGGCGGGTGCGGAGCGAGTACGGCAGGAGTTTACTGCGGCGGCGCGGCGAGTTGGTGGAGCGCAGCTTCGCGCACTGCTACGAGACGGGCGCGCTGCGGCGCTGCCATCTGCGGGGTCAGGAAAACATTCTGAAGCGGCAGTTAGTTCATGTCGGCGCGTTCAATCTCAGCCTGATCCTGCGCCAACTGCTCGGAGCGGGCACGCCGCGGGAGTGGAAGAACCGCTTCGGCAGGTTTGTTTTGACCCTTTCCTTACTCTTTAAGTGTCGGATAAATCAGAAGCGGCCTTGCAGAAGCCGAATCTCCGCGTCCGTTGCCCAGTGCTTCGTGAGGTCGCGTACCCGACTACGTCGCCCGACTTGCAGAGAATCCGCTACTTGCACCCCGGGCTGCTAGAGATCGCCCGCTGACATTCTGCCCAATGTCTGACCGTCTTGAGCACAACTCGACGATGACTGCAGGCAGACCGCGATACTCCTGCATTGTGGCCGCGTAACAGCAATCCGTTTCGCGGTTGCCGCCGAGTCCCGGTTCTGAATGGTTCGAGCCAAACTGATCACTCAGGTCGGCTCCAGACAGGTAATATCTCCGCGACGGCATTCTGTTTACGCCACGCACAATCCGGACGGGATTCGCCGGCGTGCAATCCACGTAACGGGCAGTAGCTGCAGAAGCCAAGATGCTCGCACGGACCACAGAAATCGGGCGAGGGGGTCCGCAACTTTCGCATGGCGGAAATCGCCGGGTGGCTGAATACCTCGTCCATTGGCTGCCTGAGAAGGTTGCCGAAAATGAGTTCACGCGGTCCAAACGTGGCGCACGGCCGAATATTGCCGAAAGGGTCCATGCAGAAGGTGCGGTGGCCAGCACCACATCCTCCCTCCCCTTCTACTTCGCAAACCGCATCCCCGGTAAGGACTCCCAGAAATCCTCTATATCTCGCTGCCAGCTCCGCCTCTCTGGCGAGAACATCCTTCCCGCGGAGCCTCCAATTTGTGCTGTAAACATTCTTTCCGCGTCCAAAAGGAAGAACGGGACTATAGCTGAACAGTCGGGCACCTAATGACCTCGCGAGAAGAAGCGTCTTCTCTATATCGGCGAAATTCCTCTCGTCGACGGCCATGGAGACGCGACAGCCCACTCCCAGGGCGGCGAGACGTGCAATGTTGCGAGTAGTGAGCAACCACGCTCCCTTCACCCCGCGCCGAGCGTCATGCATCTCGGCAGTAGACGCGTCCAAGCTGACGCTGAAGATGAGCTGTTCTCTCATGGCTGCTAGCTGTTCCGCCACGTCGCTTCCCAGCACTGTGCCATTCGAAAGTACACCTACCAGCTCCATCCTGCTGGCACAGAAATCTAAGACCTGGCTGAAATGCGGGTGAAGCATCGGTTCGCCGCCTGTCAGCTCGACGGTGCGGAGACCCGCATCGCAGAGGCGGCCAATCAGGTCCAACAGGTCTGTAGTAGGCATATGCCCGGTCTTTGAATGGTCACTCTCACGATAGCAATAATCACAGCGCAGATTGCATCGTTCAATCAGCTCGATGCTCATATGCGGAGGATAGAAGGCAGTGCGCGAACCAGTGATCCGCGCTGAGTGCGGCACCGGAACGTCACGCAGCTCCAACCATCCGGAGTCAACTGCGCGAGCGGCGAAGCCGATAAACTCCACGTCTTCAAAGTCATGATTCCATGATGAGGGAACTGCGTCGCGGAGGGTACGCTGCCCATCGCACTTGCTCAAGAATTCAGCCACAGCAGGGATTACTTTGAACGGCTCACCTTGTACAAACAATGTGCCGCCCAGCGGATTCAAATGAATTTCGTTACCTACAGTCAGAACTGGGTATTGATCCCACACTTCATCGCTCATGACTGTCCCTCCTTGGGCAAAAGGGAACGCCGGCGGAGAAATCACCGGCGTTCTGATAGCTAAAGCTATTCGGCGTTTTTCAAGGTCGTGCCAGTGACACCGAGGACAAATGTTGCCCATAAGGCGGCGGAGGCGGCCCCTAAGTTGATTCCCCCGCACAGACCACAAGTGCCGCACACACCACAAAGTCCACATTTGTATCCGAGCGCAGCGCCTGTGCCGACCGGAGCGAGGGCCTTTTCGAATTCCTTCTGCATGTCGGGTGGCACTCCATGCTCTATTCCACGCTCCTCAAGGGCCTTGAAGCCTTTGGTCTTCAGGTCCTCTCGGAACCGTGAATCGGTTAATGCCGTTTCCAGCATTTTCTTGAATTTCTGCGGGTCCATAGGATTCGCCATACGTATGACCTCCTTTGCTAGCGACGATGACCTTACGTTTTAAGGAATAAGGAATGAAGCACTTGGGAACCAACCTAGGCTTGGCCACACATTACCTTCCGCAGAACGGCGACATGCGGCCTCACTGAAGTGACGAGCTGTCCAAACCCTTTTATATGTAAAAGTAGCGTCTGTCAGTGATCGCAATCACCACACAAAACAAATATGTCCACACCTCATACGCCAACAGTACAGCGGCCTGCCACGTCGTACCTGTAATTGTCCAGCGAAGCCGTACTTGGAATCACGCGCAGATCGGCGCTATAGTAGATCGCCGCGCGCGAAACTCACACGGCGAGAAAGGAGAGCGGAGTCCGCCAGAGCGAAAAAATGCCGCCCTGGGCGGGCGGCGAGTTCCCTGGAAGTTCCGTGTACCTCTTTGAAGCAGCTATCATTCGCCCGTGCAATGCGAAGAACAATTCCATTTCTGATTCTCGGCCGTACTTCCCTTGGTTCCTGTCCGCGATTGATCCGCGCTTATTCCTTTGATTTTCCCGACGGGTCTCTCTAGCGTGGCCCAGTGGCGCGATTGAGCCGCGCCGGGAGTTCACTGTGGCCCGCTCTTGCAGTGTCTGCACCCACCACCGGCGCGACAGCATGGACAAGCAGTTGCTTCGCGGGGAGCAACTCAAGTCTGTTGCCCGCCACTTTTCGGTCTCGGAGGACGCCCTCGGCCGCCACAAGAAGCACATGCAGCTCGTGATCGCGAAAGCCGCGGCCATCGTCGACCAGAAGGACGTCGCCTACGGGTCGGCCCTGATGGCCGAGATCGGCCGCATACGCGCGGACGCGGAGCGCCTGCAGTTGGAGTCCGAGCGCCGCCAGGACGTGCGCGGGGCGCTGCGCGCCATCCACGAGCGACTGGCGGTCGTCGAGCTTGAGGCCAAGCTCAGCGGCCAGATCGATACGTCGCAAAAGAACGTCACGATCAACGTGCAGACGATCAGCCCGGAAGAAGCAGTCGAGTACGCCCGCGACATTCTGGAGTTGTTCGGCAACGATGTTATGCCGCAGCGAGAACTCCCGACGCCAGTGATCGAGGCCGAATCGGATACGTTCCCAACAGAAGGATGCGATGCAAACTGAACCGAACAGCTTCCCCGGCCCCGGCGCGCCACCGCAGCCGCTCGAGCGCGCCGCCGCCCTGCGAATGTTGCTCGCGGATCGTCTTGCGGGCGATCTCGCCAGTTTCGTGAAGAAGGCGTGGACCATAATCCACCCGAGCCGGCCATTGGTCTGGAGCTGGCACTATGACCTGCTTTGCGAGTACTTGACACTGGTCCATCAGCGCATGATAAAGCGGCTCATCATCAACGTGCCGCCGCGCACCGCGAAGTCGACCATCGTGACCATCTTCTTTTCGTGCTGGGTCTGGGCGAGCGACCCCTCTCAGAACTTCCTTTCGGCCAGCTACAGCCTGGACCTGTCGACTGAACACTCGGTCATGCGCCGCACTCTCCTTCAGAGCGGCTGGTATCGCCGGATGTGGGGCGACAAGTTCCGGCTGGCGGGGGACCGCAACCAGGTCGCGCAGTTCATGAACGACATGCGCGGCCAGATGATCGCCACCAGCATCGGCGCGACGACCCTGGGACGGGGCTGCGACGTCGCGATATTGGACGATCCCGTGAGCCCGGACCAGGCGCTATCGGACGCGGAGCGCAACACGGCCAACAACTGGATCGACGCCACCTTGCGAAGTCGGCTGAACGATCCAGCGGGTGGGGCGATCGTCCTCGTCATGCAGAGGCTGCACGAATTGGACCCAACCGGGTATCTCCTAGAGCAGGAGCCGGGCGTGTGGACCCACGTGCGGATTCCGCTCGAGGCGGAGGAGGACGAAACCTGGACGTTCCCGATCTCGGGGAGGATAATCCAGCGCGGCAAGGGCGGCATCCTTACGCCCGAGCGCTTCCTTTCGGCCACCGTCGAGCAGTTGAGAGGGCGGCGCCTGACTTGGGCCGGCCAATACCAGCAGAGCCCCGCTCCGCTCGGGGGAAATCTCATAAAGCGCAGCGAAGTCAGATATTACGGCGGCGTCGATCCGCGGACGGGCCAGCCCGACGAGAGTCTTCCGACGAGCTTCGACATGAAGCTGATCTCTGTCGACTGCTCGTTCAAGGACGCGGCCACCTCGGACTTCGTCGCCAT
>JBEKXC010000196.1:0-9712 GCA_049512435.1 Terriglobales bacterium | reverse complement strand
CTCTTTACCTGTCGAAGTCTTGATGAAGTCGGCGCCCGCCATCATGGCAACGACGCTTGCGCGGGCCACGTTGCGGAGCGTCAGCAGATCACCAGCGCCGAGGATTACTTTCATGTGCGCCGATCCGCAGGCTTGCTTGAAGGCGGCGACCTCATCGTAAAGCGCCTGCCAGCGGCCGCCAAAAACATGCGCTCGGGTGATGACGACATCGATCTCATGCGCGCCCGCCTCGACAGAACGGCGAATCTCGTTGACCCGCTCTGCCAGCGGCGACAGGCCAGCAGGGAAGCCTGTGGAGACGGCAGCGACATGGACTCCACTGCCCTCGAGCGCATGCAGAGCGGTTTCGACAAACGTGTGGTAGACGCAGATGGCTGCGACCTTGACTTGCAACTCCTCGATCCCAAGCGTCTTTTCCAATTCCGGCTGAATGGGATGCCGGCCTTTTGCGCACAATCGCCGAACGCGCTCGTCGGTATCATCGCCGGAGAGAGTTGTCAGATCCATGCAGGTGATGGCCCGCAGAAGCCACGCCGCCTGCCATTCTTTTTTCACTGTGCGTCGCGCGACTTGGGATTGCACGCGCCGCTCGACCGCGCTGGTGTTGACGCGCACTTCCCGGACCCAATCGAGATTGAGAGGAATGCCGGCATTCGGCAGCAGCGGCTGCCCGGAGAGAATCGCAATCGCATCACCCTGCGACGCGTGAGGTGCGACGCTTCGAAACTCGTTGTGTTCGACCGGCATAAAATGCTCCACACGAAACAGCGCGACCCGTCCTTTGCCGTTCGATTGTACGGCAGATGCCGCGAAAGATGAATTCGCGGTTTCATCTTCATCTTCGTCTTCATCTTGACACCGGGACTCTGCACGGCTACGCTACGGCGCGATTCTTTACATGATTCCTACACCTAATTCCTGACTTACGGAGAAGCGATGTTCACACCCCATAGTCTGGGTATTGCGCTTTGCATGATGATCATCAGCGCCATCTGCTGGGGATCCTGGGCCAACACTTATAAGGGCGTGAAGAATTATCGCTTCGAATTGTTTTACTGGGACTATGCTGTCGGCATTTTTCTGGTCTCGCTGATCCTCGCCCTTACCATGGGAAGCACAGGGAATGACGCTTCGAGTTTCCTGAATAACGTGCGTTCGGCGGATACGAGCAACATCGTTTCCACCATGATCGGAGGCGCCATCTTCAATCTGGCGAACCTGCTGCTGGTGGCTGCGATTGATATGGCCGGGCTTGCCATCGCGTTTCCGGTTGCCATCGGAATCGCGCTCGTCGTCGGCGTGATCTTAAGTTACGCCCTCCAGCCCAGGGGAAATGCTGCGCTCCTCGCCGCGGGCGTGGTTTGCGCGCTCATCGCCGTGATCATGGACGGAAAAGCCTATGGCAGTCTGGCGATTGCCGGCCGCTCGGTTTCGAAAAAGAGTATTGTCGTCTGCGTCGTGTCCGGCGTTTTGATGGGGCTCTGGGCCCCCTTCGTGGCGCACGCGATGACCACCGGCAACACACTTGGTCCCTACAGCATTGCCGTTTTTCTCACGCTGGGCGCGCTGCTCTCGTGTTTGATCTGGAACACTTATTTCATGAAGCACCCGCTCGTCGGTGAACCCGTGAGTTTCGCCGGTTTTTTCAGAGGACCCATTTCCGGCCACGCGCTCGGACTGCTCGGCGGATTCATCTGGGGCGTCGGCATGGTTTTCAATCTGGTCGCGGCCAGCTTTACGGGAGTGGCAATCTCCTACGCCATCGGGCAATCCGCGCCGATGGTGGCCGCTCTCTGGGGCGTTCTAGTCTGGAAGGAATTTGAGGGCGCGCCCGGCAAAGCGAAAACTTATCTTGCCTTGATGTTCGTCTTCTACTGTGTAGGGATACTGTTGGTGGCGAAAGCAAACGGCTAAACAAAATCCACTGTAGAGACGGGGCTCGCCCCGTCTCGCTCGCAGCAGGAGACGCGGCAAGCCGCGTCTCTACGGGGAAGGCTGTGGAAGGACCCAGCGTCCCAGGGTTAATGAGCGAAATGGGGATGTTACGTCAACTGCCAGACGGCGCTATGCACGGCGGAAAGTGATCGGCTTCGCGTACTGTTCTGCTGTAAAATTACCGCGCGTTTAACATCCCGATCAACCCTCATGCCTAAAACTCGTCTCCAACGGTTACCAACGGTAAGCGGAACGGAGCTGCACATCTTCGCGAAGAAGGATTGGGGGGCTCTAATCTTTACTCCGGCGTGGCTTGCGTTTTGGACTTTCGGCGGCATTATGGCAATGAAGTGGCTCATCCATCCGGGACCATCAACGCCGCGTGTATTTATCAGTCTATGGTTGACCTTTTGGCTCTTGGCCGAAGTGTGGGCTATCTACTCGTGGCTGTGGACTGCCTTTGGGAAGGAGATCGTCACGATTAGAGAAGGTGAGTTGAGTATCAAACGAGATATTCTCGGCTATGGCCGCACCAGAAGTTTTCCTGTTGGAAGCATCCAGAATTTGCGCGCTAGCGGCTTTTTCCCAACTAACTCCTATTGGGGAAATTACCTCGTCCAGCTAAAGCTCGCGGGTGGAACTATCGGCTTCGATTTCCAAGGTCAGATTAAGAAATTCGGTATTCAATTGACGGAACCTGAGGCACAAGAAGTAGTGCAGGAACTGAGGCCCCATCTGTCCTAACTGGCGAATCAGGCATTGCAGTAATTGAGAATGGGCCGTCCACATCCTACGGCGGGTTGTAAGATTCTCGTTAAAGAAAATTCCCCGTTGGATACGGACTCATGAATCGCAGGCTCCGGGCGATGGCTGTCACACTGTGCGCAATCACACTGTCGCTCGCGGCGGCGCAAACAAATTCCGCGTCCACTTCCAACTCCACTTCCAAAGTCGAACGCGCACCTGCACTCACTCGTCCGCTCAGTCCTCCAAAAGTTAACTTTGTGGACATCGCGGAACGCGCCGGCCTTAATGCCAAGACGGAAGACGGAGGCGACAAGACCAAGCGCTACATCATCGAAACCACCGGCAGCGGCGCCGCTTTCTTCGATTTCGACAACGATGGTTGGCCTGACATTTTCCTGGTCAATGGCAGCCGCCTCGAAGGCTTTCCCAAGGGCCAGGAGCCGACCAGCCATCTTTACCGCAACAACCACGATGGCACGTTTACGGACGTTACCCAAAAAGCCGGCGTCGGCCTGGTCGGCTGGGGCCAGGGAGTCTGCGCCGGCGACTACGATAACGACGGATTCGTTGATTTATTCGTCACCTTCTGGGGACACGACGTTCTCCTGCACAACAACGGCGACGGCACCTTTACTGATGTCACCCGCAAGGCTGGTCTCTGGCATGACGATGTGCGCTGGTCCACCGGCTGCGCTTTTGTGGATTACGACCGCGACGGCCATCTCGACCTCTTCATCGCCCACTACGTCGACTTCGACCTGGCGCATACACCCGAGCCCGGCAGCGGCGCTGCCTGCTTGTGGAAAGGGATACCGGTGATGTGCGGTCCGCGCGGCCTGAAAGGAACGCACAGCGAGCTCTACCACAACAACGGCGATGGCACTTTCACCGACGTTAGCCAGGCATCCGGAGTTGCGAAAACCGACGCTTACTATTGCTTCACCGCTCTCACCGGCGACTTTGACAACGACGGCTGGCCTGACATCTATGTTACGTGCGATTCCACTCCCAACCTGCTTTTTCATAACAACCACAACGGCACCTTCACCGAAACTGCCGTTGAAGCCGGCGTAGCCTTCAACGACGGAGGCCGCGAGCAAGCCGGCATGGGAGCCGATGCGGTCGATTACGATGGCGACGGCTGGCTCGACATCATCAAGACAAATTTCTCCGATGACACCGCCACGCTCTATCACAACAATCGCGACGGAACGTTTACCGACGTCACCTCAGCCGCCGGACTCGGCAAGAATTCACAATTCCTGGGATGGGGAACGCTCTTCGTCGACGTCGACAATGACGGCTGGCCCGACATCTTCATGGCAAACGGTCATGTCTATCCCGAACTGGACAGCAAAGGTCTCGGCCTCAACAATACTTTTCGCGAACGTAAGCTTCTTTACTGGAACGAGCACAACGGCCGATTTCTCGACATCTCACTCGAGGCCGGGCCGGGCATCACGACTCCCTTCAACAGCCATGGCGTGGCTGCTGCCGATTTCGACAACGACGGAGCCGTCGAGATTCTTGTGAACAACAGTCATGATCGCCCCAGCCTGCTGAAAAATCTCGGCGAACGAAATTCAGGCGACCAGGGAAACTGGATTCTACTGAAATTGGAAGGAACGAAGTCCAATCGCGACGCTATCGGCGCCAGAGTCACACTGCGCGTGGCTGATCACCAGCAGACGCAGGAGGTTCGCAGCGGCGGCGGATACATCTCGCAAAGTGACTTCCGCCTGCATTTTGGGCTGGGCAAAGCCACGCAGGCCGATTCGGTTGAGATTCGCTGGCCGAGCGGCCTGGTGCAGCACTTCGAAAATGTCGCCGGCAATCGAGTGGTAAGAATCCGCGAAAGCATAGGCATTATGGGAAATTGAATTCCGAAATTCTGCGCGCGACATGCACCGCGTCAACACAAAAACTCTTGACTTTACATTTCTAATCTATTTATATGGCCCATCAATTAAAAAGGGAAAAACTCCGTGTTCCAGCCGGGGGGAGTCGAACCCAAATCACCACTCCTCGATGAAAAAAAAAAGAGTGGAACGACAAGGTGGAAGAGATGCTGAAAAGAAAAGCGAGCCTCGTAGCGGTTCTGTGTTCCGTGTTTTCCCTCTGTCCACTTCTTTACAGTCAGGCGAATGGCAGTCTTTCCGGAACCGTTGCCGATAAAACCGGCTCTGTCATTGCCGGCGCGGCGGTGACCATCACCTCGCAGGCCACCGGTCTAACACGCGCAGTGAAGACCGATGGCTCAGGACACTATCTCGCGCCGCTGCTGCCGGTGGCGTTTTACACCATCCGGGTGGAGTCTCAGGGTTTCCAGACCACCGAGCAGAAGGACATTCGTCTGCAAGTCGACGAACAGCGCGAGATCGATTTCACGCTCAACCCTGCGGCGGTGTCGTCAACGGTTGAAGTCAACGCCACCGAAGTCGCTGTAGAAACCACAAACCCGACCCTCGGCCAGGTCATCACGTCCGAGCAGGTCGCCGACCTTCCATTGAACGGACGCAACTTCGTCCAGCTGGCGACCCTCACTCCTGGAACGACTTCATCCACCAACCCGGCCAGCTTCTTCACCAGTGCCGCCAGCAGCGAAGCCGCCACTCGCGGAGCCTTTTCGCTCTCGGTCGGCGGGTCCCGCGAACAGAGTACCGATTGGCTGCTCGATGGCAACGACAATAACCAACTCGACGAAGGCGGCATTGGAATTTTCTCTTCGATCGACGACATCCAGGAATTCAAGGTCCTGACCTACAACTACTCCGCGGAATACGGAGAGCGCGCCGGACCCACCGTCCTAGTCACAACTAAGGCGGGCTCGAACCAGTTTCACGGCTCCGCATTCGAGTTCTTCCGCAATACCGATCTCGACGCGAAAACTCCCTTCGTCGACACGGCCACGAAGTTCAATCTCAACCAGTTTGGCGGATCGCTTGGCGGCCCCATCCAGAAGGACAAAACGTTTTTCTTTGCCGACTATGCGGCCAAGATGCAGCGAAAAGGAGTCCCGTTCACTGGGTTTGTTCCGACCACTGCCATGACCACGCCTTACGACGCGGCCGGTGACTACAACTTTAGCCTCGATCCTTCTGGCAATCCCCGTCCCGGCCTTTTCAACGGCACACAAAACGCCGACGGTTTTGGCGATCTTTACAACCCATATACGGACACGCCGTTCGAGTGTGACGGCGCAGGCAATCCGATTGTTCCGGGCCCCGGCGGAATACAAACCGGAGGTTCCTCGTGCAACAAGATTCCAGGGGCCATGATTAACCCGCAAGGTGCGGCGGTAGCTGCGCTTTATCCGGCACCCACCGTAACTGGCAATTCCTCGTTCAACTACACCAACCAGCCGACTCGCAAACTCAACGAGGGAACCTGGGATGTCCGGGTGGATCACAATTTCTCCAGCAAGGACTCAATCTTTGGGCGCTTCAGCTACGATCAGGCAACCAACTTCGTCCCCGGCGGCTCGCCCACCTGGTCGGAACAAAACGCCTTTGGCAGCAACCAGGAGATTAGCAACCATGGGCGGAATGCGGCCGTGTCTGAAACGCATGTCTTCTCCCCCACCACGATTAATCAGTTCAACGCCGGGTTCAACCGGATATTCAACCACATCCTCTCCTTTGGTGAATTTGGCGGTCAGCCTTGCAAAGCGGCAGCTCTGGGCATCCCTGGCGCCGATCTGGGGAGTGCCTGCGATGGCGTAACGGGATACCCTGCCAGCCTGAACCAGGCGACCAATGACTGCATCAGTTGCGGCCTGACTTCGTTCCAGATGAGCAGCTATTTTTCAATTGGTGATCGCGGATACTCGCCTTATCAAGGCGGCACCAACGTCTATTCGGTTGGCGACACCATCGACCTGATTCGCGGCAAACACGATATCCGCGTAGGCGGCGTATATCGCGCCGAGGAAATGAATATCAGGAACAACGCGTTTCAGGATGGGTATGTCGTAAACTTTGGCTCGGCGAGCGGCGACAATATCTCCGATCTCCTTTTGGGTGCAATGGGAGTTTTTGCGGCCCACGATCAAACCTTCCTGGGCGGCACCGTCGGCCGCCGCTTCAAGCTGGTTCGCCCCTTTGTCCAGGATGATTGGCGCGTGACCAGCAATCTGACGGTGAACATCGGCGTTGCCTGGGCTTTCGTCACGCCCGAAACCGAGGTCAAGAATCGGCAAGCGAACTTCAACGTTGAGAACCTCAAGTGGTACGTTCCGACGGGGAGCCCCACGTTAAGCGACTGCTCGAGCTGCATCGCTACCGACGGGCGCGTCGGCATCCAATTCGACAAGACTGCCCTGGAACCACGCATCGGACTGGCCTGGAAGCCGCTAGGTGGCGATCAGACCGTGATCCGCGCCGGGTACGCCATCTACCACGATTCTTCGTGGGATCAAGGCGGACAGGGGTTGTGGCAGAACCCGCCGTACTATGCGGAAGTCGATCCCTGCACATTTTGTCTCACCTATGGCGTCGCCGCCGGATCCCTGTCAGGCGGTTTCCTTTTGACCGCACCTCAGCCTCCTTCTACCTTGGCCGTCCCGGGCGGCTATCTCTATAACGCGCCCGTGAACCCGCAGGATTACACCGGATCCATTCAGGCCATGAACCCCAATTTCAAACAAGGGTCGATCCAGCAGTGGAACCTCAACGTTGAGCGTCAGGTGCCCGGCAATGTAGTGCTGACGCTGGGCTATGCCGGAACCCGCAGCCACCACATTCTCGTGAGTCAATTGAACGAAAACATAATGTCGCCTAATGCGTGCGGCGTTGTTGCGGGCTACACGCTGGGCTGCGGCATTACCGCGTACCCTTATGCAGCGCCCTTTCAACCTGTCGACACCAACAACAGCATCGGTTCCGCCCAGTATGATTCCCTGCAGGCAAAGGCTGAAACCAAGAGCGTGCGGCATGGAATCTACGCCTTGCTGGGATACACCTGGTCGCGCAATTTCGACACTGGTTTGACGGACGGCTTGGGCACTAACCCTGGCGCTCTATACTATCCCCTGCCTGGAACGGCGAGGCTGGATTGGGGTCTGTCGCAACTGAACCTCAATAGCAGCTTTACCGCCAGCGTCATTTACGATTTGCCGTTCGGGAAGGGCAAGCGCTTCGGCGGCGGTTGGAACGGAGCCACCAACGCCGTCCTCGGAAATTGGCAGGTGAATGTGATCGAGAGGGCCACGTCGGGATTCCCGCTCTTCGTGGTCGATAGCACTGATCCGTCGGGCGTGAACTTCAGCTACAACGGGCTCGTTGTTCAGCGCCCGAACGAAGTGGGTAACCCCAACGTGTCGGGTCCGGTCGCGGCGAATCCGGGATGCACTGCTCCTTCGCAGATTCACACACTCTCGCATTGGTTCAATCCTTGCGCTTTCGAGTCGGCTCCATCCGGAGAGCTCGGCACCGCTGCCCGCGCGCCGGTCTACGGCCCGCGTTTTGTGAACACCGATCTCTCGTTATTCAAGAACTTTCCGTTGTCCTTCCGCGAGGGAACGGCCGGGATCAGCGGTACCGGTGAACAGGACATAGGTACGCAATCCAGTTTCGGCGTGATAAACAGCACCGTGAACAACCCGCGCCTGGTGCAGTTCGCTCTCAAGCTCAACTTCTAGGGGCGTTCGGCGTTGCGTCTTGCAAGCAACGGGCAGACTGATCGAATCGTTCAGTCTGCCCATGATTTTCCGTGAATACCGCCGATCGCTTCAATTCTGTGGCGGAGCGCCAGAATTTTCGCCCCGCAGCGAGATCACAAACTCCTGAATCTGGCGACGCTCATGATCGCTATCTTCTTTTGTTTTCTTGGATAATTGATCGTGGAGTTGAAGTTGTTCTTGAGCTTTTGCCTTGTCGCCGGTTCGCAGATAAGCCTGCGCCAGTCGATAATGCGATTCTTCCAGCGTCTCCTCGTTCTCCAGGCTGTTCTCGAGACTAGCCGCTTCCGGGCTGACTTTGATCGCCTTTTGATACGCGGAAATTGCCCGCGCAAAATCCGCGCGCCGCGAATATAAAATCCCTAACTGCAAATATGCGGCTCCGAGCTTTGGATCGAGATCGACTGCTTTCAGCAGCAGCGACTCCACGCGCGCCGAACGCTCGCTGTCGCTGTCCGCCGCACTGGTTGAGTCTTTTCCCGGCTCCTTCGCAGATTGTTTCGCCGATTCTTTCGCTGATTCCTTCGAAAGCCCGACTGCGTAATAGTAGTTCGCCAATGGATTCTTCGGCTGCAGCCGCGCGAATCGCCCCAATCTTTCCACCGACCCGTCGGAGGGAGTTGTTTCCACGCTTTGCATTCTCCCTAGAAACAAGTAGGGAGTGGGATTGTCGGGAGCGAGATCGGACGCGTTCATGAGAAACCGCGCCGCCTGATCATAGGAACCGCGAGCGTACCAGGCCGCGCCGAGCGCGACCAGCATTCGCACCGACTCTGGAAACATACGATTGCCCTTTGCAAAAACCTCCGTCGCCGGTTCCAACGCACGATGCGCCAGAAGTTCGGCTCCCCAATCGAACAGGTGCGGTTCGCTGGGATCGAGTTCCGCCGCGCGCTGGTACTCCCGAACCGCCTCCAGAGGATTGCCTCGCTTCTCTTCGATTTCGCCCAGCCGGTGGTGAAGTTCAGGATCCTTGGGATTGCGTGCCACGGCATCTCGCAAGGAACTCTCGCTGGCGGCAATCGGCGACTCCGACCCGGTGTCCGACTGGTTTTCCTTTTCCTTGTCGTTTTCCTTGCCCTTTTCGTTTTCCTTGCTCGCCGCTTCAGAGTTCAATGAAACCGTCGCCTTGGCGAGTGCTTCAGTAGTTCGCAGGACGGTATCGGAACCGTGTCCACCGGAGTTCGTGGCTTGGGTCACACCCGCCACGGTGAACTGCGGTTCATCAAAAAATTCGGGCGCTGGTGCGGCCGGATTGGCGGGCGCGGGTGTTCCTGAAGGAGCGTTTTGCGGTTTGGGAAAAGCGAGAACGAGATCAATCTTCTTCATTTCTTTTCGCGCGAGGGCCACACG
>JBEKXC010000195.1:0-12334 GCA_049512435.1 Terriglobales bacterium | reverse complement strand
GAGAGTCCCCTTTGCCCACCTGCTGTCTGCGAAAACCGTGCTAAACCACTGCTTAGCCTTGGCAAAATGCCGATGGTTAAGCAGGAGCACAGTCATGCTGAAATATGTCGCAGTTCTTGTTTTGTCACTACCACTATTCACCAAACCGGCGCAATCGCAGAACACAGCTTTCGAGAATGGGCCGCAGTTTCAAAGGAAGCTCGCCGTCCCGCCGGACGCGCTGAACGGCGCCTTGTCCAACGAGTCGCAGCAGCAAGCCCAACGAGCAATAATCGCGCGCGGCATCGCCGAGCGGCAAACTCAGCTACGGAGTGACACCGAGAAGTTGGTATCTCTTACAGCCGAACTCAAGCAGCACGTGGATAAGGCCGGCGCCAACATCCTCTCTATGGATGTCATCAAGAAGGCGCAGGAAATTCAGAAACTGGCCAAGAGTGTTCAGGACAAGATGCGCAACGCCTACTAGACAGTTAGCAATCCAGGGGTTTGTGCCAGGGGTTCGTGGGGACAGCCGAGGGCGGCTGTCCCTGCTTTTTTTCGAAACAACCTCACATGCTCACTTCCTCCGAGCTGATTCGCATCCCGTAGAACGACCGGTACACGAAAGAGACCGAGACCGCGAAGAAGCAGAGCGCCAGGATATGGGTTAGCCCGACACCCTGATCGCGGGTCAGCGAGACGGCCAGTTCGACCGCCAGCAGTCCGAAGAGCGTGGTGAACTTGATAATCGGGTTCATGGCGACTGAAGACGTGTCTTTGAAAGGATCGCCCACCGTATCGCCGATCACCGTGGCGTCGTGCAGCGGTGTACCTTTCTGTTTCAGTTTGGTTTCGACGATCTTCTTGGCGTTGTCCCATGCGGCGCCGGCATTAGCCATGAAAATCGCCTGGTAGAGACCGAAGATCGCGATCGAGATCAGGTAGCCGATAAAGAAGAACGGTTCGACGAAGGCAAACGTCAGGGTGCCAAAGAAGACCGCAAGGAAGATGTTGAACATGCCTTTCTGCGCGTACTTGGTGCAGATCTCAACTACCTTCTTGCTGTCGGCAACCGACGCCTTCTCCGAATTCTCTAGTTTAATGTTGGCCTTGATGAATTCGACCGCGCGATAGGCGCCAGTAGTCACGGCCTGCATGGATGCGCCGGTGAACCAGTAGATCATGGCGCCGCCGGTGATCAGGCCCAGGAAAAATGGGGCGTGCAGCAAAGAGAGCTTCTCCACATTCGAGGTCAATCCATTGGTCAGCGCCATGATGATGGAGAAGATCATGGTCGTGGCTCCGACTACGGCGGTTCCAATCAGCACCGGTTTGGCGGTTGCCTTGAAGGTGTTGCCCGCGCCGTCGTTTTCTTCCAGCAAGTCCTTGGAGCGGTCAAAATTCACGTCGATGTTGAAGTCCTTCTTGATTTCCGCCTTGACGTTGGGCACCTGCTCGATCATCGAAAGTTCGTAGACGGACTGCGCGTTGTCGGTAACGGGACCGTAGGAATCGACCGCGATGGTCACTGGACCCATGCCGAGAAAGCCGAACGCAACCAGGCCGAAGGCGAATACAGGAGCGGCGATCATGGTCGCGGCCGCCGCCAGACCCATCCCGCTGAACATATACGCCAGCGACATGAGAGCGACCATCGCCAGCCCCAGCCAATACGCCGAAAAGTTTCCAGCGACAAGACCCGAGAGGATGCCGAGCGATGCGCCACCTTCTTTTGCCGAGGTGACCACTTCGTTCACGTGGCGAGACTCTACCGAAGTGAACACCTTGACCAGTTCAGGAATCAGCGCTCCTGCCAGCGTTCCGCAGGAGATGATCGAAGCCAGCTTCCACCACTGCGAGGGGTCGCCACCCAGGTTGGGGATGATGAGATACGAAACAAAGTAGGTGGCAATGATCGAAACAATCGACGTGAGCCAGACCAGCGAAGTCAGCGGCGTTTCAAAGTTCATTGTGTCGGCGTGCGAGTAGCGAGCTTTGGCGATGGCGCCATTGATGAAATATGCCAAGGCGCTGGACACGAGCATCATGATGCGCATCACGAAAATCCATACCAGCAACTGGACCTGAATCGTCGGTTCCTTTACGCCCAGCAAGATGAAGGTAATCAGAGCGACGCCGGTCACGCCGTAGGTTTCGAAACCATCGGCCGACGGTCCCACCGAGTCGCCGGCATTGTCGCCGGTGCAGTCGGCGATCACGCCAGGGTTGCGGGCATCGTCTTCTTTGATCTTGAAGACGATCTTCATCAAGTCGGAACCGATGTCGGCAATCTTGGTGAAGATGCCGCCTGCGATACGCAGCGCCGCGGCGCCGAGGGACTCGCCGATGGCGAATCCGATGAAGCACGGCCCGGCATAGTCGCCCGGTATGAAGAGCAGGATGAAGAGCATGATCAGCAGTTCGACCGAGATCAGCATCATGCCGATCGACATCCCGGCTTCGAGCGGGATCTGATAAACCGGGTAGGGTTTGCCAGGCAGGGAAGCGAAAGCGGTCCGTGAATTCGCGAAGGTGTTGACGCGAATCCCGAACCATGCCACGCCGTAGCTGCCTGCGATTCCCACCAGGCTAAAAAGAAGGATGATGGGAAGCGTTAGTGCGACAGATTTGCCGGGCACCGGTTTGAGCCAGCCGAAGTAGACGGCGATAATGATCGCGATGAAGACCCACAACAGCATCAGGAACTTGCCCTGGGTGATGAGGTAGGTCTTACAGGTCTCGTAAATCAGTTCCGAGATTTCGCGCATGGAGCGGTGCACGGGCAGGTTTTTCAGCCGCATGAAGATGAACATGCCGAAGCCAAGGCCGAAGACGCAGAATAGCAGGCCGATCATGAGCAGGCGATGCCCATCAATACCGAGGAACGAAACCGAAGAAAGGTCAGGCAGTTTCAGGGCTGCCTCGCCGCCGGCTTCGTCAGTTTGGGCGGCGGGTTGCGCCAGCGCGCAGCCGGCAGTCAGAAACAGCAGAGTTACAAGGGTTGCCGAAATTCTTGTAAGCCAGCGTCCCACGGACGCAAAATTGGCGTTCCTAGTGCGCATGAAGATCCTCCTAAAGGTCCTTGAGGGGTCATGACGTGTGTTTTGCTCCGGCGCGTTAGCCGCCCGCTGGGGGATTCCATCCACCGCGCGTACGGCCGCCACCGGAGTTCCGAACACGTCCCGAACACGCTTCCACCGCCAGAGATAATGAAAAGAAGATTGCCGATTTGGCCGCGTCGGAAAAACTCGTGCCCTCGGCATATAGCCCCTCGATCAGATTACACACCTTGGCACAAAGCACTCGTTTATAGCACCTTGCCGGAAGTCGGGTCAATGACCGACATCACTATGACGGACATCACCGGCCCCTCGGCGCCACCCGATTGGGGCCGCTTCCGTATAATTAACCATCTCTTATGCCAGCCTCCCTTGACTCGATTGTCGCCGCCACTCGCCAGCGAATCTCTCAGCGCCTGGCGGGGAACGGGCGGGATCGCGACCGGCGGTTACTGGAACGCGCGGCGACCGGGCACACTCCGCGCGGATTTCGCAGACAGCTGCGCCGAGTGGCGCAAGAGGGACTCGCCGTCGCCGTTATTGCCGAATTGAAAAAAGCCTCGCCCTCAAAAGGCTCGATTCGCGCCGATTTCAGACCCTCCGAACTCGCGCGCGATCTGGAGCGAGCGGGCGCGGCAGCGCTCTCGGTGTTGACCGACGAACAATTCTTTCAGGGCTCACTCGACTATCTGCGCGAAGCCTCGTCCAGCAGTTCCCTGCCCTGCTTGCGTAAAGATTTCATCGTCGATGAATTGCAGATTGTCGAAGCCAGAGCGAACGGCGCCGACGCCATTCTGCTGATTGTCGCCGCCCTCGATCAGAAAGAACTGGTGTCGCTGGCGGGAATTGCACGGGCGAAGAACTGGTGTCGCTGGCGGGGATCGCGCGGACGCAGGGGCTCGACGTTTTGTGTGAGGCTCATGACGAAGAGGAACTGCAGCGCGCGCTCGATGCCGGCTACGACCTCGTCGGCATCAACAGCCGTAATCTGCGCACCTTCGAAGTCAATCTCGACACCGCCCTCCGGCTTGCGGACAAAATACCCGCCGCCTGTGTCCGCGTGGCCGAAAGCGGCATCCAATCCGGCGCAGACTTGGCTCGTTTGCGATCAGCGGGCTACGAAGCGTTTCTGATCGGCGAATCGTTGATGAGAGCAGAAAGCCCAGGCCAAGCGTTAACAAGGTTGATGGAAGAAGCAAAAATAGTGGTCGGTGGTCAGTGGCCAGTGGTCAGTGGTTAGTAGTTAGTGTTCTGTCGGTTTAGCTGGCCACCTACCACTGGCCACTGACCACTGCTTTTTATGACTTGGATCAAGATCTGCGGGATCACGAACCTCGACGACGCGCTCGCCGCCACTGATGCGGGTGCGAATGCGTTGGGCTTCGTTTTCTATTCGAAGAGCCCGCGTCACGTCACGGCAGATGCGGCGCGCGCGATCGTCGACAAATTACCAAAGCAAGTCCAAAAAGTCGGCGTTTTCGTCAACCAGACCGTGGATCACGTGCGCGACACCGCAAAACACGTGGGTCTCACCGCCATACAGTTGCACGGCGATGAGAGCCCGGACTTCAGCCAAGCCCTTTTCCATAAACTCGCGAACGGATCGCACCGCCCCACGATTTTCCGCAGCTGGCCTGCAAAAGTTTTCGACGTGCCTGCCGGACAAAGTGTCGGATGGGATCCAGTCGCGGTCGGATTGGTAGAGAAAGACAATGCCTACAAGGGCAAACGTGTGCACAAAATCCATGTCGCCGAAAACGGCGATCTCTTCCTCGAGACCCACGGCTTCCGCCCGGGCGTAATCTCGGGCGTCCTGCTCGATTCTTCGACCGCGGAAGAACGCGGCGGCACCGGCAAACAATTTGACTGGGAACGCGTGCAGCCCTGGGCCGGAATCATCAACAGCATCAGCAAGCTGATCATCGCCGGCGGCTTGCGTCCGGGAAATGTGCAGGAGGCTATTCACCTGCTCCATCCCTGGGGCGTGGACGTTTCTTCCGGCGTCGAACGCGAACCCGGCAAGAAAGATCCCCGAAAAGTCCGCGCCTTTGTCGAAGCCGTGCGGGCCATGGAAGAGGCAAGTTGACGATGGCGAGCGCTGCGGCAGTCAAAACGATAAGGGTGAAGAATCCGTCAAAAGCGGCCACGGCCGGCCGTTTCGGCGCTTATGGGGGACGCTACGTTCCGGAAACGCTGATGGCCGCGCTGGAAGAACTGGAGCGCGCATACGAAAAAGCCAAGCGCGATCGCAAATTCCAGCAACGCCTCGACCAACTGCTGAAGACCTATGCAGGACGCCCCACGCCGCTGTTTTTCGCCCGCCGCCTGACCGCAAAACTTGGCGGCGCGAAAATCTATCTCAAACGCGAAGACCTGCTCCACACCGGAGCGCACAAAATCAACAACTGCCTCGGCCAGGCTTTGCTCGTCGAACGCATGGGCAAGCATCGCGTCATCGCTGAAACTGGCGCTGGCCAGCACGGCGTTGCCACGGCCACCGTCTGCGCTTTGCTCGGCTTCGAGTGCGTGGTGTACATGGGCACGGAGGACATGCGCCGCCAAGAGCTCAACGTCTTCCGTATGCGTTTGCTCGGCGCTGACGTGCGCGGCGTCGATTCCGGTTCGCGCACGCTCAAGGACGCCATCAACGAAGCCATGCGCGACTGGGTCACCAACGTGCGCACCACGCATTACTTGCTTGGCAGCGTGCTCGGAGCGCATCCTTATCCGACTATGGTGCGCGACTTCCATCGCGTCATCGGACGCGAAGCTCGCGCCCAGATCCGCAAAGCTGAAGGTAGGCTTCCCACAGCCATCATCGCCTGCGTCGGTGGAGGATCGAACTCCATTGGCATCTTCTACGACTTCCTCAAAGACAAGAAAGTCGAACTCATTGGAGTCGAGGCCGGCGGCCGCGGTGAGGCGCTTGGCCAGCACGCAGCCCGTTTCCGCGGCGGCTCGCCGGGCGTTTTGCAGGGAACTTATTCTTACGTGTTGCAGGATGCTGCAGGCCAGATCGCGCTTACGCATTCCGTCTCCGCTGGGCTTGACTATCCGTCGATTGGGCCCGAGCACGCCATGCTGAAAGATACGGGACGCGCGCAATACGTTCCCGCCTCCGACGCCGAGGCGCTCGAGGCAACCGTGCTGCTGGCTCGCACCGAAGGCATTATTCCGGCGCTGGAATCTGCGCATGCCGTCGCCGAAGTCGTCAAGCGCGCTCCCAAGATGAAGAAGTCGGAAATTGTGATCGTTAATATTTCGGGGCGTGGGGACAAGGACGTCGGAATTTTGCGGGAGAACTTGAAATTGGATTGATGATTTGTAATTTGTAATTTGCGAATCGACAATTACAAATTACCAATTGCAAATTTCTCATGCCCTTCCATTTCGAAAATAAGCCATCGCTAGTCGCCTACGTAACCTGTGGCGACCCCGACCTCGCAATCACGCGCGAAGTCATCCTCGCGGCCATTGATGCGGGTGCGAGCGTGATTGAGCTCGGCGTCCCTTTCAGCGATCCGCTCGCCGATGGGCCGGTCATCCAGCGCGCCAGCGAACGGGCGCTCAAGCACGGGACATCGCTGCAGCAGGTGTTGACTCTCGCCGCCGAAATTCGCGAACATTCTCAATCCGTCGGTCTAGTGATTTTTTCCTACCTTAACCCCATCCTGCGCATGGGCCTGCCACGGTTCTGCCAGGTGGCACGGCTTGCGGGGATTGACGGAACACTGATCACCGATCTGCCGGTCGAGGAATCCGCCGAGTATTTGCGCGAGGCTTGCAAGAATGAACTCGCAACCATTTTTCTGGCGGCGCCTACCTCGACCGATCAGCGTCTGAAATTGATCGCCCAGGTTTCGACGGGATTTATTTACGCGATTTCCCGCACGGGCGTCACCGGCGCGCGCCAAGACATGACCGGAGACGCCAAGACTCTGGTCAAGCGGATCCGCCGCTTCACCAGGCTCCCTATCGCTGTCGGTTTCGGAATCTCAACCCCGGCACAGTTCGCCGCCGTCGGAAAATTCGCCGAAGGTGCGGTCGTCGGCAGTGCCATCGTACAGTTGATCGAACAAAATCCGGGACGGGAAGCCGCGACTGTGGCAGAATTCATAAGGCAGCTCTCAGCTGTCGGTTCTCAGCTCTCAGCCCGAAAATGATGGCGTCCTCTGAGAACATCTTCGGTGACAAAGTTCACAGCGAGTCGATGGACCGAACTAGAGCCGATAGCTGAGAGCTGAGAGCTTCCTATGGACATTTCCGATTGGCGGAAGAAAATCGACGAACTGGACCGCAAGCTGGCGGCGCTGCTTAATGAGCGTGCTGCTGCTGCCGTCGAAATTGGACGATTGAAACGCAATACCAGCCTGCCCATTTACGAACCTGAGCGCGAGCGCGAGGTCATTGTTAATGTGCAGCGTAACAACGCGGGTCCATTAGCCGGGCGCGATCTCGGCCAGATCTACGAACGAATTATGGACGTGATGCGCAGTATTCAAAAGCACGAAATCGTTCCCGACTCCGAGCCTACGACCGGCGGTGTCGAGATCGATTCAAAATTCAAGGAGTAGGAAACCACCCAAGTTCGCAGCGGACGCTGATCTTGCTCTTCGCGTTCCGCAGCCGGGCAAAACGAGCGTACTCATGATCGTAGCAATGCAAGATTCGGCCAGTGAAGATCAGATCCAGCAGGTGATCGATCAACTGGTCCACTTCGGCTTTGAAGTCCACCGCTCCACCGGAGCGCGCCAGACCGTACTCGGCGGCGTCGGAGTTCCCCACGATTTCGACACTCGCGAAGTCGAAATGATGCCGGGAGTGCAGGAAGTTCACCGCATTACTTCTCCTTACCATCTGGCCGGGCGCAATTTTCGTCCCGAAGGCACGGTCGTAAAATTTGCGAATGGGATTGAAATCGGCGGCAAGAAAATCGTCGTCATGGCCGGGCCCTGTTCGGTCGAATCCCGCGAGCAACTGTTCACCGTCGCCGGACTGATCGCCCAAGCGGGAGCGCGCGTTCTCCGCGGCGGCGCTTTCAAACCCCGATCTTCTCCCTATTCATTTCAAGGACTCGGACTGGAGGGCTTGAAATTGTTGCGCGCAGCGGGCGATCATTTCAAGCTCCTGGTGATCAGCGAAGTCATGGAGATCTCCCAGATCGAGCTGATGTTGCCGTATGTGGACATCTTTCAGGTGGGGGCGCGTAACATGCAGAACTTCAACCTGCTGCGCGAACTGGGAAAGGTTCGCAAGCCCGTGCTGCTAAAGCGCGGGATCGCGGCCACGATCGAAGAGCTGCTGTGCTCCGCTGAATACCTGCTCGCCGGCGGCAACTACGAGATCATTCTCTGCGAGCGCGGCATCCGCACCTTCGAAACTTACACGCGCAACACGATGGATATTTCCGCGATCCCGATCATTCACAAACTCTCGCATCTTCCGATGACTGCCGATCCCTCGCACGGCACGGGGCGGCGCGACAAAGTAGCGCCCATGGCGCTGGCGTCTGCTGCCGCTGGCGCCGATGCCATGCTCATAGAGGTTCATCACCAGCCGGACAAAGCGCTCTCTGATGGCGCGCAGTCGCTCTACCCGGAACAGTTTGCCAAGTTGATGGATCAGTTACGCATGATCGCGCCGGCGGTGGGACGCGAGATCGCGTAGGGATAATTTGTAATTGGTGATTTGTAATTTGTAATTGAAAAGCAAAATCACAAATTACAAATCACCAATTACAAATGCCTTTCAAACAAGTCACCATCATCGGAACCGGCTTGATCGGAGGCTCGCTCGGGCTCGCGCTCAAGAAGCGTCATCTCGCCGCCCGAATCATCGGCTGCGACCGCGCCCCAGTTTTGGAGCGCGCCCAAGGCTGCGGCGCCATCGACGGTGGGACCACGAATCCCGCTGATGCCATACATGGAAGCGATCTGGTGGTGCTGGCAACGCCCGTGCTCCCGATTCTCGATCTGATCGACAGGCTCGGTCCTGCGCTTCCGCTCAAGACTCTCGTGACCGACGTGGGCAGCACGAAGGCGGAAATTGTTCAGCACGCCGCGAAATCGTTTGGGCGAAATGCCGGTCAAAGATTTCTCGCCGGCCATCCCATGGCGGGCAAAGAGCACGCCGGCGTGGAGTTTGCGGACGCCGATCTTTTCGAAGGCGCCGCCTGGCTCTTCACGCCTCTTCCCCGCCAGAACGTTCACGCGGGACTCTGCGGAGAATTTATCCACTGCGCGGAAAAGATGGGCGCCAAAGTGGCGGTCGTCGATCCCTCCGATCATGATCGCTTCTGCGCCTGGATCAGCCATCTGCCGCAGATGATCTCCACCGCCCTGGCCGCAACGCTAGTCGACGAATTTGGCCCCGATGCGCCGGTGCTCGACATCGGCGGACGAGCCCTGCGCGAGATGACTCGCATCTCGGGCAGCCCCTATTCGATGTGGCGCGACATCGCCATCACTAATCGCAAGAACCTGAGCGACGCGCTGCTGAAGCTGGAGCAACGTCTGGCGCACATCCGCGAAAATCTCGACTCGCGAGAACTGGCCGCCGAATTCGAGCGCGCGCATCAGTTACGCAAGAATCCACCACGGAGGCTCGGAGGCACGGAGAAAAACAAGAAATGAATTCCTCTGTGTCTCTGTGACTCCGTGGTAGATGTTGCTTTTGGTCCCTCTCGCGCGCTGCAATTTGCTATAGAATTCTTCTGCTATGCACAAAGTCGTCAAGAGCGCTGAAGAGGCAATCCGGGATGTGTTCGACGGAGCCACTATCATGGTTGGTGGATTCGGTTTGTGCGGGAATCCTGAAAACCTAATCCGCGCTCTCACGCGCAAGGGCGTCAAGAACCTGACCACAATCAGCAACAATGCCGGCGTCGATGGCTTGGGCATTGGGCTGCTGCTGGCGAACGGCCAGATCCGGCGGCACATCGGAACCTACGTCGGCGAAAACAAACTGCTCGAACAGATGGTGCTGAACGGCACGGTGCAACTTGACCTGGTTCCGCAAGGAACATTTTCCGAGCGAATTCGCGCCGGGGGCGCTGGAATTCCCGCGTTCTTTACACCCACCGGAGTTGGAACGGTGGTTGCTGACGGCAAGGAGGCGCGTGAGTTCGACGGTCGCACTTATATCATGGAGCGCGCGCTGCAAGCCGACTTCGCCCTCGTCAAGGCCTGGAAGGGCGACCGCTGGGGCAACCTCGTCTATCGCAAGACAGCGCGCAATTTCAACCCCATGATGGCGACCGCGGCCAAGATCACCATCGCCGAAGTCGAACACCTGGTGGAACCCGGAGAACTCGATCCCGACTTGGTGCATACGCCGAGCGTGTTCGTAAAACGAATCTTTCAGGGTGAGCGGTTTGAAAAGCGAATCGAGAAAAGGACCGTGACCAAACCGACAGCAACAAGCTAGCGAAACCGTCGCCGACATAATCTAAGGAAAACAATGTCAACTTTGCCCAAAGTCACAAAGGAACCCGACAAACGCGAGCGCATCGTAAAGCGCATCGCTCGCGAATTGCGCGACGGATTTTACGTCAACCTCGGCATCGGGCTGCCTACACTGATTGCCAATTACGTTCCGCCGGGCATGGACGTGATTCTGCAATCCGAGAATGGGATGCTCGGCATCGGGCCATATCCGCTCGAAGGCACGGAAGATGCGGACCTGATTAACGCGGGAAAGGAAACGGTCAGCGAAATGGCGGGCACCGCGTACTTTTCGAGCGCCGATTCTTTCGCCATGATTCGCGGCGGCCATGTTGACCTAAGCGTGCTGGGCGCAATGGAAGTCGATGAACTCGGAAATCTCGCGAACTGGATGATTCCGGGCAAAATGGTCAAGGGCATGGGCGGCGCTATGGACCTGGTTGCGGGAGCGCGGCGCGTGATCATCGCCATGGAACATGCGACCAAAGAGGGGCAGCCGAAGATCCTGAAGAAATGTACCCTGCCGCTGACCGGCGTGAAGGTCGTAGACACAATCGTCACCGAGATGGCCTACATCCGAGTCACGCCGGAGGGGTTGCTACTCGAAGAGATCGCCCCGGGCTTGACTGTCGACGACGTACAAGGAGCAACCGAAGCGAAGCTGCGAGTCAGTTCGTCACTGAAAACGATGTAGGGGAGCAGCTCTCAGCTGTCGGCTCTCAGTTCTGTTTGTCGGCTTCGAACTTTTTTTACGCCCTGCGTATCATATTGAGGAGGAGTCCCTTATTCCAATGATCGCCTTCCTACTGTGGTGCTTTCTTTTCGTCGTGTGCTGGCCTGTGGCGCTGCTGGCGCTGATCCTCTATCCGATCATTTGGCTGTTGTTGCTGCCCTTCCGCATCGTGGGGATCGCGGTCAATGGCGCGCTCGCCCTGGTCTGGGCCGTAGTCATGCTGCCGGCACGCTTGCTCAGCGCTCCGTTTCGCCTTTCGCGAATTTAAGAGCGCTGCCGAGCTGCGCTCGGCTGGGCGAACGAATGCGTCCGCCCCTACGTGAGCTTCTCAGACTCCCGGTGCGGCTAAGTACTTCTGCAAAAATTGCAGGCTCCTCAGCCCTGCGTCGCGCCAGATTGCCTGATCCTCGAAACCGTGGCCGGCACCGGGATAGATCTTGATTTCGTAGGGGATTCCCTTCTTCTCCAGCAACTTCTGCAAATGGTAGGCTTCCTCGACTGGGACGGTCGCGTCACCCTCGCCGTGCAGGATTAGCACGGGGCAGAGGCGCTTCATGAAGAGGTTCATTTCTTTCGGCATGCCTCCGAAGAACTCGACCACGGCCTTCACGCGATGGTCGATGGCAGAATTGGCGAGCGAGAGGTAGGCTCCGAGCGAAAAGCCCAGGAGAGCGATGCGCTCGCCATCGACTCCCGGCTGCGTTTCGACAAAACTGATTGCGTCCCAGAGCGTTTTCATCCACAGCAGAAAATTGCGCATGATGGCCGGCTTGTCCGCGGACTCAATGCCGGTGCGGTCAAAATAATGAAGTACGTACACCGCGAACCCTTGGGCCGCGAGCATGCCGGCATAGCGCTCCATGCCGGAAACACCGCCTCCAGCACCGTGGAGCGCAATGACGGCAGGAATGGGGCCGTCGCTTGACTCCGGTAGATACGCGTCGAGACGGATAGTCTTGCCGCCGCTCTGGAAAACTGTTGGCGATTGTGGGCTGGTCGGCATCTGGCTTGCAGCGACGTCTCCGCCTATTTCTCCATACTCGCAAATGTTTCTCTTGCTCGCCGCAGGATTGAGAGCACCGATTGTTTCTCCGTCTCGGTGTTCCACGACGCATTGCTTT
>JBEKXC010000194.1:0-8470 GCA_049512435.1 Terriglobales bacterium | reverse complement strand
CGTGATCGTCAAGAAGATCTCCTTGCCCTCGATGAGCGATCAGGAACTGTCCGACACGATTCAGAAGGAAGCAGCGCAACACATCCCGTTCGATCTGGCGGATGTGAACCTCGACTACCAGATTCTTTCGGAAGATGCCAGCAGTCCGACCATGGATGTGTTGCTGGTGGCGGTGAAGAAAGACAAGATTCTGAACTACACCAACGTACTCTCGATGGCGGGCAAGACTCCGGCTATTGTCGATATCGATGCCCTGGCTTTGCAGAATTGCTACGAGTACAACTACGAGCCGGCCGCAACCCAGGTGGTGGCGTTGCTCAATCTGGGCGCGAGCGTCATGAACATCAACATCGTCAAGGGCACGACGCCGCTGTTCCCGCGCGACGTTTCCGTGGGCGGGCATCAGTACACGGATTCACTGCAGAAGGAACTGGATCTGAGCTTCGATGATGCGGAATCGCTCAAGCTGGGCAACAAGGTGGGTACGGTGCACGACGACGCGAAGACGCCCATCCTGCAACAGGTGACGGAAATTATCGTGCTCGAAATTCAGAAAACCTTCGACTTCTTCCGCGCCAGTGCCGCCGGCGAGCACATCGAGAAGATTTATCTGGCCGGGGGTTCGGCGAAGGTTCCTGGGCTCGTCGAAGCTCTGCGCCAGGAGTTTTCGATGCCGGTGGAGTTGTTCAATCCATTTCAGAAAGTGCTGGCTCCGGTGGAAGGCGCCGGGGCGGAACTGGTCGAACAGAACGCCGGCCAGTTGGCAGTGGCCGTGGGTTTGGCCCTGAGGAGCTTTGACAAGCTATGATCCGAATCAATCTGCTGGGCTCTCCGAAACCGAAAGGCAAGAAAAGCGCCGGTCCCGCCCTGAGCATGCCGAGCTTCGAGCTGGGCAATTGGGCCGGGCCACTGGCGCAGGTGGCAGTCGTGTTGCTGATTGCCGGTGCGCTCAACTTCGGGTACTGGTACCAGCTCGACCGGGAAAAGAAATCCATCGAAGTGCAAACCCGGATAGCGGAACAGAAGAATCGCACGCTGTCCGACATCAAGGTGCACTATCTGGAGCGGCAGAAGCAAGCCGAGGCTTATAAGCGGCGGGTCGATGTCATCGACCAGTTGCGCAAGAACCAATCCGGCCCCGTCGCCCTGCTTTCGATGATCAGCGATACCGTCAACGGCACCGAGGCGGTGTGGTTGAACAGCATGCAGGACACGGGCGCGAGCGTCGCCATCGATGGGACGGCGCTGTCGAGCGACGCCGTGGCCAATCTGATTTCGAATCTGCAGAAGACCGGATTTTTCCGCAACATCGAGATCAAGGAAACTTATCAGGATGATGGGATCAAGGAAATGCAGGCGTTTCAGTTCACGCTGACCTGCGAAAAGGCGAAGTCGTAAAGGCGGAACCGACTATGAATCTTGGCGAATTAACTGGAGTGAAGCTGCTGGGAGTTCTGATTGTGGTGGCGGTGCTCGCGTCGGGCGGCCTCTACTACACGGTTTACAAGTCCGCACGCAGCCAAAATGATGCGGCGCAGATGAAGTTGCAGGCCAAAATGCGGGAGAACGCGGAACTCGAAGCCTACCGGCCGAAACTGGCCGACATCGAGCGCCAGCTGGCCAGCCTGAAGCAGCAGCTTGAAATCGAGCGGCGCATCGTGCCCGACGAAAAAGAAGTGGACAATTTCATGCGCATGGTGAGCGGAGAAGCGCGCAAGTCGGGAGTGGAAATCCGCCGCTATACGGCCAAGCCATACGTCAGCAAAGAGTTCTACACCGAAGTGCCGTTCGAAGTGGAGTTCGACGGTCCGTACTACTCGATGCTTGGTTTCTTCGATCGGCTGGGAAAAGTGGAGCGCATCGTCAACGTTTCCAACCTGGCGGTGGCCTCGACCCGTAAGCCGGGCGATGCCAAGGCGAAGCATAGCTACCAGTACGCGCCCAGCGAGAGTGTGGTGGCAACTTGCCTGACCACGACGTATTTCAGCCATGACCTGGACCCGGCGGGTCCGGCCAGCCAGCCGGGAACACCGGCAAAGAAGTAGGAGGGACAGAGTGAGGATGAAGCCAGCGATCGCGATAACGAGGACAATTCTGGTTTCGGTACTGGCCGCGGGCTTGGCCTCGGCCCAGCGTCCCGGCATTATCCAGGACACGCGCAACACGATGAATGGCGTGAGCAATAAACAAACCGCCGCGTCGAATGAAGCCTTGGGCGTTCACGATAGCGTTCCATCGGCGGCGAGCGCTACCCACGCTGCGAGGAAGCCGGGCAGAGTGGCGGTGGCCGGGCCGGCGAGGATCTCTTCATCTTCATCCCCGGCGGGTGCGCGTCCGGCGGCAGCGAAAAGAAGGGGGCACGTGAGACGGGGCGGGGCAGTCTTAGTCGGTGGAGTCGTCGCGGAAGCGCCCGCTGCAGCTCCCCAAGCAGAAGCGCAAACGGACGCTGGCCTGGCCGCAGCTGCGGCAAGCGGACAAGGCGAGAACGAGGCGAGCGAGCAGGAGGTTGTTCCAGACAGCAAGTACGCCGCGAACGGCAGACGGGATCCTTTCATTAGTCCGGTGGTGAGCCACGCCGGGGGTTCGGGTTGCAGCACCGGCAAGAAATGTCTGGAAATTGGCGCCATTAACCTAAAGGGTGTGGTGCACGCGGAAAGCGGTTTCATCGCCGTGGTCAGCAACGGTCTGAATAAGGCTTATTTTTTGCGGGAAAACGATCCGGTGTTCAACGGTTATGTGATGAAAATCACGGGCGACTCCATCGTTTTCCAGGAAACACTGCAGGATCGGTTGGGCAAGACGTTTACGCGGGAAGTGGTGAAGAAGATTACGACTCCGGCAGTATAGGCCGGGAGGCCGACGACTTCGAAGAAACGCGTTTTAGGGAATACGTTTGAAGAAACACGTTTTAGGAAACACGTTCTAGGAAACACATGGAGGCGAAAGCGCCTCGCATGGGGAGACAGGGAAATGCGAAAGCAACTGCTGGGTCTAATGGTTTCGCTGCTGGCGTTCGTACTTATCGCCGCCGCGGCTGACACGACGGGCAAGGGGGTGGCCGCGAGCGCTCGGTTGCAGAAGCTCGAGGTCACCGACAGCCAGGACGGATTGCGGGTCGAGTTCAAGGCGGCGGGCACATTGGCGCCCAAAGTGTCGACACTCGATTCTCCGGCACGCATCGTCGTCGACTTTCCCAACACCGTGATGGCCACGGCCGAGAGCCACATCAGCGTTGGCCGCGATGGCGTGAAAGGCGTCCGCATCGGAATGGATGGGGAAGTCCCGCCCACGACGCGCGTCGTTATTGACCTGGCCGCGAGCTGCCAACATGAACTGATGCCGGGTAAGGACGGCGGCTTTATTCTCAAGATTCATGACGCCGCGCTGGCTCATCGCCAGGGAACGGCGCCGGCCGCAGCAGCGCAGGCTTCGACCACTGCGCCGCAAGTGCGGGCTTCGGCTCCAGCAATCGCGACTCCAGTAAGTTCAGCAGCCGCGACTTCGGCCTCGATAGGTTCCGCTCCGATGAACCCGACCTCGGCGGACAACGCCGGGAAACCGGCGGAATTTGCCTTCGTTGAGCCTAAGTACTCGGTCAAGAGCGCCGACGATAAGAAAGACGATAAACCGGCACAGCCGGCTGCCAAGGCGCAGGAAGCGGCGAGTCGTTTTGCTGACAAGACGGCGGCGGAATTGGTCGCCACGAACAGCAATGCTGCCATGGCGCAAGCTGCCGGCAGCGGGCCAGGCGTCCAGCCGGCCGTGAATCTGGCGGCGGAGCAGAAGGCCCAGTTGGAGCAGCAGAAGCCGGCGGCGAACGGGGCGAAATACACTGGCGAGCCAATCTCGGTCAACCTCAAGGATGTGGATCTGAAAGATTTCTTCCGGCTGATTCACGAGATCAGCGGATTGAATGTGGTGCTCGATCCCATGATCCACGGCACTCTGACAATCGTGCTCGATGACGTGCCGTGGGATCAGGCGCTCGACATCGTGCTCAAGAACAACGACCTGTCCCGTCAACTCGACGGTAATGTATTGCGCATCGCAACCGTGGATACGTTGAGGAAGGAAGCCGAGAACCGGCGCGCTCAAATCGATGCCGAGGCGCTGGCGGTAGATAAAGTCACCATCACCCGCTTCCTCAGCTACGCCCACGCCAAAGACCTGTTGATTCCGCTCAAGAAATTTATCACTGGGCGTGGCGACATTGTCGCTGACGAACGCACCAACTCGATCATCGTCTCCGACATACCCGCGGTTTTACCGCAGATCGACCGCCTCATCCAGCAGATGGACCGCAAGACGCAGGAAGTTGAAATTGAAGCCCGCGTAGTAGCGGCCACGCGCAGCTTCGCTCGCGACATCGGCGTGCAGCTTGGCTTGGGCTGGGGCAATGGCACTACCGGCGTAGGCGGTGTCCAAGGCGTCGGGACCTCGCCGATCATCGTCGGTGGGGGAGCGGTGCCGAATCCGCTATACCCTGTCGTTGGAACGCCAGCGACCGGAACCCAGATTCCTCTGTTTTCAAACCTGGGCGCAACCGGCCCGTCCAGCGGTCTGGAACTTACGAACTTCTCCAACAACATGCGGATCGACATGATCCTCACCGCGGCTGAGTCGCGCGGTTTGCTGAAAATTCTTTCTCGTCCGCGAGTGGTTACGCAGAACAACATTCAGGCAGTGGTCAAGCAGGGCGTGAAGATCCCGATCATGACTGCGCCGTCGTTAGGCTCTCCGGCAACCGCTACCTACGTGGATGCTTTTCTGCGGCTGACGGTGACTCCTCAGATTACGTCGGAAGGAACCATCTTCCTCAACGTGGATGTGGAAAATACCTTGCCTAACTTTGGCCAGGTCGACCTGTTAGGCAACCCAGAACTGATCACCCAGCAGGCCACCACGCAAGTGCTGGTGACCGATGGCGGTACGGTGGTGATTGGCGGCGTGATCCAGACCAACAACTCTCTCAACATCGCGCAGGTACCTCTGCTCGGGAATATCCCGTACCTGGGCAACCTGTTCAAGCATCGCTCGGTGCAAACCACAAACCAGGAACTGATTTTCTTCATCACTCCGCGCATCGTCCAGACATAAGTTCGGACCTAGGCGCGAAGTTAACAGAGCCACAGCCGCCGGCTTTCTCGGAGAACCCGCCGAGAGCCCGGTGGCTTTGCTTTTTGCGCTCGCAGCCCACATTTCCTCTTCTTGAATCCAGCATAAGTCGCGTCTTGAACGCTCGGCGGCGAACGAACCCGCAGTTCCCGCTCCCGGACCCGGGTGAAAATTGTTTCACATGTTGTTTCCCATTGACGCGAGCTGGGTTTGGGGGGAGAATGGCAGCCATTTGTTGGGCTCCCAGAAGCAGATCCCGGTTCAAGACGCTGTGCCGTAGGCCCTTGGCGGCTGCGGGCTCCTGCTCCTTTCAGACTTGGTCAGAAAGTTGGTCAGCAAGTCTGTCAGGAAGATTGATTTGGAATGAGGATCGATATGAAGCTGCCAGCCAACGTTCTGTTTCTTTTGCTTCTATCAGGAACCATAGTTGCGCAATCCCACCTCGAGCGACCTAAGTCGGCCGCTTTCCCATCGCAGATCACGAATGTAGTCGTGATTGTCCAGGAGAACCGCACTCCCGACAATCTTTTCCAGGCTCTGAAACCGCTCTGCACCATCCCGGTTGGAGCCAGTGGCCTGAATGCGTGTACGCCGAGTCCAGTGACCTCGAGCTGTTACGACATCGCGCCCTGCGGCGTCTCCAACCAAAATGGCCTGCAAGCGGTTCCGCTAGCGTCGATCATGCTGAACGGCCCCATCGATCCCAACCATGGGCATGAAAATTTCGTGCAAATGTGCGACCCGGACGCAAAGAAAGGATATGCTTGCCGGAACGATGGCGCGTGGCACAATCTGCAAGGCAGCTACCCAGGTCAAGGCATCGCTTACAGTTATGTCGACGACATTCCAGTTACTAACTACAACGGCTCCAGCGGGTATCTCCTAGATCCATATGTGACGTTTGCCGAAACCTACGGGTGGGCAAACTACATGTATCAGACCAATCAAGGGCCAAGTTATCCTGCCCACCAATTCCTTTTCAGTGGGACCTCGGCGCTTAGCTTTACTGACGACCAGTCCTCTACCTTCATAGCGGAGAATTTCGTTCCTTCTACGAGCCCTGCCGGTTGTCTGGCGACGGCGAAAGCCACGAACAAGTTGATTTCTCCTCTGCTCCCGGGTGCAACCGAATGCACCGGCGGCATAACTTGGGACGCTAAGTCCATCCAGGAGTGCCCGATCACCAACACCCTCGTAGGCTCCGTGGGCAGCTTCTGCAGTTACAAGGACACCATGGCGACTTGGTTGGATAGCAACGTCCCGCAAATTACCTGGAAGTACTATGCCCCATCCGCCGGCAAGATCTGGACCGCCCCGGATTCCATCTATTCCATTTGTGACCCGCAATTCGAGCCTGACAGCGACACTTTGTATTGCGCCGGTATGGAATGGGCGACCAACGTCGACGTCAAAAATATGGGTACGGACATTTTGACGGACATTACGAACTGCAAACTTAATCAAGTAAGTTGGGTGATTCCAGATGGCGCGTGGTCCGACCATGCGGGCGCTACGGGAAACTATGGACCCTCCTGGGTAGCGGCCGTTATCAATGAGATCGGGCAGAATCCCACCTGCGCCGCCGGAACGCCCGATGCAGGCCAGACATTTTGGAACAACACGGCGATCGTCGTTACCTGGGACGACTGGGGAGGTTGGTCGGATAATCAGCCGCCGCCGATTCTCTCGGCACTGCCCTGTACGTCAGATAGCTGCCAGGGCGATTATCAATATGGATTTCGCGTGCCTTTGATCGTGGTGTCCGCCTACACGCCATCGACCATAGACAGCACCAACATTTATGACTTTGGCAGCATTCTCCGCATGATTGAGGGCATTTATGGGATAGACGAAGGCGTTCTGGGAGTGGCCGACGCACGCAATACCACCGATCTGAGCGCATTCTTCCCAGGCCCCTATCGCAGCTACACGCCGGTCCCGGCAATCGAACCCGCCAGCTACTTCACCAGCGAAAAAGTGCAGAGCCGCAAGCCGATTCCTCCGGATAATGACGGGGACGAAGACTAAATCTACCCTGTCACCCTGAGCGGAGCCAGCCAAGCGCGAAGCGATTGGCCTGGCGCAGTCGAAGGGCCCCTACCCCTCCCATGACGTATCCAGAGCTGCCCTGTCCCCTGTGATGCATAGCTGTTTTGCTTCAGATGTCATCAACTTCATTCGCGTATTTCCGGGACACGACACCGCGGAGATTCGGGTTTCCTAACACCTGAGACCTAAGACCTAAGACCTGCTTCTTGCTACACTCCTGTTATGGATCACGCCGGCCGCCTCAGCCGTCTTCGAGCCGGGCTCGAAGAAAATGATCTCGACTCCCTGTTGGTGACGCATCTTCCGAATATTCGCTATCTCTGTGGCTTTACTGGCAGCGCGGCTGCCTTGCTGGTGGCAGCGCGTGGCAGCGTCCTCTTTACTGACGGCCGCTACCGCACCCAGGCAAAAGAGGAAGTAGAAATAAAGGATGCGAGCATTTTTGTCGCTCGCAAGTCTCTACCGGTGGCGGCTGCGGAGTGGCTGGCCACGCGGCGAAAGAGTTCCACGCGGGCGTCTCTGGGACGCGTATCCATCAAACGCCTATCCATGAAACGCACATCCGTCGGTATTGAACCAGAATCGATCAGCGCGGGCATGCGCGACCGGGTGGCTGCTGTCCTGAAAGGGAAGGCGCGCCTGCGCTCCGCGCCCCCACTGGTCGAGCGTGCCCGCATGGTGAAGGAGGCTGCCGAGATCCAGCGCATCCGGCGAGCGGTTGAACTCGGCGCCAGTCTTTTTCAGATTGCACGCCAAAAAATTCGGCCGGGTGTGAGTGAGGTCGAAGTTGCCGCCGCTATGGAATACGAGGCCCGTTGTGCCGGGGCGGAAGGCATGTCCTTTGCAACCATACTCGCTTCCGGAACGCGCTCGGCGATTGTGCATGGCCGAGCATCGGATGCGCGCATACCCCGGCGCGGGTTCGTGGTCTGCGATTTTGGTGTTATACTCGCCGGTTATTGTTCAGATCGCACGCGAACTGTGCATGTCGGGCCGCCTTCAGAAGAAGCTCGACAGTTGTATGAGGCTGTGTTGGAAGCGCAACTGGCCGCGATCGCGGCAGTTCGTCCGGGCGTGACTGCCGCTGAGGTGGATAATGCCGCGCGGCGCGTGCTTCGTAAACGGAAACTGGCCCGGTACTTCACCCATTCGACCGGGCATGGTTTAGGATTGGAAATACACGAAGCGCCCAGACTGGCGGCGGGGCAAAGCCAGACGCTGGAGCCGGGAATGGTGCTTACGATTGAGCCCGGCGTGTACGTTCCGGGAAAGTGGGGCGTGCGGATCGAAGACGTTGTGGTGGTTA
>JBEKXC010000193.1:0-8526 GCA_049512435.1 Terriglobales bacterium | reverse complement strand
GACAGCCGCGTGACCAAATACGAGCAGCGGTTGCAGGAGGTATTTAACTTCACGCGCCCGGAGATTGCGGTCCTCTGCGTGCTGCTGTTGCGCGGTCCGCAGACGCCGGGTGAATTGCGCGGACGCGCTGAACGCATGCACCGCTTCGAAGCACTGGACGATGTGCAGTCGGCGTTGCAGAAGTTGATGCAGCGCGAACCGCCGCTGGCGAAGCTGCTGCCTCGACAGCCGGGAATGAAAGAGTCTCGATATGCGCATCTGTTTGCCGGCGATGTAGTGGAAGCAGAAGCGCCGGTACAGGGCGGCACGGCGGTCGAGCGCAATCCGGCAGATAAGCAGCGCATCGCGGGGTTGGAAGAAGAAGTGGCTGACCTTCGCAGAGAAGTAGGAGAGTTGAAAGATCAACTCGAGCGGTTCAAAAAACAGTTTGAGTGAAATCCGCCCGAGAGAGCGCCCAGGATCCTGACGCAAACGAAGGGAGCAGAGGTAACAAGTCCAGGTACAACCCTCCGTAATGGCCTTTTGGACAGGGGCTAAGCCCTTTCGAAACCTATGCAACCGTGCAAAGGCACGTCAGAATGGGGTTTTAAAGGAGTTCATCCCCTGGGACTCATGCCTACTCCGACTGCCACCGGTCTCGCCCCCCTTTCCGTGCATCGAAAGACTGCTGCGCGCGTAGCACTCTTTGACTTACCCCAGACGTCTGCGCATCTGATCACCGAGTGTTTCCGTCAATACGGAATCGAAACGGTTTCGATTTCGCGCGATCACGTGGATCGATTACAACACGAAAAGTTCGAGGCCTGTGTTCTGCCATTGGGAGAAACAGCCGGCAGCATCATCGAACTGGCGCGCAGCTCTGCTTCCAATAGCCGCATCATCATTTTCGGGCTGGGCGGGACCGCGCAGGATGCCATGCGTTATTCAAAATTGTGCATTAACGCAATATTTCACGAACCTCTGGAACGGTCCGCAGCGATGAAGCTGGTGCGTTCGACGCAAACGCTGGTGCTGCACGAATTCCGCCGCTACGTGCGCATTCCGGTGATGACCGAGGTTGGGATCGTGATGAACGACGGTGGCCGCATAACCGCCACCAGCCAGGAGATTAGTACGGGCGGGATGTCGCTCAAGGGCAATCACGTGCCCGAACCAGGAAGTCCGGTGGAAGTGTCTTTTTCTTTGTTGACTCTGCCACGCGTGTGGGTACGTGGGGAGGTCACGTGGAAGAAAGCCAACAAGAGCTTCGGAATTCGCTTCGATTCTACCGACGAGCGGCGGCAACGGTTGAAAGAGTGGATCGTGGCCTATCTGGAAGCGTAAAAAGCCGCTCTCAGCCTTCAGTTAAACCTGTCCTTCCCGGCTACAATATCCGCGTGAGTTCTTCTTTCCCCGCGATTGAGCCTGAGCAGCCGTCCGTTCTGGTAACTCGCCGATTCTCGCTGCGACAGAGAATTTTTCTGTGGCTCATCAGCTGGGCGAGCTATTGGGCCATTTCTTTGGTTGGTCCGACGCTCCGTTACTCAATATCGTGGGAAGAACCGCCTTCGCCGCCGGACGCGACTTACGAAAAACCAGTGATCTACTCTTTCTGGCACCGGGCTGTGTTCGCCAGCGCTTGGTTGTGGAGAAAGACCGGGATCGCAGTGATGGTGAGCCGCAGTTTCGACGGGGAATACATCGCTCGGACGATTGAAAAACTCGGCTTCATTGCGGTGCGTGGATCAAGCAGGCGCAGCGGCGCAACGGCGCTGCTCGGCTTGAAGAGCCAGTTGGAACGGGGCGCTACGGTCGCGTTTACGATTGACGGTCCACGCGGCCCGAAATATCTGGCCAAGCCGGGCCCGGTGCTGTTGTCGCGTGCCAGCGCCTTGCCCATGGCGGCGTTCTATGTAGCGCTCAGCGATGCCTGGGTGCTGAACACGTGGGATGCGCTCATGATCCCGAAGCCGTTCTCGAAGGCGTTAGTGCGTGTCAGCGCCAAGATACGAATTCCCACCGAAGCCGGAGATACCCAACTGGACGCGCGGATGGCGGAGTTTCACGGGCAACTGCAGGCGGCGCTCGAGCGCGTCACACGGTTCGCTGAGGAGCACGTCGATCGGGTAGGATCGGCGGAGTTTCCTGTTATCAAGGACTAGCAACTGGAGAGTCGGGCGCCACCGCCCGGCTCCCAACTTGACGAGGGGGACGCCCGCCGCTCCACGAGCGTCGCTCCGAGCGTTTGACTTTTGGTCCGCATCCCCGGTAAATTTTCTGAGTTTCTGTTTTGCTCTTTCTCAAAAATTAGGTTCGCGCATGATCGTAGGCCGGCGAAACGCTGGCGCTATGGGAAGCGGGTGCAAATCCCGCGCTGCCGCGCAACTGTAAGCGAGGACAACGCAACCGGTCACTGGGGATATCTGGAAAGGACGACCTGGGAAGGCCGGTTGTAGCAACCGGATGCTGGGCCAAAGCTCATTGGAGCTACAGCTCACATTCTGACTCGCAAAGCCAGGAGACCGGCGAGAACCGCCCACACAACCCTTTCGCGTGATAAAGGAGACGTGCATGCGCTTTTCTCGTGTATTCGCGAGTGTCTTTTTTCTGTTGGCCCTCTGCCTGGTGTCCAGCGTTTCGGCGGAAATCAAAATCAAAGTTGTCGATCCTCAAGACGCCGCCGTCCCAGGTGCGCAGGTGCAATTGATTGGCAAGTCCGTTCCGGCGGTGCAGAGCACCTCCGCCGAAGGGCTCGTGGTTTTTCGCGAGCCGGCATCGAAATCCAACTCTTATCGTGTTCAAGTGTTGGCTCCGGGCTTCGCGGCGGAAACGGTGGACATTTCGCCAACCGCCCAAGTCTCCACGATCAAACTTCGCTTGGCGACGGCAGCCGAAACCGTGGTGGTGACGGCGACCCGCACTCCAGTTCCGGGCCAGGCCGCGGGCGCCGACGTTTCAACTTTGAGCAGCGGACAGCTGGAACTAATGCAGCCGATTGCCGCCGCCGACACTCTGCGTTTCCTGCCGGGCGCGGTCGTGAATACTTACGGGCAACGCGGTGGACTCTCCTCGCTCTTTGTTCGAGGCGGCGAGTCCACTTACAACAAAGTTATTGTCGATGGCGTTGCTATCACGGAACCTGGCGAGACGTTTGATTTTGGCACGCTGCCCCTGGCGCAAGCGGATCGCCTGGAATTCGTGCGGGGCGCCCAAAGCACCTTGTATGGTTCCGATGCCATGACCAGCGTGGTACAGGTGTGGACGCGCACCGGCAGCACTTCGGTTCCCGAGATGCGCTTCGGCGCCGACGGAGGAAATTTCGGAACGGCCAACGGCGACGCGTCTCTGGCTGGCACCTACCGACGCTTCGACTATAACTTCTTTGGCGACCAGTTCAACACCAACGGGCAGGGCGTAAACAATGCGTACTCGGATTCGCTGGTGGGCGCGAATGTCGGCGCGGCTCTGAGCGACGAGGTGTCTCTGCGCGTGCGCGTGCGCCACTCCAACAGTTATGTGGGGCTTCCGGGGGCGTGGGATTTCAATGGCGATCCGCTCGTCTCGCCACTGACGATTGGGGACGCACATACCAACACGCTGCTCGGAAGCGTCGAATTCACCGTCGCCGCTCCCTCGGGCTGGCAACATCGCTTCATCGCATCCGATTACCTCTATCGCTATACCGACAACAGCCCCGACGGAAATACCTACAACTTTGCCTCGCTCTTTGACTACGACATCAACCATGTGGCCTTCGAATACCAGGGCGATTACTCGGAGCGCTCTTCTGACCGAATCACGGCGCACTCGACCTTCGGATATCGCATCGAAAATGAAACCGCAACGTTTGAATATCCCCAGTATCCTCCCGCAACGAGCGGCCAGCGCCTCAACCAGGACGCGTACCTGCAACAACAGCTGACACTCGGCAGACTGTCCGTTATTGCAGGCGGCCGTTTTGTCCATAGCAGTGTATTCGGCAATACGGGTGTGCCGCGGATTGCTCTAACTCTGCTGGCGTTGCGTGGTGGAGATTTCTTTTCTGGAACCCGCTTGCGTTTTTCCTACGCTACGGCTTACATGGAACCCGACTTCGTTGAGACTTTTGCCGGTCTTCCATACTATGTCCCGAACCGTGGCCTTTTGCCGGTCCGCACTCGCGCCTTCGAAGCCGGCTTCCAGCAAAGTCTGCTGGCAGGGCGCTGGGCTCTGAACGCGACCTACTTCAATAATCTCTTCCATGATCAAATTGAGTACGGAACCAATTCCGTGACCTACCAGGGCAATCCTCCGGGCACCCTGGGACAGTATTTCAATGTGCAAGAATCTTTCGCTCAGGGTGCCGAGGTTGAACTGCAAGGGAGGATCCGAAAGAGATTGTCGCTGAACATGGCCTATACCTACGACTCGACCCAGATTCTGAATGCTCCTTACTGCGCCGACGATGCCTGTGGCACTACTCTGTACGAGACGGGGAATCCTCTGCTCCGCCGCCCCAAACATTCGGCAATTACACTGCTCAGCTATCTGGGGACGCGATGGGGCGCCAACCTGGGCGGAAGCTTCGTGGGCCGACGACCGGATTCCGATTTTGTCGACAATCTCGTTGACCATGCGGCAGGCTATGCTCGTGTCGACTTTGGCGGATGGTTCGCGATCAATTCGCGCATTACAGCATATGCGAATGTCCAAAACGCGCTCAATGATCACTACAACGAAGTGGTGGGATATCCGGCGTTGACAGCGAACTTTCGGGCGGGCGTAAGGTTTCGGATAGGAGGGGAGTAAGTCTAGCGACGGCTGCCGGCCGTCTCCTGCGGCTCGTCGGATTGAAGGTCATCCGCTCGAAGACCGTTAACCACAACCGACCTGCGCGGCGCGGCGGGAGTTTCTCCGCCGTTGTAGCGATGGCGTACCTCGTAAAGTTTCTCCACTTCTTTTTCACCGAGCGGTTGCTCGTTGCCGAGCAGGTGCGTCACCAGCGCGATTTTCGCGAAGTGCTCCACGGTTTCCATTTTCATGTAAGCACTTTCGAGCGAGGCCCCAAATGTCACCACCCCGTGATTCGCCATCAGGATGGCGTCATGGCGAGGAATCAGGGGCTCGAGAGCGTCGGTCAGTTCGGGCGTACCTGGGGTTCCGTAGCGTGCCAGCGGGATCGAACCCAGACCGACAACAACTTCGCACACCAGCGGCCGGTTCAAATCGTAACCCGAAGCGGCGAACCCGGTGGCGGTCGGCGGGTGCGCGTGGACGATGCCAGACACGTCGGGGCGCAGGCGATAGATCAGCAGGTGCATTCCAATCTCGCTCGAAACCCTGCGCCTACCGGCAAGGCGTTTTCCCTCCATGTCTACGATTACCATGTCGGAAGCGCGCATCCTGCCCTTGCTTATACAAGTAGGAGTCACCAGCAGGCGCCTTTCATCGAGACGGACGGAGAGGTTCCCGTCGGTTGCCGCAACAAATCCGCTTTCGTGCAGCAGGCGACCGTACTGCACAATCTCGAGACGATGTTGGCGATCACTCGTCCTGGCCATTGCGCTCATGGTACAGCACGCCTCGGAAGCCTTACAACCATTAGCAGGTCAAAATATGTAAATGAAGGGGAGGGATTCCGGCTGACGCGGCGGCGGTGGAACCTGCCTCAAACTCTATAATCTTCTCAATGCTTGTCTCGGACTTTCAGTATGATCTGCCGCCGGAACGTATTGCCCAGGAGCCATTGGCAGATCGCGCGGGATCGCGCCTGCTGCATCTCACGAGGCTAGACCAGAATCGGCTGCCAGAGGGCTGGCAGAGCCAGAGTTGGCTGAGTCAAAACTGGCACGACCGGAAGTTTCGTGACTTCCCTGTCCTGCTGCGACCGGACGACCTGCTGGTGGTGAACAATACGCGGGTGTTTCCGGCCCGGCTCTACGGCCACCGGAGCGCCCACCGGAACGAAGACCGGGCCCAGCCCCTCAGCCCGCAGAATCCGGCGGCACGAAATTTTCTCCGCGGGCAGGTCGAAGTTTTGTTGACACGCCATGTCGTAGACAATGCTGCGGACGATCCGGTGTCAAACCATTCGAATGAGTGGGAATGCCTGGTACGACCGGGGCGGAAGGTCGGCATCGGGGAAAGACTCTATTTCGGCGGTCCGACAGGCACCCCATCCGGCGTCCCACCCGAACTCGAAGCCGAGGTCATCGACCGGGGCAGTTTTGGGGAGCGGCGCATTCGATTTGCCCCCGTCGCCGATTTCTTTGCCCGCGTCGAGCGCATCGGACACGTGCCGCTCCCTCCCTATATCGACCGCGACGACCGGGCTGCGGATCGGCAGCGCTACCAGACTGTGTATGCCCAAGCCCTAGGATCGGTGGCGGCTCCCACCGCCGGTTTGCACTTCACGCCGGAGATACTGGAGCAGATCCGTGGTCGCGGAATTGAAATTGCCGAGATCACTTTGCACGTTGGACTGGGAACCTTTCAGCCGGTCCGAGTAGAAAAAGTTGAAGATCACAAGTTGCATCGGGAGCGGTACAACATTCCGGCGCAGGCAGCGGAAGCGATCAATCGGGCGAGAGCCGCTAAGCGGCGTGTGGTGGCGGTGGGTACAACTACCCTCCGCACTCTAGAGTATGCTGCGGAGCGCGTTGCAGAACGAACAGGCGAGAATCGCGTAGAAGCGGGGTGTGGCGAGGCCGACGCGTTTATCTATCCGGGCTATCGGTTTCGCATCGTAAACGCGCTGCTGACGAACTTTCATCTGCCGCAATCAACCCTGCTGATGCTGGTGTGCGCGCTGGGCGGGAAGGAGTTAGTTATGGCCGCTTACCGTCATGCGGTCGAGGCAGGGTACCGATTCTACTCCTATGGAGATTGCATGTTCGTGGAGTAGTAATCCGGCTGGTAGCATGGGTGCGTATGCATTACCGCTCAGAGCAGGCTCAGCGTCGGTGTGGTTTGCTACAGTGGGGACGGGCGCGCTCGCGAGCCTGCCCTGAGCGAAGCCGAAGGGTCCAAGCCGAGCGAAGCTCGGCAGCCGTCTGCGGTCACAGCAACCCAGGACTCCGAGTAGCTATGATTGTGCTCGTTTCCTTGACCCTGACAATCACCGCAAAGGCGCAAAGCAAGACTATGCCACTTGCTAAGCCGGCTCCCAAGCCCGCCGCGCGCGAAGACGCCCAGCTCTACCGCAACACCACTCTTGGATTCCGTTATCAGATCCCCTACGGCTGGGTGGATCGCACCAGAGAGATGCACGAGGGAATTGAGCCCAATAAAGCAGAAGTCCTGCTTGCGGTTTTCGAGCGTCCTCCCGAAGCCATCGGAGACAGCATCAACTCCGCGGTCGTGATTGCCTCCGAGAGTGCAGCGTCCTATCCCGGACTCAAGCGAGCCGAAGACTACCTCGGGCCGCTCACAGAACTCGCGACCGCCAACGGCTTCAAGGCTGAAGGCGAACCGTATGCGCTGGAGGTTGAGACGCGGCGCCTGCTGCGCGCTGATTTCACCAAGCCGCTCGGCAATAAGGCAAGCAACGACAAACTCACCATGCGCCAATGCACGCTCGTCCTGCTGGCGCGGGATAAGATCGTGTCCTTCACCTTTATCGCCGGTAGCGAAGATGCGCTCGACGACCTGATGGATGGCCTCCATTTCGGCGCCGCCAAACCGGCCACACACTAAAGTTCGTGGAGCGACGGGCGTCCTCGCCCGTCCAGGTTTGCGTAGGCACAGCCACCCTCGGCTGTCCAAGCCGAGCTTAGCTTCGCAGTTTCCCTTGGTCGGAACAACTCTGACTTCGCTCTAGAATTCCGTCCGGCGTCAGTGTTGCGCGTCCGCCCCAAACTATGTCCCTAAGAGCAACAAAAAGACTAGTTTATGCTCTCGATTCCAACCTGAAAGTGAGTGCTTTTTGTGTTAAAATATTTATAGCTCTGGTGATCGCTAAATAGCAGAAAATTCAATAAGTTGAGGTCGCCCGAGCAGTCCCGGAATTGTCCTTCCAGTCAGGCGTCCCGATCCGGGGCCCCCAGCGGGCCCGGGTTTGGTTCGCTGAGGTAGGGTCCGGCATTCTCCACGGAGCAGAATGGCCACGAAAGAATTGCAAGCCGAACTCGTCGCTGGTAAGAGCGATGCAGGGAACGTTGACGCGAAGACCGTCGACGCGAAGAACAAGAACGGCAAAACCACCAACGGAGACTACACTGCCGACTCGATCAAAGTCCTCGGCGGCATGGAAGCCGTGCGCAAGCGTCCCGCCATGTACATCGGCTCGACCGGCGAGCTCGGTCTGCATCACCTCGTCTACGAAGTCGTCGACAACTCCGTCGACGAAGCGCTAGCCGGCCACGCCGACAAGATCGAAGTCACTATCCACCTCGACAACTCCATCACCGTGATCGACAACGGCCGCGGCATACCTGTCGATAACATGGACATCGATGGCGAGAAAATTCCCGCCGCGCAGGTAGTAATGACCACACTGCACGCCGGCGGCAAGTTCGACAGCAACTCCTACAAAGTTTCCGGAGGCCTGCACGGCGTAGGCGTAAGCTG
>JBEKXC010000192.1:0-8544 GCA_049512435.1 Terriglobales bacterium | reverse complement strand
CTGCTTGAGCTTCCAACCGCATCTGTCATCCAGCAGTTTGGGTCGCAACCGCAGTTGCTTCTCGACCTGGTCATTGATGCAGCCGGTAAAGTCAGAGCGGTCGAACCGACGGAAAAGGCGAGCGTGGTCGACCGGGACCGGATCAAAATGGCCATGACTTGGAAGTTCATTCCGGCGTTCAAAGATGGTCGAGCCGTTGCGAGTCATATGCGTATAGCGGTGTCTCCGAAACAATGAGTTCTGTCTAGCGACTCATTGCTGTGAGCACGGGCGGCGGCCGAGCTTTTCCACTCCAGTTTCGGCTTAGACGGCGGGATGCCCGTCTCTCCACGAAACCTAGTACTTCACGATGGCGGCGAACGATTTGGGGTCGAGCGACGCTCCGCCTACCAGCGCGCCGTCGATTTCTTCTTCCGACATCAGGGCATGAGCGTTCTCTGGTTTGACGGAGCCGCCGTAGAGGATGCGGAGCTTCGCGGCGAATTCCTGGCCGAAAGACTCGGTGGCTTCGGCTCGAATGATGGCGTGGGCGTCGGCGGCCATTTGCGGGGTTGCGGTCTTTCCGGTGCCGATGGCCCAGACTGGTTCGTAGGCGACGACCAGGCTGGCGGCCTTCTTGGCGGAGATTTTGTGGAACGCGCGGAGACACTGGCGGCGCAGGACGTCGTCGGTGAGTCGGGCTTCGCGTTCTTCGAGAACTTCGCCCACGCAGACGATGGGGATGAGTCCGGCTTCGAGGGCGGACTTGAGCTTGAGGTTTACGGTGTCGTCGGTCTCGCCGAAGTACTGGCGGCGTTCGGAATGTCCGATGATGACGTGGGTTACCCCAACTGCCACCAACATGCTGGCGCAGATTTCGCCGGTATAGGCGCCTTCGGTTTGCCAGTAGACGTCTTGCGCGCCGATGGCTACGTTCGAGCCCTTAGCCGCATGGATGGCGGCGTCCAGCGCAAGGTAGGTTGGGCAGACGACGATTTCGTCGCGGTCGTGGCCTAGCACGAGGGGAAGAAAATCGCGGAAGAAGTCACGGGCCTGGTCGGGGGTTTTGTACATCTTCCAGTTGGCGGCGATAAGTTTTTTTCTCATGAAGGACCTTTCTCGAAATATAGGGAGGGTGGAGTCTGACTAAACCAATTCCAATCGCTTGAGCCTCAGATGGCCGGTATGCAGATGGGCAAGGTCGTACTGCGCCTGCTGCACCAGCCAGCTTTCGGCGCTGCCGCCGAATACCTTGGAGAGCCTCACCGCCATTTCGGGAGAGATGCCGCGTCGTTCGTTCACCAGTTCCGACAAAGTGGTACGCGTTACTCCGAGGGCGGCGGCGGCCTGCGTGATGGTCAAGCCTAGAGGCTCAATGCACTGGCGCAATACAAAACCGCCAGGGTGGGGTGGATTCTTCATGGGCATGGCTCAAGCTCCTCTAGTGGTAGTCCAAATAATCGACATCGAATACGTCCTGATCGGCAAAGCGGAAAGTCACCCGCCAGTTTGCGCGGACTGTTACAGACCAAGACCCTTTCAACTCTCCCTTAAGCGGATGTAACCGGAAGCCAGGTACTTCCATATCAGCTATGGCGCGCGCCGCATCGAGCCGCGCCAGAATGTCACGTAACTTAACGACGTGTTCGGCAATTACTCCGCGAGGGTCGGCGTCCTCGTAAAGGCGTTTTAACCCTTTATGGCGAAACGACCGACTCATTGTCTACCGTAATGCGTTACGTTACGGATGTCAAATAGCAACATTGTTCGAAGAACCTTTCTCGAAGATAACGGAATTTGCCGGTGATTCGTGGGGAATCTTTTCCGCGGCTTTGACGTACGCTTTGCAGGTGGCGATGTCGAAGAGCACGAAACGGACGTGCTCCACGTGGGCGCAGGGCGACAGAACTTCGACAATAGTGCGAACTGCAATTACAGCGGCCCCGGGAACGGGATAGCCGAAGGCTCCAGTCGATATTGAAGGGAATGACAGGGACTTTATTCCGTGATCGTCGGCGATGCGGATGGATTCACGGTAGCAACTGGCTAGAGTTTCGGCCTCATGCTGCTGGCCTCCTCGATAGACGGGGCCGACGGTGTGAACTACATATTTAGCAGGCAAACGTCCGCCGGTGGTGATAACCGCCTTGCCAGCAGGGAGTGTGCCGATTTTGGTCACGATGCGCTTGCACTCCTGCAGGATCGAGGGGCCGCCGGCGCGGTGAATGGCTCCATCGACGCCTCCGCCGCCCAGCAGAGACGAGTTGGCGGCATTGACGATGGCCTCGGTGGTTTCCTTCGTAATGTCGGCGGGACCGTGGAGTTCGAGCGTCTTGCCGTTCGAGAAAGTCAGTCGGGCTGCAAAGTCGGACATAGTAGGAACAGGTCTCAGGTGTTAGGTCTTAGGTGTCAGGAAAACCTTGACGTGCTAGCAAATTGATTTTGCTTTTCCTAAGACCTGAAACCTAAGACCTAAGACCTGACACCTGATTTATTTTTTCTCGGTCAGCGCTTCGACCCCAGGCAGCTTCTTGCCCTCCAGAAACTCCAGCGACGCTCCTCCGCCGGTTGAAATATGCGTGATTTTGTCGGCTACTCCGGCGGCTTTGACTGCGGCTACGGAGTCTCCTCCGCCTACGATTGATACGGCTCCGGGATTTTCTGCTACGGCTTGTGCGATCTTGAAGGTGCCTTTGGCGAAGGGTGGCAATTCGAAAACGCCCATGGGGCCGTTCCAGACGATCGTGCGCGCGCGTGCTACTTCTTCTGAGAAGGTCTCAATGGTTTCGGGACCGATATCGAGCGCCATCATGTTGGCGGGGATGTGCTCGCCATGGCCGACGATCTTAGTCAGGGCGTTGGCCTCGACGCGGTCGGCGATGACGTGATCGGTGGGCAACAAGAACTTGACCTTACGCGTTTTTGCCTGCTGCAGAAGGTCGCGGGCTAGTTCGATCTTGTCCTCCTCGACCAAACTCTTGCCGACCGGTTCGCCTTGCGCTTTGAGGAAGGTGTACGCCATGCCTCCGCCGACGATGAGGGCATCGACTTTGCCGAGCAGGTTCTGGATGACTCCGATTTTGTCGCTGACCTTGGCGCCGCCGAGGATGGCAACGAAGGGATGCTCCGGGTCTTCGAGAACGCGGCCGAGGTATTGCAGCTCCCTTTCCATCAGCAAACCGGCGGCAGATTTCTGTACAAACTTGGTGATGCCAACCGTGGACGCATGCGCACGATGGGCGGTGCCGAAGGCGTCGTTTACGTAGAACTCGGCGAGCTTGGCGAGCTGCTTGGAGAATTTCTCGTCGTTCTTTTCTTCTTCCGCGTGGAAGCGCAGGTTTTCCAACAGCAGCGCCTGGCCCTTTTCCAGTTTGAGCGCCATTTCTTCCGCTTCCTCGCCCACACATTCAGGACAGAAGCCGACGTTTTCGCCGCGCGATAATTCTTTGTCGAGCAACATGCGAAGGCGCTCCGCGACCGGCTTGAGGCTCAGCTTGGGATTGACCTTGCCCTTGGGACGCCCGAGGTGCGACGCGAGGATGAGGCGGGCGCCGTGACGAAGTGCGTACTCGATGCTGGGCAGGGTTTCGCGGATGCGGGTGTCATCCATGACGCGGCCGTCGTCGAGCGGCACGTTGAAGTCGACGCGCATGAAGATGCGGTGATCGTTGAGCGGAAGATCGCGAATGGAAAGCTTAGGCATTGAAACCCCGTCGTTCGTTATTGTTACCGTCTCGCGGATTTTGCGTACCGCATGGCGGTCGCGGACGCCCGCCGCTACGGGCCGGCGGGACGCCGGCTACAAGCCTTTGGCCGACATCAGGTTGATCAGATCGCGGACGCGGCAGGAGTATCCCCATTCATTGTCATACCACGAGATCACCTTGACGCAGTTGCCGCCGACTACCAGGGTCATAGGTGCGTCGACAATCGAGGAGCGGGAGTCGCCTTTGAAATCGCATGAGACCAGTTCGTTCTCCTCGAAGCCGAGGTAGCCCTTCAACGGGCCCGACTCGGAGGCTTTCTTCAGGGCGGCGTTAACTTCTTCTTTGGTGGTCTTTTTTTCTACCCACACAACGAGGTCGACGACCGAGACGTTGGGGGTTGGTACGCGCATGGCGAAGCCGTCAAGTTTGCCGGCCAGATCGGGGATGACGAGTTTGAGCGCTTTGGCGGCGCCGGTTGAGGTCGGGATCATGTTAATCGCCGCCGCACGGGCGCGGCGCAAATCCTTGTGTGGGAAATCGAGGATCACCTGATCGTTGGTATAAGAATGGATCGTGGTCATGGTGCCGCTGACGATCTTGAAGGTGTCGTTGACGACCTTGGCGACCGGAGCCAGACAATTGGTGGTGCAGGATGCGTTCGAAATGATGTGGTGCTTGGCAGGATCATACTTCTGTTCATTGACGCCGAGCACGACGGTGAGATCTTCATTCTTGGCAGGCGCGGAGATGATGACCTTCTTGACGGTTCCGCGCAGGTGTTTTTTTGCTTCGTTGGCGTCGGTGAAGCGGCCCGTCGACTCGATGACGACCTGAGCTCCAACGGACTCCCAGGGCAGGGCCGCAGGGTCTTTTTCTTTGAATACTTTAATTACCTTGCCATCGATCGAAATACTGTCGGCTCCGGCGCTGATGGTGTTAGGGAGGTTGCCGAGAATCGAGTCATACTTGAGCAGATGAGCGAGGGTCTTGGGATCGGTGAGATCGTTGACGGCGACGAAGTCGAGGTTCTTATCGGCGAGCGCGGTGCGAAGAACGTTGCGTCCGATGCGTCCAAATCCATTAATGCCAACTTTTACGGGCATGGTGCCTCCGAAAGAAATTTTGCTTGCCTAACAAAAAATGCGCAGCCGCCCAAAACAACACTCGATGGTAACAGGCTGGAGGAGCCAGCGTAAACGTCATGCGCCCAACGGAGCTGTCTTAATTTTCCCGAATCGAGCCACTATCCGATGTAGCGGACTGAGAGTACAGTGGCGGAGTTCGATTCATCCAGTTCTGTTCACGTGGGTGTGATTTCGAAGTAGGTGTCGGTGTTGCGCCATAAGAACGGGAGACGGGCGAGCCAGTATTTCCGCTTGATCGCCTCGCGGGCGCGAGCACACTCTTCCGGCCGCAACATGCGGACGGTTGCTGAGAACTCGGGACCGGTGATTTTTCCGCGGATGGTGCAGGGAGCGATCTTGACTTGCGGGTTATTGCGGATGCGTTTGCACTTGCCCAATCTGCTGTTCGTCATGAAGTAGAGCTTGTTGTCATACTCAGCGAACCAGATGGGTGTGTACACGGCCACACCACTCTTTCGGAAGGTAGCGAGGCTGATGTACCGCTGGCCGTGGATTTCAGCGGGGACGGATGCCATAGGGATATTGTAAAGTGCTGCCAAGGATTTCTCACGATATGAGCGAGAACTGGAAGCGGTGGGAGGGGCGCTCCATCGAGGGGAGATTTCCGTTACACAGCTACCTGGGTGGCTCCGATCACAGCTCCGTGTTCCTTACCTTCATGCGAAGGGATGCGGGCGATTCCGAGAAAGCCGCCATCAAGCTAATTACCGCCGACCCGGCGAACGCAGAGAAACAACTGCTGCGATGGGAAGTGGTCCGCGAACTGAACCACGCGAATCTGATTCGTATTTTCCAGGTGGGGCGCTGCGAACTGGATGGCACGGCTTTGCTTTATGCGGTCATGGAGTATGCGGAGGAAACTCTCTCGCAGATTCTTCCGGAGCGGGCGCTGACGGCAGACGAAACGCGGGGAATGCTTTCGCCCGTTCTGCGGGCTCTGCAATATGTTCACGAAAAGAGGTTGGTGCATACGCGCATTCAGCCTTCGAATATTCTGGCCGTTGGAGAAGAGGTAAAGGTCTCGAGCGACGCTATGGTCGAGCTTGGCGAGAAGAACTGTGGTGCAAAGGGAGCGAGCGCATACGATCCGCCAGAAGCGGCGACAGCAGCGAGTTCGACGGCTGCCGAGGTTTGGCAGTTGGGGATGACATTGGTCGAGGCGCTCACCCAGCGCCTGCCGCGTTTTGATTCGCAGCGGAACAAGCCCGTTTTGCCGGATGGAATTCCGCAACCGTTCAGAGAGATTGTTGAAAACTGCCTGCAAATCGAGCCGGCCAAGCGATGGACGGTCATTCAGATCGCCAATTGCCTTGACCGACCAGAATCCATAGCCACTCCTGCTCCGACGCCCGCCACGGTTTCAACCATGGCAGCGTCAACCGCGTCAACGCACTCCCCGTGGCCGTATAGAATTGCGTTGGTCGCGGCTGTCTTGATTGCATTGTTTCTGATTGCTCGCCCGAAACCACCGGGTATTACCGCACCTCCGACACCGGCGCAGAATCGGGATGCTTCCACCTCGAGTGCGGCTCCACTTCGATCGGCCCAGGCTGATGTCTCGCACGCGACGCCGAACACTTCCGCGGAGGCTGATCATTCGACCGCCACCGCCGACGCCCGTGGGCGGGTTGTGGAGCGGATTATGCCGAGAATTCCGCCGGGAGCCTTGCATACCATCACGGGCAAAATTCGGATACAGGTGAAGATCAATGTCGACGAAGCGGGCAACGTAGCGGAAGCGCGTTTGAAGTCACCGGGGCCGAGCAAGTATTTTGCAGGGCGGGCGCTCGAAGCGGCCCGCGGATGGAAGTTCAAGCCGGCCCTCGAGAACGGTCAGCCGGTCGCGAGTCAATGGATGGTGCAGTTCATACTAAGCCGGCGCGGGATCGACGACTCCCACGTCCAAATCAAACCGTAGCTTTTCGGATGCGTGCTCGACGCTAAGTCCAGGGATTGAGCACCCGGGAATTATTCAGACAGTCCCGTACTCAAAGCTGCAGCAGATTGGGTTGCAGCTTCGCGTATCCCTGCTTCTGCGCCCACAGGTCAAGCGGGATCGACGCCATTTCATCCACGATGGGTTCGGCCCGCCCGCTTTTCGTCATGTCCACCGTCTTGATGTAGGTCCGGCAACTGTCGCAAGCTTCCACACGGACATGATCGAGCTCCTCGGCGGTATAGACCGGAAGCTTGGCGTGGTTCTCCTCCCCGCATCCTGGACAGACGATCCGCCGAAACTCCCATTCCGCCAGGCAAAATGAACACACCAGCGATCGCTGGCCGCCGTCCCCCAGCGGACGCAGAACGCCCAGGCCCGGTTTCCGCTTGCAATGCGGACACAGAAACGGCACCGGCCCGCTCCAGCGCAAAGTTGACTGTGAACGAAGATATGCTGCGTACGGCTGAAGAAACGCGCGAGCAAAAAAATCGTTGGGACCGGTCGCCAGCGCTCTGGTTTGGGCTCCATTCCAGAAAACCGTCAGCAATTGGAAATGGGAATCTTCGCCGCCGCCGTGCAACTCGCGCGCAGCTTCCCGAAGCGGATCCGGGCCGTTCCGTTCGACCACTGAAAGAAACCGTCCGAAACGGCCGGCCAAGTCTGGTTGGAGCGGCCGCGCAAATGGATCCGAATCTGATGCGACACTGCCACCGCCAGCATTCGATCTTCGGCTCGAGCTGCCGAGGGATTTGCCGAGCTCCCCGTAAAAATTTTCCTGAAAACGCGCGACCGTTACGTAAAAGTGCAGGATTTCCGCGGCAAAGCTGTACTGGGCGCCAAGTTCCTCCGCCCGTGCAATCCGCCGCTGCCATTCGTTCTGCGCTCTGGCGCCATTCGACATGCTGCGATTATCAGGCTCCACCCGCTGCCGCGCAATGCAGGATGTGGATAGGTTGGGGCATTTCTAATATGGCATGACAATCAGGAGTTTTCCTGATTGACGCCGCAGTCCGACCGGGGGTATAGTTTTTCGGATTAACGCGGCACGATGGTGGACGCTGTCGTGGGCGTCTGCAACTTGTACCTCCGTAAATTCTGGAACGCGCAGTACCGGGGGCAACACAATGGAGTTCTCTCGCAGGACTTTTCTCAAGGGCACCTTGCTTGGCGGCGCCGGCTTCTCTGCCCTTGGCTTTGATTTGACTCCGGTTTACGCTCAGACCGAATCCCTCAAGATTTCACGCGCCAGCGAAACTCGTAGCACCTGTCCTTATTGTGCGGTCAGTTGTGGTGTGATCATTTACACCCTGGGCGACAAGGCCAAGAACGCGATCGCGCAGGTCGTCCACGTCGAAGGCGATCCCGACCACCCCATCAACCGCGGCACGCTGTGCCCCAAGGGATCATCGCTCGAGCAGGACATTCTCAACGACCGCCGGTTGTTGAAGCCGCAAGTGCGGCGTCCCAGAGGCACCGACTGGGAAGACATTACCTGGGATCAGGCTTACGCCGAGATCGCGCAAAAAGTGAAGAAGACGCGCGACGATACTTTCGTTGAGAAGGATGCCGCCGGCCGCACCGTCAATCGCTGTGAAGGTATCGCCTTCACCGGCGGCTGCACCGATACTAACGAATTTAATTATCTGGTCGTCAAAAGTATGCGCAGCCTGGGGGTCTGCTACCTGGAAAACCAGGCCCGCGTTTGACACGGCCCCACGGTCTCCAGTTTGGGGCCCACCTTCGGACGCGGCGCAATGACCAATGGTTGGATCGA
>JBEKXC010000191.1:0-8591 GCA_049512435.1 Terriglobales bacterium | reverse complement strand
AATGAAGTCGACCTCGAAGACGTCGACGGCGCGGTGCACCTGAACGGCGAGTTTTACGAGAGCACGCGTCTGGTGCGCATCAGCAAGACGGTCAGTTTCCATTCCTCGCGCACCGACATGGAATTTTCGCGGCTGGATGGCAGGCTGGATCTGGATTCGGGCGACCTGCGCGCCGATTCGCTGACTGGACCGATGCACCTGACGACGCGGTCGAAGGACATTTCACTGGAAGGGTTGTCGGGCGATCTGCGCCTGGAAGATTCCAATGGAACGGTCGAAGTTGGGCTGCGCAAGCCGGGGAATATACAGATCGATAACCGCAAGGGCGACGTGCAGGTTTCGATTCCTCCGAATACCCCGATCAAGATTGAGGCGCGTACGCGGGAAGGCGAGATCCAGAGCGAGTTCGCGGAAATCAAAGTCGAGAGTCACGACAAGCAGTCAAGCGCCAGCGGTTCGATCGGAAGCAATGGCCCGCGCCTGGCGATGAACTGCGATCACGGAGACATTGAGATCCGCAAAGGGACGGTTGCAGCCGCCGCACCGGTTGAACCGACCCCGCCAATTCCGCCAGCTCCGCCGGCGAAATCGGGGAAGCCCGCAAAAGCGCTGCCGGCTCCGAAGGCGGCGCCGGTGGAGAGCGAGAATTAGGCCGAGAGCTGTCGGCTGTCAGTGATCGGGCATTTAGTTGGCATTTACAACCTGGGCTAGGGTCCCCGAGCTGCCTTTGAGAAATCCGCCTCCTGCGAATTTGGCTTTGATGTTGTAGGTCTTGGCTTGGGAGAAGGAAGTCGTCAAGGTCGCCGAACCATTGTTCGTGGTACCGGTTCCGAGCTTAGTTGCGCCGCTAAAGAACGTAACGATGTTACCGTTGGAGATGGGCAAGCTGGACGTGATCGCAGCCGTGAAAGTTACCGTCTGATTGACTTGCGATGGATTGAGCGAGGATGAAAGGCTCAACGTCGTCGGGACCTTGAGGATATTCAGCAGCACAGCGAGCGAGAACGTGAGGCAGCTTTCGTTGCCGCAACCATTGGCGGCAACCATGTCGGGTCTGCCATCTCCGTTGAGATCACCGACCGCGACGGAGTTGGGGCCGGCCCCCGCTGGCTTGTAGTCGACCGGCGACTGAAATGTTCCGTTTCCATTGCCAAGCAACACGCTCACAGGTCCCGGTCTGCCGCAGTGGTGGAGCCCCTGACAGGAGTTGGCGACCTCGAGATCAAGATTGCCGTCGCCGTTTACGTCGGCAATGGTCACAAAATTGGGCCGGGGATTGATTCCACCTGAAGGATAGCTCACGGCGTCTTGGAATGTTCCATTCCCGTTGCCGAGGAGCACGCCCACGCTTCCAGAATACGCGTTCGTTACTACCAGATCCGGTGCGCCATCGCCATTCACGTCGCCAACCGCGACCGACGAGGCCCACACTCCGCCGGAGTTGTAGATTACAGGCGATTGAAACGTGCCGTCGCCGTTGCCGAGGAACACGCTCACAGCCCCGGCACTGCCGCTTCCGCAACTACCGATTGTGCACGAGTTCGACACCAGCAGATCGGGAACGCCATCGCCATTCACGTCAGCGACCGCCACGAAGTCCGCGCCGTAGGCACCCGAACTGAGGGCAACAGCCGGCTGGAAGGTGCCGTCCCCGTTGCCGAACAGCAGACTTACCACGCCGAGGCCTCCAGCGCCACAACAACCGGCTACGATCAGATCGGGATTGCCGTCACCATTCAGGTCCGAGACCGCGATGGACTGGGCAGATCCCGTGCCTAGGGCGTACGTCACTACCGGCTGAAAGGTTCCATCGCCATTTCCCAGCAGCACACCAACGCTTCCGTCTTCATTCGCGACCAGGATATCGGGGATGCCGTCATTATTTACATCTGCGATGGCAACCGAAAACGGAAAGCCTCCCCCAGATGCGTAAAATACAGGAGCCTGGAAGGTGCCATTGCCATTGCCGAGCAATACGCCAACGCCATCATCGGTCACGCTGACCACGAGGTCGGGTACGCCGTCGCCGTTCAGATCACCGATTTGGATGATATTGGCTCCGGCGCCACCCGCGGTGATTGTGGCCAGGTGTTTGAAGTCCACGAGTTGTTGCTGCGAGGCGGCCAGTTGGGCCGTGGCCAACACAAGGAGAATCGTAAGGATGGGGGTCATGCAGCGAAGAGACTTCATGGAGCCTCCCGTCGCCCGGTCGTTTCGGGCCTGATTTGTGAGGATGAGCTTACTCGCCTCGAATCGGGGGAAGAACGCCGCGGACAAGGCGACCAGAGTATGGCCGATCGAAAAGCGGTAGTCAAGTGCAAGGCGCAGTCTGGTTTGTGATCTAGAAACATCAACTGGGATCTCTTTTTTGACCCCGAAAGAACGGCTGCGATTGTCCGCCTCCACCGCTGTTCGTGTCAATGCGAAACCCGGTCTGCCGCCACCGCCCGAGATTCCGAAGCAGCACAGTCGAAATTGGATCATTTGCGACCCACTTTTGCCTGCTGACTCGGACTCGCTGTGGATCGAGCGAAAACAATGACGGACAGGCGGGTCATCTTCACCACCTGGTTGCCCTCTTTGATCCATCCCGGTCCAGACGGGAAGCCGATCACCACTCTTAGCGAGAAGATGGTCGTCGTAATATCCCCATTTCACCAACAACTCTCAGTGAGCGCGATCGCCGGATTGCGCTTGACTTCATTCCGGTTGCTTGTGTCATGATTGCTTGCGGCGGGAGTGGCGCATGCAACTAGAAGCGCAGCCGGTTGGGCCGGTCAGCCTTTCGGAGCGCATCCTTTTTATCGACGTTCTGCGCGGCATGGCGCTGTTCGGAATTCTGGCTGCGAACATGCGCGCCTTCTTCGCGCCCCTCGATGCTTACGGGAACATAGGGGTCCTCTTTCACAGCCGCGCCGACGTGCTGGCCCAGGCTTTTATCGATACGTTCATTCAGGGGAAATTCATCACGATTTTCTCCTTCCTGTTCGGGCTGGGTTTTGCCATGCAGATGAGCCGCGCGGAAGCGCGCGGCGTGCGCTTCATGGGCTTCTATCCACGGCGGCTTCTTGCGCTCGCACTATTCGGGCTGATCCATGGGATATTGATCTGGGCGGGAGACATCCTGCTGACCTATGCGTTGGCGGGCGCAATTTTGTTGCTCTTCCGCAAACGCCAACAGAAGACATTGCTGTGGTGGGCGGGAGGTTTGTTCGCGCTGCCCATCGTACTCAGCTCAGTTTTCCTGGGCCTCTATTTCAGCCGCTTCCGCCGGCCCTGGATGGTACCCAAGCCGCCGGACATGGCGAAGCTCTACGCCATCATCAATATCTATGCGCATGGAACGGTGCGGCAGATCATGGCGCAGAACTGGGTGGAATGGAAGCAGGAGTTGCCCTGGGCGCTCTTCGCGATCTATGCGACGGCGCTGTTTCTGCTGGGCATGTGGGTATGGCGGGCGGGCGTCGTACAACGGCTCGATGAATACAGACCTTTGTTGAAGCGCGTGTGCGCGTGGTGTATCCCGGTAGGCCTGATCGTCAATGTTTACGTGACGACGGTGAAGGCAGTTTTTCCTCCGGGCACCGTCACCCTGTGGGGTTGGTCGGCTGGAGTTCTTTTTCTGCCGGGATCGCATATTTTGAGCGCAGGTTATGTTTCGGGCCTGGCGCTTCTCTTCATGCACGAAGATTGGCGCCGCCGGTTGTCTCCTTTTGCCGCGGTTGGGCGGATGGCATTGACGGATTACTTGATGCAATCCGTGGTGTGCACCTTGTTCTTCTACCACTACACAACCGGTCTCTATGGACGCATCGGACCCGCGATCGGACTGATACCCACGGTCATTCTATATGGGGCACAGGTCGTGTTCAGCAACTGGTGGCTGAAGCGCTACCGGTTTGGCCCCATGGAGTGGTTGTGGCGCGGCATGACGTATGGCAAGTTCCCGTCGATGCACAAGGACGAACCTTTGCCGGCGATCGAAGCGCCCTCGCTCTCGCCCTCGCCGTCGTCAATCATGCTCGCTGCGGTTGAGGGAGAGCCGACCGCCACCGCCGCGGCCACGCCTGGCGAAATTGCTGAATGAGCGCGAATTAGCGTTAGACAACGCTAGTCGGGGCTAATCGGCGTTCATTCAACCGCAGCTAACGACCCTCTTCTTTAGGAATAGGGACTAAGAATAAAAGATGCCGCAGATTTCTCCAACCGAGTTTTACGCGCTACCGCTTCGCGTGCATACGTTTCTCGCCGACGTTCCGCTGCACGACGTCTGGGCGGTTGACTTACCTACACGCCGCGACGGCGTTACCCTTTCTGAATTTCTTCGCCGGGCGGGTCAGCGCCGAATCAACGGACTTCCGCCAGTGGCCCGCGCGCTTTTCCGTCTTCGGTTTTTTCTGGGACGCATTTTTCGACTTGAGGCCGAACCGAAGGATGCCTTGGCAGCCTCGTTTGGAAGTCGCCTGACCCCAGAGGATCGGGCTCGTTCTCTGGTCGTGTCGGGAACGCCAGAAGGACTGTTCCGCGCTGTCTACCGTTTCGAAAACGAACAGCTACTTGAAGTTCAGAATCGCACGGTCCATGCTGCGGCCCTCAGTGCCCTCGCTGAAAAGGCCGATAGCTATCGATTTTACTTTGCGGTCTACGTGCGCCAGAGAACGTGGATTACGCCGTTGTACATGGGCTTAATCGATCCGTTCCGAAGATGGATTATCTATCCGGCCATGCTGAAAACGATTCGTGCCACCTGGGATCAGAATATCTGACCGAACAACTCAGTTATCCCCAGCGGCCCAAAGCCGCTATTTGCGGCAGTTACGGCACGGCTGAAAAGGTTGCGGAAAAAGTCATTTGCCGACAGAGAGTCCGACCTCAGCGCCTGAAGGCGCAATCAAAACAAAGCTTTTGCCGCAGCGCTGAAGCGCTGCGCCACCCAAAAACAAGGGCAAGATGTAGTTTTTCCGCAGGCTCTGAAGCCGCGTCTTCCCGTTCGTGCTCGCCCATCGTTCTCGGATGGACCCGAGACGGGGCAAGCCCCGTCTCTACACGAGTTTTTCCGGGATGAGCCGCCTTTCCCTTGACGAGGCGCTTTTCCCTTTAGGTTATAATCTCGCCCACTGATGAATCTGACCCCTGGCACCAAACTTGGCCCGTATGAAATTGTCTCCCTTCTGGGCGCGGGCGGCATGGGCGAGGTCTATCGTGCCCGTGATTCCCGTCTTCGGCGCGACGTGGCAATCAAAGTTTTGCCGCAGGAACTTTCGCTGGACGCCGACCGCATGCGCCGTTTTGAACAGGAGGCGCTCGCTACCGCTGCCCTGAATCATCCCAACATTCTGGCCGTATTCGACATTGGCACGAGCGACGGCTCGCCTTACGTCGTCTCCGAACTGCTGGAAGGAGAGACGCTGCGGGAACGGCTGCGCAGCGGATCGATTGCCACGCGGAAGACCCTGGACTATGCCTTGCAGATCGCACATGGGCTGGCCGCGGCGCATGAGAAAGGAATCATTCATCGCGATCTCAAGCCGGAGAATCTGTTCGTCACAAAAGATGGACGAGTCAAGATTCTGGACTTCGGCCTCGCCAAATTGACGCAGCCCGATCCTGGTGCAGGTGCAGGATCTCACACAGCCATGCCAACCGTCACGCATGGCGCGACTGAGGCGGGAGTGGTGATGGGCACGGCGGGATACATGTCGCCCGAGCAGGTGCGCGGCATGACGCTCGATCCACGCTCCGACATTTTCAGCTTTGGGGCAATCCTCTACGAGATGCTTTCCGGCAAACGGGCGTTTCATGGCGACACTCCCGCGGACACGATGAGTTCGATTTTGAAGGAAGATCCTCCGGATTTGAGCGAAACCAACCGCAACATTTCTCCGGCGCTCGAGCGCATTGTGCATCACTGCCTGGAGAAAAATCCCGAGGCGCGCTTCCATTCCGCGAGCGACATTGCCTTTGATCTCGAACATCTTTCCGGGCTTTCCGGCAGCGCGGCCAGGGTGGCGACGACTGGCGCTGGCGCTGAAACTGGCATGGGGAAAATCCAGCCGAGTCGCAGGCTTGTGATGGCGCTCGCTGCGGGTCTGGCGCTCGCGTGCGTGGTGTATGGTCTCGGTTGGTGGACGGGGAAGTCGAGCGCGCGTGCGCCTCTGGTCGAGTATCAGCAGATCACGTTCCGTACAGGCCGTATCGGGAACGCGCGGTTTACGCCCGACGGAAGCATTGTTTACAGCGCGTCGTGGGAGGGCGGCGAGGACCAGCTCTACATGTCGCGCACGGATGATCCGGGGTCGCGCGAACTGGGCATCAAGGATGCGGAGCTGCTTTCGATCTCCAAGAGCGGCGAGATGGCGATCCGGCTCAACACGCAGTATCACGGCGGCTACTCGCGCAGCGGGACGCTGGCGCGGGTCCCGCTGAGCGGAGGAACGCCGCGAGAAGTGCTGGACAATGTGGGAGACGCCGATTTTTCCGCGAACGGCGAAAGCATGGCGATTGTCCGTTACGTGCCGGAAAATAATCACTGGCGTCTGGAGTATCCCATCGGCAAGGTGCTGTTCGACGGCATCAACTGGATCAGTCACCCGAAGATTTCTCCGGACGGCAAGTGGATCGCCTTTGCCGACCATGAGAATCCCGGCGGCGATGACGAGGGTTCGCTGGCGGTGATTGGCGCGGATGGCAAGGAACCGGAGAAGAAACTTTCGTCGGGCTGGAGTTCGCTGCAGGGGATTCTCTGGTCTCCATCGGGCGATGAGATCTGGTTTACGTGCAGCATAACGGGCAGCGCGAACCCGCGCGCGGTGACTCTCTCCGGCAAGCAGCGGGCGATCACGAACGTCCCCGGCGGCACGTGGCTGGAAGACCGGCGCAATGGAACGGTGCTGACTGTGTCGAATCACACTCGCCTGGGAATCCGAGGGATGGCGCCGGGCGGGAAAGAGGAGCATGAACTGGGATGGTTCGGATGGTCGGAGTTGCGCGATATCAGCCGCGACGGACGGAAGATTATCTTCGACGAAGAAGGCGATGGCGGGGGACCGAACTACACCGTGTATCTGCGCGACACCGATGGGTCGCCTCCGGCGCGCATTGGCGAGGGAGACTCGATGGCCATCTCGCCCGACGGAAAATGGGTGATCACGAAACCTGCGAAGGGCGGACCGCTGAGCCTGGTGCCGACGGGAGCGGGCGAAGCCAGGCAGCTTACGCATGATGCGGTGAGCTACGATGGGGCGCGGTTTTTTCCAGACGGCAAGCGGTTGCTGGCCTACGGTATTGAAGCCGGACACGGCGGGCGCGACTATTTGATTGACCTGAGCAGTGGAGATTCCAAGCCCATCACTCCGGAGGGCATCGGCGGCACGCAACTATCGCCCGACGGCAAGAGCGTGGCGGTGCGTGGACCCGAGGGAAAGCGAGGGATCTGGGCTCTGGAGAGTGGCGAGTTTCACCCCATACCGGGGCTCGAATCGGGTTATGGCATTATTGGCTGGACGCCGGACGGGGAGTCGGTCTATGTGGCTCCCATCCCACATGGCGCGATGGCCGCGAAATCCGTGAAAGTCTACCGGGCAAATGTACAGAGCGGGAAAATGGAGCCGTGGAAAACTTTCGGGGAAGAAACGGGAGCGGGAGGCGCGACCGTGGTGGCGCCTCACCTTTCGAGCGACGGGACGGCGTACGCTTATCTCTACGATCGGGTGCTGTCGGAGGCGTATGTGGTTACGGGGTTGAGGTAGGGTAAGAACTGTCAGTTCTCGGTTCTCAGTTCTCAGTTCTCAGCTATCGGTTCTCAGTTCTCGGTTCAGGACTCCCTCACAATCAAGGTCGCGAGCGCAATGGCCTGCTATTGTCCGACGGAGCCGTTGCGGTGGAAGCGTTGGCCTTGAAAGAAGCGGTGTCGCACCATGCTATGGCCAAGCAACAAAAAGATGACTGCCAGGAAGACTACAAACAGGAAGTGTCCAATTCCGAACGAGGGTGGCTTTGGTCCTGCAGGGTCCGTCGTATTCAACGAACTGGCCATAGACTTGATTTTAACCACCTCAGTCAATTTTGGCGCGCTCGACAGGGGCAAACTGGCGTAGTACCGCGATTGCAGCAACAGCGGCTCGTAAGCGCCTATTAAGAGCATTAACTTCCGGGTTGCCCGTAACTCAGGCGCAAACCGTTTCCTGATCGGATAAACTGAACTGCATCCCTCATATGCCGGGCCGACTCCCAGACTACAGGACCCGCGTGGTGGAGGTTCTGCGAGTCCGGTATTACTGCGAGTTATTAGGACAGAAGCACTTTGGCGACAGTCGCAGTACGGTGTGAAAGGGACGGTACGTGGCCATGAATCCCTGGATCGCGAAAGCGCTGGTGCTCATAGGTACAGTGGCGATGATCGCCATTCGTGCGCCGCACGGGCACCGGAGTCGAATTGTCAAGGTCGCCACAAGCTATAAAACTCCGCTAGAGACCGGCCTCTTGGTTCTCGCCTGGGTCGGATTCTTCGTCCCTCTGATCTGGGTCGCGTCGCCAGCGTTTTCGTTCGCTGAGTACGCGCTGGGCACTGGCCCGCTCGTCGCCGGTGTGAT
>JBEKXC010000190.1:0-8604 GCA_049512435.1 Terriglobales bacterium | reverse complement strand
CATCCTCGTGGGTTATTACCTCAGCAGTAAACAGTCGGCTGGATACTGGGAGAGGATACCGGGAAAGTAAGGTCTCAGGCGGCAGCTCTCGGATCTCGGAAAGCACGCTCTCAGATTCACGGCGAAGTGGACCGCCCATGTTTTTCCTGAGACCTGACACCTAAGACCTGACACCTTGTTTCTAGGACACTACCTTAAAGAACCAGCCCTTAGCCCGCACGCCCAAACAGCCGTAGAATACAGTTGTGGCCACACTGCGCGACATCCTCACGGCGGACGCCCGCGTTCGCGAAGGCGACCCCGCTCTTTGGGAGAAGCTGGATCGCAATCGAGTGCGCTGCTATGCCTGCGGCCATTGCTGCCCGATACCCGAGGGACAACCCGGTGTCTGCAAGGTTCGCTTCAACCACGGTGGCACGCTCTACGTTCCCTGGGGCTATGTCGCCGGAGTTCAGTGCGATCCGATTGAGAAGAAGCCATTTTTCCACGCCTACCCCGGAGCTCTAGCCTACAGTTTCGGAATGCTGGGCTGCGATCTGCACTGCGCCTACTGTCAGAATTGGGTCACTTCGCAGGCGCTACGCGATCCGAATGCCGTGTCACCACCGCTCGAGGCCAATCCCGACCTGCTGGTCAAAGACGCGCTCGCTCAAGGTGCAAAAGTTGTTGTAAGCACTTACAACGAGCCGCTGATCACCAGCGAATGGGCGGTTGCGGTTTTCCGCCAGGCCCGCCAGGCAGGCTTACTGACCGCGTTTGTTTCAAATGGCAACGGCACTCCGCAGGTGCTGGAGTATCTTCATCCCTGGATCGATCTCTACAAGGTGGACCTCAAAAGTTTCGACGATCGCCACTATCGCGAGCTTGGCGGACGCTTGCAGCCGATCCTCGACACCATCCGCAGTTTGCATCGCATGGGCGTGTGGCTGGAAATCGTCACCTTGCTGATTCCCGGCTTCAACGACAGCGACGACGAACTGCGGAAGCTGACCTCCTTTCTGAGCGATGTCTCCCCAGACATTCCCTGGCACGTTACCGCCTTTCACCAGGACTACAAGATGACTTCACCCGCCGACACGCGTCCCGAAGATCTGCAGCGCGCCGCTGCCATCGGCCGTGAAGCTGGGTTGCGCTACATCTACGCTGGCAACCTTCCCGGGCGGGTGGAGGGTCTGGAAGATACTCATTGTCACCAATGCGGCGAATTGCTGATCCAGCGCTATGGATACTTGATCGAAAAGTACAAGTTGACGCCGCAAGGCGATTGTCCGATGTGCCACACGCCGGTTCCTGGCCGCTGGTCGAAGAAATTTGACGGGCAGATTTCAGCCTCGCCTTTTCTGCCCCGCCGGCGGGCGCAATTGGTTAAAATCCTCTCGCAACCATAATCACCATTCATGCGCACGGCAAAAGCATTGCTGCTGGCAGTCTTGTTGTGTCTGAGCTTATTAGGCTGTTCTCCGCGCGACTTCCTGACGCGCCGTCTGGCCGCCGATTTGATTTCCGCCTCCGACGCCTTCAAAGCGCCGCAATTGTTCTGGCTCCGCTCCGGCGTTGTTTCCAACAAGGATTTCGGTTCTCCCGACTCCCTGGTCTTACAGCGTCGCGGATGGATTATCGGCACCGAGCAGAAATGTCCCGCCGCAGTCGATCCTCCGCCCTGCTGGGACGTAGTGCTAACGCCGCTCGGGGTGGACACCATTCGTCCGCTGATCTCCAATGCGCTTCCGGACAATGGACGCGACAATGGCCCGATCGGCATCCAGGTAGCGCGCCGCGAACTGCTGAGTATTTCTGGAATCAGCAAAGCGGGCAACTTCGCCGACGTGGAGTTTACCTGGCGCTGGGTACCGATCAATCAGGTGGGCGCGGCGCTTTACGACAGCGGAGTGCATTACCGCTCAACTGTGGGATTCCGTGGCTATGACGACGGCTGGCGCATCATGGAACAAGCCGTACCCAGCAACCAGACGCTGGATGATGCGCTGCGCAATGCGCAACCAACCGCGCCATGAACGTAAAATGGAGTGACGGGCGTCCTTGCCCGTCCGGCCGGGCGGAACGCCCGGCTATCCATTACCACTTCAAGGCTCTCACTGGCGCGCGGTGGCCGTTTGCAGTCGAGCAACTTTCGAACGCGGAGAAGTTTCCTGGTAGCGCGCGATGCCCTTATAAAGAGCCTCCGCAATTTGCTGGCGGTAAGTTGCGCGCTGCAGGTTGCGCTCGTCGGCGGGACTGCTCACAAAGGAAATCTCGGTAAGAATGGCGGGCATGGTCGTTCCGGTCAGCACGGCAAAAGCCGAGTCCTTGATGCCGCGGTTGCGAATGTCGGGGCTGCTCGCGGCCAGGGTGGCGTAGAGAGAACGCTGGACACTTGCCGCGAGGCGCTGCGACTCCTCAATCTTTTCATGTAACGCTCCGGCCGATAACGATACCGGCGTTACCCTGGCGAAGGTTCCATCGTCATGCTTTTCGACTTCGCGTGCCCCCGGAGCCGAGAACAGATTCGTGTAGTAGGTCTCAACCCCCCGTGCCGTCGCCGAACTGCTGTAGTTGGCGTGCACAGACACGAACAGATCGGCCTGCGCCTGGTTGGCGATGTCCGCTCGCTGATCGAGGGGCAAGTAAGTGTCGCCGGTCCGCGTGAACATTACTTCCGACCCCAATCGTGCTTGCAGCAACTTGCCCAGGCGCTGTGTAACGTCGAGCACCAGATCCTTTTCCAGCAATCCCTGCCTTCCAACTGTGCCCAGATCCCAGCCGCCGTGCCCGGCGTCGAGCACAATTCGAAATTTGCCGGTTCGTGTCGGTAACACTTGGTTGGATGCCTTAGCCCCCAAAGCTGTCACCGGAGCCGCTTTTGTGTTCACGGATGCTGACGTCAGTTTCGCAGTTGCGCTTTTCGGAGCAAATTGGCTCGCCACCAAAGTTTTCTCGCTGCCCCGTAGTTCTACGACCAGGCGATAGGGGTTCGACTCCATGCTGACGGAGAAGTTCGATCCGTCTTTGGTGTCAAGCACGACTCGCGTTACGCCCGCGACCGGTTGTGCGACCCGTACACGCGTCAGCGAGGCATCGCCGACATCCATTGTCTTGCCCTCCAATTCGGCGGGCAGAACCGTATCGTGCAGATCGAAATAGATTCGCTCCGGCGACATCAAACGATGTACTTCGTAAGGGACCTGGTCTTCCATGTCAATGACCACCGTGCTTCCGATCGACGAAGACCAGTGACGCACGCCCGTGATCTTCGGTAGTGCTGCCAACTTGTCTTCCGCCACGGCACTGAGTGTTTCGGGCGCTGCATCGGAGTCCAGCTTCTCCGGATTCATCAAATTGTCGGAGACTGGGGGCGACAGGACATCGGCCGGAGGCGCGGACGGTACGGTCACCGATGGAGGCGCGGTCTTTGTTGCTATGTTGCTTGCGATCTCTGTCGCTGCGCCCTGGGTTGCAACCGCCCCCGAGCCGCCCGTCTTCCCATGAACTTGCATGCCCCACCACGCTCCGGCCGAGAATAACGCGGCCACGGCCACCAGACCCACCACTACATTCAGTCCTGGCCGCGAGCTGCCGGGAAGGGAACGGTGGTGCAAAAACGATAAGAAGCGAGGCGGTTCAGCGGGATTCGCCGGCTCTTCGATCTTAAAAGGAATCTCAAACGGCTCGTTCCCGGCGCCAAACTCAGGCAACTCGACCATGGCCGCGGGAATGGCAACCCGCTGCGCCAGCGTTTCGGGAGTCGCGATGCGCGCCGCGTCGGCAACAGTCGTCGCTGACCAATCCGGCTTCGCTTGCAGGACTTCGTCCGCCACATCTGACAGCCAGTGGATGCGCCGATCCTGGTCTGCTGGTTTGAGGGCCGAAAGCACCAGCTCAGCAAAGAGATCGAAACAGCGAACGTCATGATCGGTGAAAGCCCAGGGAGCTCTTGAAAATGCCTGCAGTACGCCCAGTTGCTCGTGGCGGCCACGCAATGGCACCAGCACGGTAGAACGAGCTCCCACGGCGTGTGCGAGGTCCAGCTCGACGCGAGTGTCGAGCTCACCATCGTCGCAACGAAGAATACGCCCCGATTGCAGGCAGTCCCGCAGAAACTCGGATTCGCCGATCAAGTGAACACCGCGCATGATAGCGAGCGGTCCGGCGGCAGCGCGGCACACGATCCTCGGTATGTTTGATTTTTGTACCGTCGAGCTTTCCGCAAGCGCAACCACAATGCCATCGGCTTTCGTGATGGTTTGAGCGCGGGAGCAGATTAGTTGCAGTACCTCGTCCAGGATGAATTGTTCCGTTGCAAATAAGTCGCGATCGGATGCGCATCCCGTGGCCGTGCGCCGGTTCCGTATCTGCTCGTGGAGTTCCGAGAAGGCGAGCAGTGCGCGCAAGGCTTCCTGACGCGCAATCGATTCGAGGACGCGGTTTCCCTCCTGCAACATAGAGCCGGTGTCGGCCGCCGTCGCGTCCCAGTCAACTCGGGTTGGATTGGCACTCATGCGGGTGCGGTCACGACAACGTCGAAGTGGAGTGTCGGGCGTTGCCGCCCGTCCTGATAGAACGTATGTTCATCGTATCCTCGGCTCGGTGCGAGCCTCATTGCCACTCTTGGTTCGATTCTGCCGGCACGCCTAGCCTGGACACGACGGTTATAGCTCCTGTTTGCAGCCTAAAGTCTTTAGGGTTGTGCCGCAATGTCCGGTAGTACACGTCCGAATGGGGTGGTCCGAATGGGGTTCCGGACGCAAAACCACGATGCTGGAGCGAAACTGCCCGAGCTACGACCCTTCAGATTTTGCCCTCGGCCTCGATTCGTCCTACTCTTTGAGTGGCAGAAAAAGCCGCGGAGATGGGATGACCGACGCAGTCGAGCAGGATAAATCCGAAAAACTCAAGAGGTCCAACTGGTGGGGTGGAGTTGTGGCAACCAGCGTGGCCGGCATTGTTGTGTCGGCGTTCCGAGGCTGCTGGCACGGCAAGATGAGCTGGCCGGTGGGTGTGCAGGGATATTCGTACCAGGTTTGCCTGAGCTGCGGCGCCAAGCGGCTGTTTGACGAGAACACCTTTAGCGCGTACGGCCCGTTCCGCTACGACTTGAACGAACTCACCGTTTGGGAAGAGTCCGCGAAGCCGAAATCCCCGCCCGTGGCGGATGTGCGGTACCCGCCGTTGTAGTCCGAGAGAGAAGGGTCTCAGGTCTCGGGTCTCAGGAAAAAATCACAAGCATGCGGTTTCTAGGTTTTTCCTGACACCTGATAACTGATACCTGACACCTGGGACCCTCAGGCTCCAACCGGCTGGCCCTGGCGCTTGTACCACTCCACCGTCTGGCGCAGGCCGTCTTCAAAGTTCACCAGCACTTTGTATCCCAAATGCTTTTGCGCCTGCGCGATGTCCGCCAGAGAGTGTTTGATGTCCCCACCCCGCTCGGGAGCGTACTTGACGGTGCCTTTGTAGCCCGTCAGTTGTTTTAAAGCGACGAAGGTTTCATTCAGCGTGATCCGCCGGCCGGTGGCGCAATTAAAGACACGCCCCGCACATTCTGCCGCTGGGGCCGAGCAGGCCAGCAAGTTGGCCGATACAGCGTTGTCGATGTAAGTGAAGTCGCGGCTGGTTTCGCCATCGCCAAAAATTGTGGGCTGTTCTCCATGCAGCATTTGCATACTGAACTTGGCCAGTACGCCCGAGTATGGCGAAGATGGATCCTGCCGTGGCCCGAAGATATTGAAGTAGCGCAGGCAGACGGTTTCAAGACCATAGCAACGGTAGAACGAAATCATGTAAAGCTCGCTAGCCAGCTTGGCCACTGCATACGGCGAGATCGGATCGGGGGTCATGGTCTCACGCTTCGGAAGCGTCGGTGTATCCCCATAAGCCGAGGACGAGGCGGCGTACACGACGCGTTTCACTTTCGCGTCGCGCGCCGCGACCAGCACATTGAGCGTGCCGTCCACATTGGCGCGGTTGCTGCCGACAGCGTCCAGCAGCGATTTCGGGACGGACGGAATGGCTGCCTCATGTAGCACATAATCGACGCCTGCGCACGCCTCGCGCATGGCCTCCAGATCGAGAATGTCAGCTTCGCGGAAGTCAATCCGGCTCAGCACTTCGGTGAGGTTCTCGCGTCGGCCAGTGGCAAAGTTATCGATGCCCCGGACCTCGCCGCCAGCTTCCAAAAGAGCGCGCACCAGCGAGGACCCGATGAAGCCGGCAGCTCCGGTCACCAGATATTTAGCCATATATCCTTAATGATAACGGATGGATGGATCACCCGGCACGGAACACCCCGTGACCGGAGTAACTTCCGCTCCGGAGCCCGCCAAGCGGGCCGCTAGCCGCGAGTATCCCTGGAGGAAGGACTCACGACCGGCGAACCCGTTTGGCGATCTGGTGGAACTCGTCGCGGGAGAGCAGCTGATTCTTGCGAAAGAATTCCGTGACTTCATCGAGGAGGGCTCTCGGATCTGCCGACCGCACGGTATCTTTCACGGCATTCTCCGGAGCCGGTACGCCCCTGAAAAAGGCGCTCTGCCCACCGAGCGCGGCAAGCAGTTGCTTCAGTTGCAACTGTTGTTCGGGATCAATTTCGGCAAAACCGATGCCCATGCCCAAGAAAGGGTACGAAGCACGAACCGTGCCCGAAACCTGAACCCGAATGCCGCACGATTTGAGTACAAGATTTACCTTCGTGTCGACGGGAAACGTGAAACTCATTTCCACATAGCAACCATGCAGGCTAATGTCGGTAAGGGTTCCCCACATGGGCACGTCGCTGCCCTCGGTGCGAAACTCGGCGTTGCCCGAACAACGAAGCCGGGGGCTTTGCCGCCGCTCTTTCCACTCCACAGTGCCCTTAGCCACCGGAGTCTTGCCGCCACCTTTTACAGCCGCATTCGCTGGCGCAGTTTCCACTTCTCCCTTCAACCGGCGAAGATAGCTCACGCTGTCTTCACCCTTGCCAGAGTCTGACGACCAGCCGGGTTCCTCAGGATGGATACGCGGGTCCACAAACGCCTCCAAAAAAAACGCCGCTGTTGAGGAGATCGGATGAATTGCTTGAAGACTTTAGGCGGGCGAAAAATGCGACAAAGAAGCGCGAATCTGGTGCCACAGTTCGTCTTTGCCGGCTCCGGTCTTGGCCGAAAACGCCACCATGGGTACCCGGCCATACGCTTGCCCGAGCGCGTGCATCGCCTGCCGCAATTGGTTGCCCGACAGCCGGTCGCACTTGGTGGCTACAATCGCATGCGGCCGTCCCTTGGACGCCAGGAATTCCAGCAACTGGCCGTCGCTTTCCTGCGGAGGAATGTTCGAATCCACCAGCGCCAGGCACAGCGCCAGGCTCGGCCGCTGGTGAAGGTACGGATCCACAAACCGCGCCCAGTCTTCGGAGATTTCGCGGGAGACCTTGGCGTAGCCGTATCCCGGAAGATCGGCGAACAGCATCTCGGGCCTGGGTTGTCCGGCACGGCGAACTTCATAAAAGTTAATGCTTCGAGTGCGCCCGGGAGTATTGCTGGTGCGAGCCAGCTTTTTGCCCACCAGCGAATTGATGACGCTCGATTTTCCGACGTTCGACCGTCCGAGAAACGCGATCTCGGGCACGCCGGGGGCAGGGAAGTGCGTCAAGTCGCTCGCCGACAGCATGAATCGCGCCAGAATCCGCATACAGATAGTTTCCAGTGTATGGGTCGCGCGTGGCAACGCGGAAAAAAAAGTTTGCAGAAAAGAAGTTCACTAAAGCCCGAGTGGACGTTTGGGATGCACGTCCTGCTCTTTGAGCGGATGCAGTTTGTACCAGAGCGTGAGCGCGCCCGCGATAACCAGTCCGATAAGAACGCTGATCAGAAAGAACCAGCGATAAGCCGGCAGCGCGATCAGCAGAATGGCCACTACAGCGACGGCGACGATGAGGCCCGCCGATCCCTTCAGAGTGAATCCAAACCGGCCGCCAGATTCCGGCTCCATGAGCCTATTTTAGCGCGGTTGCCGGCCAGGGTTGCGATGCGACAGAAGTCCCGCCATGAGAAAAAGCAAGCCTGGCGCGGCAGTTAAAAAGAAGAACGGCCCCTGAGGCAAATGTCCGGAACGAAGCAGATTCCAAACGTAGAATGCGATCAGGCATCCCAACGCGAGAATCCCTCCCAACTCCTCACGATACCAAGCCACGACCAAACCGACGCCAACTCCAATCGGCCAGAGGGCCAGACCAAACCACTCGTGCAGCGTTGGTCGGAGGCCGATAGGTCGCGCCATGTTGCCCACGGCAAACACGAAAACGAACAGTATGCTCAGAAGGCTCCAGACACGAGCGATCCAGCGCGCGGCGGGTGCGACAGAGCCGGTTGCCATAATCTTCTCCTGACTGCAGGAACGATTCTGCTGGGCCGTCTTGCAAGTGGCAAATTTTTGCTGTTTACTCTTGAGGTATTATCCTGTACTTTACTCCCCACCCCCCTCCCCCACCCCCTATTAGAATCATCGGGTTACGGGAAAATTCCCGCTAGTTCTTTGAGTTTAAATGACTTAGAAGTAAAGTCTTTATTCTTCAATCACTTAGCTCGTTCTTGCTGGGCCCGGGGTTGGGTAGGCGGGCTGACGCCCGCT
>JBEKXC010000189.1:0-8674 GCA_049512435.1 Terriglobales bacterium | reverse complement strand
GAAGTCGTCTCCCACGCTCTGATCGGCGCGGGGGTTTTTACTTTTGTCCTTTTTACCCGCGACCTCGGCCGCATCCTTGAACTGGTCGTGCGCAACAGCGCCCCACTGCCCAGCATTGCCGAGATCTTTTTCTTCACCGTGCCGGTTGCGCTCACCTACACCATTCCCATGGGCGTGCTCGTCGGCATCCTCATCGGACTCAGCCGTCTGGCCGCGGACAGCGAAATCACGGCCATGCGCGCCAGCGGCCTGGGAGTGTGGACCTTCCTGCGGGTGATCTCACTGTTCGTGGTCGTGGCCTGGCTGCTGGCTCTCGGCAACAGTGTCTATCTGGCTCCCCGCTCGCTCGCCGCCCTGGGACAACTCCAGGAAAATCTCAAGGGTTCGCAAGCGTCTTTCGAAGTTCAGCCCCGCGTGTTTTACGAAGGGTTCCCGAAGATCATCCTCTATGTGCAAGATGTGAAGGCCATGTCGGGCGGAGCCCTGTGGAAAGGAGTGTTCCTCGCCGATTTGACGGATCCATCCGCGCCGAGAATCAGTTTAGCGCGGGAGGGCCTGCTCGTCAGCCAGGGGTCCGACACTCTGGACTTGCATCTCATCAACGGCTCGACTCACGAAACCGATCCCAAGAATCCCGACCAATACCAGATCTCCACCTTCGAGACCACCGACATTCCCCTCCAGGTCCCCACCGCACAAAACAGTCCGGAACATGAACCGACATCACTCGGCGAGATCAAGTTTTCGGAACTTCTCCGTGTCGCGCCAAACGCCGACCCTGCTACCCGACGCTGGAACCTGATCGAATATCATCGCCGTTTGGCGTTGCCGACCGCTTGCATTGTTCTCGCTTTGGTGGGTATTCCTCTTGGCCTCTCGTCGAAGAAAGGTGGCAAATCCGGCGGATTTGTGCTGGCCATCCTTTTTTTCTTTCTGTACTATTCGATTTTTTTGATTGGAGTGTCTTTCGCGCGCCAGGGACGCCTGCCACCCTGGGCGGGGGTCTGGCTCGCTGACTTTATGTTTTTTGTGGGAGGAGCTTTCCTGCTCTGGCAATCGGAACGCCGCCCGATTGAGTTGACTGCGCTCCGCTCCTGGTTTGGAACATCGTGGTTTAGAGGTTCGTGGTTTAGAGCTTTTGGGTTTAGAGCATCATGGTTAAGAGTTTCGTGGTCCAAGGCATCGAGGTCGCCCTCTCTGTCCGAAAACGGTGAGTCGACCGGCCCGTTACCTTTTGAAAGCACCGGTCATCATCATCTTCATCGTCATAGCCCGCCCTGGCACCGGCGCTTCTTCAATCTTCGTTTCCCAACCATCCTCGACGATTATGTGCTGCGCGGCTTTGTCTTTTATCTCGCCCTGATCGCCGGCGCGTTCGTGGGGCTGCTGTTGGTCTTCACCCTGTTTGAACTGCTGAGCGATATCCTGCGGAATCAGGTCTCGCCGCTCATCGTGGGCGAATACCTGCTCAACGTCACGCCTTACTTTCTGTACTATCCGATTGCGCCTCTCAGCATGCTCCTGGCGGTGCTGGTCACTTTTGGCCTGTTGCAGCGTACCAACGAAATTACTGCCATCAAGGCTACCGGCATCAGTCTTTACCGCGTTATTGTCCCGGTGCTGATCGCGTCCACCCTGCTTGCTGGCGTGCTCTTTCTTTCCGATCAGCTCTATCTCCCCTACACCAACAAGCGTCAGGACGCGCTTCGCAATCGCATCAAGGGCAAACCGGCGCAAACTTACCTTCGCCCCGACCGCAAGTGGATCTTCGGCCAACATTCCGACATTTATTACTATCAGTTCTTCGATCCCGACCGCGATGTCTTCGGCGGAGTCTCCGTGTTCCAGTTCGACGCGCACAGCTTCCAGATCACGCACCGCATCACCGCCGACCGCGCGCATTGGTCGAGCGCCATGGGCCGGTGGGTTTACGAGCAGGGATGGGAGCGTAGCTTGAGTGGCCCCGCCATCGAGAACTACCGCAAATTCGATGTTGCCACCTATCCCGAACTGGCGGAACCGCCCGTCTATTTCAAGAAGGAAATCAAACAGTCCTCGGAAATGAGCTACGACGAACTGCGCCGCTACATTCACGATCTGGAACAGAGCGGCTTCGACGTGGTGCGCCTGCGCGTGCAACTGCAAAAGAAGATTGCCTACCCGCTGATCACGCTGGTGATGGCTACCCTCGCCGTTCCCTTCGCGCTTTCCGCCGGCAAGCGCTCCGCTTTGACGGGAGTGGCGACCGCCATCGGCATTGGGGTTGTCTATTGGACAATTTCGGGTTTGTTCGAGGCGATGGGCAACTTGAGTCAGCTTCCGCCCGCGGTTGCGGCCTGGTCTCCCGATCTGGTATTCGGCTTCATTGGAGGCTATTTGATACTTCGGATGCCCACATAAGAAACCATTGAGTCATTGAACCATTTCGTCATTGAGTCATTGAAAACCTAAGTCCGCAGCGGTTTACAATGATTCAATGACTAAATGATTCAATGCCTCAATGTTTTCAGTGAACCGCTATCCCGCTCGGCGCCGCGGGAGTGATTACCGTGGGAAGACTGCTCATCGCTCCGCTGGTTGTACTCAGCGCAAAGCCGGTAATGCTATCCGAGTTACTGTTCGACACATAGAGATACTGCCCCGTGTTGTTGACGGTCGGATGAATTGCCATGGACACGGGCTGAGATCCCGTTGGCACATTTGTCGGGATTAACCCGGCTAACGTTCCCTGCGTCGTGTTGATGCGAAATCCAAAAACCGCGCCCGACTGTGCCAACACGTAGAGAAAATTGTTCGTCGGGTCCACCGCCATCGCGAGCGGGTCCTGCCCGGCCGAAACGCTGCAGGTCTGTGCGGGCGGGCAAAGTACCGGAACCACCAGGTTTTCAGCCGCAGCCGCCCCCGAACAGTCCGTTTCATTTGCCACGGTACACAGTTGAAAGGGATTCACCGCGCCGGTGCCAGAGCCCTGACTTCCAACAAATGCAAACACGCCGCCGTTAGCGGCCTGTCCCGCCGGGGTTGTGTTGACCGCGATCACTGAGATTGGGTTGCTGACGGCAAGGGCATAGGGCGAATTCGGTTGCTCGCTCAGGACGCCGGTTGAACTCACGCCATACACGCTCAGGGCATTATCATTCGGCGTGGAGCCTGGTGGAAGGCACGAGACCGTACAGAGATCGTAATTTTCGGAGACGAAGAGAAGTTCCTGGGGCGAAGCGTTAGCAGGTGTGCTTGGGGTAAAGGTAATGGCCGAAAGCGAAGTCGGAATTTTGCTCAGGTAAAGCGGACTTTGGTAGGTCGAACTCTGACTCACGAGCGTCAAGCTTGAGCCGGAAATGCTAAATACCGAGATCGAGGGGCACCCGGTAAAATCCATGGCATTCTGGCTACTCTGAACCGCCGCAGCGATTAGCGGACAGCTCGCAGGATAGGGATACACACCGTCATCGATCACGAACAAGAATTGTCCCGCGTCATCCCGCGCCATGAGCACCGCGGTGTCAGCGTAGTAGGAGCTACAGGCAGTCCCATTGGGACTGACGCAGGTCCAATTTACCGCTGCGCCGGGCGAAGACAGGCTTCCATCGGAGTTCACCGTGTAGGAGTAAATCGAGGGAGCAATGGGGCTACTATCGGTGGGCACACACTGCCCGTTTGCCTGGGTAATGCACGGAATACCCTGATTCAGGACGAACGCCGCCGCTCCCGCCGGGTCGAGCACGATGTCCAAGGGAGCTCCGCAGGGTTGGGGATTGGCCTGAGTCGCCGCCGGGCACGTGGCCGCGTTGGAATTGACCAGCGACAGCTCGCCGCTATCCAAATCCAAGCCAAAGGAACTTACGGTGTCCCCGCCACCATTGATCCCCTGGGTCAGCACATACACGACTCCCGAGGGCCGGGACGAGGAACTGCCACAGTTAAGCAGAAATAAACTTAGGGCGCACATGCCCACGAGCGCCACCACTCCGCCGATTTTCTTCAACATCTGTACTCCCTAGGGGTCCCTATTCGGCGCGCTTTTCGCCGATTGGGCAAGTCAGCCCTTCCCGTCCGCTGACAATGCCCCGCCAGCCGTTACGAAAACTGAGGCTTGTAGCTGAAACAAATTGTTTATCAGGAATGAGCGGGAAGAGCAAACCCGGGAGCGGCCGGAATCCGGATTTCCACCTCTAACCCACCCTCTTTGCGGTTGGATGCGCGAAGCTGCCCACCATGTAGCCTGATGGCCCGGTCCGCGATCGACAGGCCCAGCCCGGCTCCTCCGGTCTGCCGGTTGCGGGCATCGTCCAGTCGATAAAAGGGCTCGAATATTTTGGGTAGCGCCTCGTCGGGAACGCCGGGGCCGGAATCAAGCACGCGAACAATAATTTCTTCTTCAGAGTTCGCGGCTTGCCGCCGCTCCAGTCGCACCTCTACCGTCGTACCTTCTCCAGTATAGCGTGTGGCGTTCCTCACCACGTTCTCGACCGCGCTCCGGAGCAGGTCGGGGTCGCCGTCCACCAGGTATTCATCGTATTCAGGGTCGTATTCATGCTCATCCGAATCCGTGGCATCGGTGGCTGCTATCGCAGTTACGCGGCAGTCCCGCCCCGGGGTTTCGTACTCGGCGTCGCCAGCCACCTGTTCCACCAACTCCCGCAGTGACAACCTGGTTTTGCGCAGTCCATCGGTCCCCGACTCCAGCCGCGAAATAGTCAGCAGCCGCTGGATCAGTTGATTCAGCCGGTCGGCCTCCAGTTCAATTCGATTCAGAGAATTCTCGACTTCCGGGTCGACCCCAGAGGCAGCCCGCTGCCGCGCCAGTCCGAGCGCCACACTGAGCCGTGCCAGCGGAGATCGCAGTTCGTGCGAGACATCTTTTAGCAGACGCGATTGCGAATCCACCAGCCGTTCGATCCGTTCCGCCATGCGGTCAAAATCGCGCATCAACTCCGTCAGTTCGTCGCCTCGGCCACTCGCCGGCGCGCCCGCGCGCGCGCTCAAGTCGCCCGCCGCCAGGCTCTGCGCCGCCTTCCGCAAACGGGTTACCGGAGTCGTCATCGACCACGCCAGCATGTAGCAGATCAGTCCCGACGAGATTATCGCGATCGTGATTCCCAGCAACGGGATGTCATGCCGTCCGAAGAATACTCCCTGGCCCGGCGCCGACTCCAAGACCAGCGTGTACCGTTTTCCATCCAATGTCAGGGCTTCCCGCATAATGCGGTCGGGCAGCAGATTGTCGATCCAGGTGCGGTGATGCAGCGGGCCGGCGCGCGGTGGGATGCCCTGCCGGACATCTTCGATCCAAGGAGGAACGGGGTGTCCCGCGAGTTCATGGCCGGAGGGATCAAAAACGAATGCCCGCACGTGCTGCGTGTGCCAAAGTTCTTCCAGATAATCGTGAGCACCACGTTCTCCGCCACTCTGATAAGCATTCACAGCTTCCGCCAAGGTTTGTAGAGCCTGGCTCTCGATCCCACGACGCGCCGGACGCAGGGCAATCGTCACCAGAATCGCCAGCACCAGCGACAGTGCCAACGCGGCCCAGAATGACAGGAAGATCTTCAGGAAAAGACTCTTCATTTCGTCGCCTTATTTTTTCGGCTTCGCCGCACCTTATCTTTTCGGCTTCGCCGCCGGCCGCGCAAACATGTACCCTACTCCGCGAATCGTCTTGATGTGGTCGCCGTCCTCTTCGGAGTCGCCCAACTTTCGCCGGACCTTGCTGACATGCATGTCAATGCTGCGATCAAACGGCATGAACTTCCGGCTGAGCACGGCATTCACCAGCCGCTCCCGCGTTACCACTCGCCCCGCCTCGCGCAGGAGCACCTCCAGCAGATTGAATTCCACTGAAGTGAGATCGACCGGTTGCCCCGCTCGCTGCACACTGCGCGTCGCCGGGTCCAGTTCCACGTCGCCCACGGTCAGCACTTCTGGTATTTCGTTTGCCGTCCTGGTCGACTTGGTGCGGCGCAGGATGGCGCGGATTCGCGCCACCAGCTCCCGCGGATTAAAGGGCTTCGGAAGATAATCGTCCGCTCCGATTTCCAACCCCACGATGCGATCTACGTCCTCGCCGCGCGCGGTTAAGAGCAGCACCGGAATCTTCGACACGCTGCGGATCCTCCGCAGAACTTCGAAGCCGTTGATCCCGGGCAGCATGACGTCAAGCACCACCAGCACATACTCATTGGTCAGCGCTTGCTGCAGTCCCTGTTCGCCGTCGTGGACGGCTTTCAAGCTGAAGCCTTCGGCCGTTAGATACTCCTGCACCAGACTGCACAGTTCGACGTCGTCATCTACCACCAGTACGTGATCCATTCTCTTAATCATCTAACACCTTCGCCTGGCTTCACGCGGTAAAGATTTGTGATTAGCTACGAAAACCGCTATTGGCTCTTACCTATTCGCCTCTAGCTAGAGGCTAAGAGCGAAAAGCCTCTTTCCGCCTTTACAAAACTTTACCGCGATTGACCGACTCTTTACCTCATATTTTCTGGAATAGTGTTCTTATCAGCATAGATGTCGGGCTGCTCCCGGACCCCAAGACACTTTAGGAGATTAGAAGCAAGTTCAAAAGGAGTTCCAATGAAATCAACTCGTATTCGCGTTCTCACCATCGCCGCTGCTGTGCTGCTGGCAGCGGCTACCGTAATTGCTCAAGGCAGACACGGTTTTGGCGGCCCCGACGGCGACTTCCATCACATGCTCAAGCAGCTCGATCTGACCAGCGATCAACAGAGCCAGGTCAAGGCGATCTGGGCAAGAGAGAAGCCAACCCTGCAGCCGTTGATGCAGCAGATGCAGCAAAACCACAATGCCATGAAAGCGCTTCAGGCCAGCGGCCCCTTCGATGAAACTAAGACGCGCACCCTCGCCACGCAGAACTCGCAGACCATGGTCGAACTCCAGGTCGAGCACGAGCGCATGAAGTCCGAAATCATGCAGATTTTGACGCCCGATCAGAAAACCAAACTGGCCGAGATCGAGGCCAATCATGAAGCACACACGAGTAAGCACGCGCCGCCGCCCGCGGACTAACTTTTTCTGTTGAGAGGGGGGCTTGTCCCACCCCTATGAAAGTCTCTCTCCTTCCCGGGTGGGGAACGGAACTCCAACCTCCGTCCCCGCCCGGCTTTTTCACCCGGCTCTTCAAAAGGGGGAAACCGCATGGAACGCGCTGACTTGCTTTACTCGGGATTGATGTTCGCCGCCGTCATGCTGTCGCTCTGGACCGCGCTGCTGCTCACGGCCGCCTTCGTTGCCTTGGTGCCCTCGCTTCGGAAATCCGCATCCATCGCTGCTACAATCTCATCTACAGGAAGTCATTCTCTTACAGACCGTTCGACGTTTCATGGTGCCGAAGAAGCTACTCCCGCTGGTTCCGTATCTGAAGCGCTACCGCAGCGGTCTTTTCTGGGGCGGGCTTTGCGTCTTATTCAATAACGGAATCTGGATACTGTTTCCGCAAGTTCTCCGCCGCGCCATCAACGATCTTCACTCCGGCGTGACCCGCCACAAACTTCTCACTTACTCGCTGCTCATCATCGCCATTGCGCTGATCAAGGGCATCTTCCAGTTTCTGACGCGCTGGGTGGTCATCGGCATTTCCCGCGACATCGAATTCGATCTGCGCAACGACTTGTTCGCGCACCTCGAACGCCTCTCGTTCTCCTACTACCAGCGCAACCGCACCGGCGACATCATGGCGCGCGCGACCAATGATTTAAATGCCGTCCGGATGCTGCTCGGTCCGGCGATCATGTATTCGGCCAACACCCTCGTCTTCACCGCCGGCGCTCTCGGATTCATGCTTGCCATCAGTCCCAAGCTGACGCTTTGCGCTTTCTTGCCGCTGCCGATTACCAGCATCGTCATCCAGTATTTCGGCCGCCGCATTCACGAGCGCTTCGAACGCATTCAGGCTATGTTCTCCGACATCTCAGCCCGCGCCCAGGAAAATTTCTCCGGCGCCCGCGTCATCCGCGCCTATGTGCAAGAACAAGCCGAGATCGCCGCTTTCGAGCATGCTAACCAGGAATACATCCGCCGCAGTCTCGGCTTGGTTCGCCTGATGGGAATGCTCTGGCCGACGCTCGAACTCATGCTCGGGGCCGCGGTCGTCATCGTGCTCTGGATGGGCGGACGCGAAGTCCTAATGGGCAAGATGAACGTCGGCGATTTCGTAGCCTTCAACACCTACATGGTGCAGCTGACGTGGCCGGTCATCGCTCTCGGATGGGTCATCAACATTTTCCAGCGCGGAACCGCGTCCCTGGTGCGTATCGAAGAAATTCTCTCCCAGCAGCCGGAGATCGGCGACGAATCAAGTGGAGCAACGGGCGCCCCGCCCGTCCACGCGACCGTCGGCGCCGCAATCCAGGGCCAAATCGAATTTCGCAATCTTAACTTCGCCTACAACGGCACGGCTGTCCTGAAAGATGTCAACCTGCGCATCCCCGCCGGCTCCAGCCTTGCCATTGTCGGCCCTACCGGTTCGGGCAAGACGACGCTCGTCAACCTGATCCCGCGCATCTACGACGCCGAACCTGGCGCGGTCCTCATTGACGGCCGTCCCGTTCGCCAATTCCCTCTCGATTCCCTGCGCCGCGAGATCGGCTTCGTGCCGCAGGAAACCTTCCTCTTCAGTGACACCATCCGCGAAAACATCGCCTTCGGAGTGTCT
>JBEKXC010000188.1:0-8695 GCA_049512435.1 Terriglobales bacterium | reverse complement strand
CAGCGCAAAATCCGCGCGGCTTCAAAAGCAGTAAGGTCTTAGTATGAAAATTCCTGGCCTCAGACAAGCAGCTTCCCCCACCCACTAGGGTACACTTTCTCAAAGTAAAAGATGCAGTAAGGGTATCGAAAGATGCACCCAAGGTCAATGTAAGCCTTTGATGATGTGAGGATTAGCAGCGGAAGGGGAAATAGGAGGGGTGAACGGAGGGCACCCACTAGCGGCCAGCGACACCGAGATCAGGCCCGGAGGGGCGACCGAACTTAGCCCAGCGCTTCAGCGCTGGGAAACGTAAACCATAATGACTCGGTCAAAGGTGCAAAAGCATCGGGCGTACAGAAAATCTTGCCCTTCCAAGCTCCCGGTTTGCGGTTGCCCTGCGCGTCTCGAAGCGCGACCAAGCGCACTACCGGCGTCTTCCCACGAGCGATGACGATCTCCTCGCCCCGGCAGGCCCTCGCGATCAGACGCGAGAGGTTGGCCTTGGCCTTCCGAATGGTGACTGTTGCTATGTCTCATTCTACCGGCTGTCGCTTCCGAAACACATGGGATAATTGGGCTATGAGACCGGATTCCGTTCGAACGACCGTCGACATCCCGACGCACCTATACCGAAAGCTAAAAGCACAACCCGCCGCCAGTAGTTGCTCCGTCCGCGAGTTGGTAGTGGCGGGAATCAGAAGCGCGCTCGTGCAGGGCCAGCGCCCGAAGAGAGTCCAGTTCCCGCTGGTCGTCTCCAACGGCGCAAAGGTCGACCTCACCAACGAACAAGTCTATAAGCAGGTTGGATTCCCATGATTCGAACTCACGAGCTCATCGAAGGGTTTCTACGATTCGAGTGAACAAGTCTCCGTCCGTGTTACCCGGGCTTATGCAGCAGCATTGAGGATTCCGCAGATATGGCACTACTGCGAAAGCCGGGCTCACATCGTTCCAGCGTCTTTTTGCTCGCATCCCAACGACGAGCTTTCCTGATTCCAGCTCTCTTTTGGCAATCTCGAAGGAATAGCTCTGCGAAGCGCAGGGCCGGCCACCGGGCAAGCCCTTGAACTTCCGAGAGTGATATGGGAACCATTCAATCACGCATATTCGTTGGGCAACGTCGCTTCGATGCAAGCCTCCTAGGTCGAATAGCGCTCGAAGACACTTATTCCACCACTTGGCACAGCCTGTTCCAGCGAATTCCGGATTCAGAGGGTAGAACGGATATTCTTGAGATTCGTGACGAAGGTTGGAGATCAATGCCCTCCTAAACACTGGGTCGCGGTGATTGGCCTCATCTTCTGGCGCGTCACCAGGATTTAAGTTCAGCAAGATAACCTTCGCAACTTCGGGACTTCCTATAAACGGCTCAGGAATAGTTCCAACATTAAGACGGTGTTCCCCTGCAGTTCGTACACTGAACCGAGCGATACTCTCGCGATCTATGGCAAGAACGTACGGACTTTCATTAGGAAGTTCCAGCCAAGGATTGCGCATTCTGTCTTCACTCACCCGTTAGCCCGAATCATCTGCTCCGCATGTTTCCGAGAACTCTCAGTCAACTTAGCTCCCGACAGCATGCGAGCCACTTCTTCAGTGCGTTCTTCGCCGGTGATCTCGCGAACGGTGGTCTTAGCGCGCCCGCCAGCTTCGCGCTTTTCAATCAAGTAATGGTGATCGGCAAAGGTTGCGATCTGCGGCAAGTGAGTAACGCAGAGCACCTGATTGCCTTTGGAAAGCGCTTTCAATTTCTTCCCCACAGCCTCGGCGGCGCGGCCTCCGATGCCTGTATCAATCTCGTCGAAGACTAACGTGCGCTGCGCGGCCGCCGACTTCTTTTTCGGATTCCCCGCCGGATTCATCCCCGTCTCGACACTCGCCTTCAGCGCCAGCATGACACGCGAAAGTTCGCCGCCCGAGGCGATCTGCTCCAGTGGACGCATGGTCTCGCCCACGTTGGTCGTAATGCAGTAGATCACCTGGTTGATGCCCGAGGAAGTCCAATGCGCTTCCGCTTCTTCGACAGCTTCTTCAACAGCTTCCTTAACAACGATGCGAAAACTCGCGCGCATGGCAAGGTCGTTGATCTCGGCCTCGACCAGCTTCTCTAATTTCCGTCCAGCCTCCAAACGTTTGCGCGAGACGCTGTGGGCGGCTTTGCGATATTCCTCGGCAGCCACGGCCAGCTGAGCCCGCAGTTCAAGTAATACTTGATCTTTATTCTCCATCTCTGAAAGTTTTCGCTGGATATCTTCCCCAAAGGCAATGACCTGCTCCAGCGTAGGCCCGTACTTGCGCTTCAACCGATCCAGCACAGCCAGACGCTCTTCAATCTCCGCGAGGCGCTCGGGCGAAGCCTGGATTCCCCCTGCATAATCGCGCAGCGTCGCGCCCACATCTTCGACGCTGATGCGCGCCGACTCCAAAGCCGCCAGCGCTTCCTGAAACTTCGGCTCGTAACGAGCGAGTTCCTCGATGTGCTTCTGTGCGGCGCGCAGGCTCGATGAAGTCGAAGCGTTGCCCTCATACAGCAGGTCGAAGGCATTGATGGCCGCCCCGTAAATCTTCTCGGCATTGGTCAAGACGCGCTTCTCGGCCTCCAGTTGCTCGTCTTCTTGCGGACCTCCCTGCGCACGATCGCCCGCCCGCAGCCGCGCCTCTTCGATTTCACGGCACTGGAAATTCCACAGATCCAGAAGCCGCATACGATCCTGCTCGTCCTGTTCGAGTTCGGCAATGCGTCCGCGAATCTGCTTCCAGCGTGCGAATGCGCTGGATACGTCCTTCAATTCGACGCCAGCGTAAGCATCGAGCAGGTCCTGCCGCGCTGCGGCATCGAAGTTTACGATCGATTCATTCTGCGCGTGGATCACCGCCAGGTGAGGCGCAATCTGTTTCAGCACCGCCACGGTAGCCGGCTGATTATTGATGAAAACCCGTCCCTTGCTGCCGGGAGCAATCTCGCGCCGCAGAATCAGCGAGCCATTCTCCGCGTCCAAACCGTTCGTTTCCAGGATCCCTGTGATGGAACGCGCCGCCGCTCCTTCGCTCTCAAACACGGCAGCGACCACCGCCCGTTCAGCGCCCGTACGGATCACATCGGAGGATGCTTTTTCACCCAGCAGTAATCCCAGGGCGTCAATCAGAATGGATTTCCCCGCCCCGGTCTCGCCGGTCAGAAGATTCAGACCCGGCGCGAATTCGATCGCGACATTGTCGATGACCGCGTAATTTTCGAGTCGAAGTTCGGCCAGCACAAGATTCCCCGCAATCTGACTGACGACGATCTTAACTGACGACGATCGTAACCTGCGGCGTTCTGTAATTTATGCGCAGCATAGCACAGACCACACCCGCGTTCGCCACTGAACCAACGGCCAGTCCAACACTGCACTAACGCCGGTCCAGCGCTGAACTAATGCCAATCGCAAGCTGCACTAACCATTTGTGACGATTGAACCTTCGATTTTTGCGCGATGGCGCGGGTTTGCCGAAGATAATGTCATGCGATCCCTTCCCCCACTCGTAATCGCATTGCTGTTCTGCGCCTTGATGACAGTTCGTGTCGAGGCCCAGCAGTTGCAATGCGATCCTTGCCGGCATCCCTTCGGTAAAGTCCCTGTCGGCGATTCTTTCACCTACTCTTTCCAACTCTCGAACACTGGGAGCGAGACACTCACCATCACCTCCACGTCGGTGCAAGGGAAATATTTCTCCTTCGGCGAATTCCCTCTACCGGCGAATGTAGAGCCCGGGTCAAGCGTCGAGTTGCCCGTCATTTTCACGCCGACCGAATTGAGATGGACCTCCGCCATCCTCATAATCATCAGCAACTCCCCGGGTTCCCCTCTCGAAATGAAAATCTCGGGGACCGGCGTCGCCGACGGCGCGCAACTGGGAATTAGTCCCGCCGCCCTCAACTTCGGCAATGTAACGGTGGGGTCGAGTAGCAGTCTGCAGGCTACGCTCACGGCCTCGGACGCTGCCGTAACCATTTGGTCGGACCAGTCGACGAACTCGGAGTTCGCCATCATCGGGCTGAATCTGCCGGCAACTCTCGAAGTCGGACAGAGCCTCCCCGTCACGATTCAATTCACCCCGAACGCCACGGGCACGGCCTCCGGCCAAGCGGCATTCATCAGCAACGCAGCGAACTCACCAACGACGGAAGCGCTGACCGGTACGGGAGTGGCCCCAGGCTCTCCTAACGTCTATCTTTCCTGGAACCCCGGAGACGGGGAAGCGGTGGGATACAACGTCTACCGCGGCACCGCCCAGGGCGGCCCGTACCAGATGATTAACACCGGGCTGGATGCTTCGACCAACTACACAGACTACACGGTTGTCTCCGGAACGACCTACTTTTACGTCGCAACTGAGGTGAACGCGCAAGGTCAACAGAGCGCCTACTCCAACGTCGCCGAAGCGGTCATTCCAGAATAGCGATATTGAATCCTTGAGGTATTGGATCATTGAGCCATTCCAATCAAATGACTCAATCCTTCATTGCCTCAATGATTCAACGGTACGTTGACCGATGCGATACCTTGGCGGACCGCGCCGCCAGCCTGATCTATAATCTTGCTTAGGGGTTTTCCCTAAACCAATGCATTTCTCTTCCGTCCTGCTGTCGTTTGTCCTGACGTTTGTCGGCGGCGAAATCGTTGATCTTGTCCTTCAGACCGGTCCGGTCGCGAAGACCGTACTTTTCCTGCTCCTCGCCTTCAGCGTACTCTCCTGGGCCGTGATTCTTTCCAAGTGGCGGCTGATCCGCAGCGCACACGGACAAAGCGGACGCTTCGTCCGATCTTTTCGCAAAGCGCAACGCCTGCAGGACATTGCCTCGGTTGCCGAACAATTCCGTCCCAGCCCGCTGGTGGGCGTGTTTGAAGGGGCGGTCGCGGAGTTCAAACGCCAGATGGGAACGACCGGCGGCATTCACAACCTCGTGGCCATTCAGCGCGCCATGCAGATCGCGTCTTCTGAGGAAATCACCCGCCTCGAACGCAATGTCCCGTGGCTCGCGATCACCGGTGCGGTAACGCCGTTCATCGGACTGTTTGGAACGGTCTGGGGAATCATCGACGCTTTCCACGGCCTGGGTACGGCCGGCGCGGCCACTTTGCGCGCGGTCGCTCCCGGAATTTCTGAAGCTCTGATTACCACCGCCGCCGGACTGGCCGCAGCCATCCCGGCCGTGATCGCGTACAACCTCATCATCGGCTCCGTTCGTGAAATGGCCTCGCGCAACGACGACTTCACTCTGGAGATGCTTAACCTGGTTGAGCGACAGACGCAGACAACAGACCGCCAGCCGGCGATACCCGCTACCGAGGCGCGTCGCTGATGGCCTTCACCACCGCCAACGGACGCACTCAGACGGCGCTTGCCGACATCAACGTCACGCCGCTGGTGGATGTCGTCCTCGTGCTGCTCATCATTTTCATGGTGACCGCGCCCGTGCTGCAGTCCGGAATCGAAGTCAACGTCCCGCACACTCGCACCGTCAAAGAGATCACCGAAGAGCGCCTCGTCATCAGCATCGACAAATCGCAGAGAGTTTTTCTGGGCAACGATCCCATCAACATCAACCAGATCGGGGCGCGTCTCCGCCAGAAAATTCGCGATCCGCAACACCAGTCGATCTTCTTGCGCTCTGACGAAGATGTGCCGTTTGGCGCCTTCGCCACGGTCATGGACGCGATCAAGCAGGCAGGAATCAGCAACGTGAGCATCGTTACGCAGCCGATGGATACGCAGAGCGGCCATCACTGATTTTCACGTAGACGATTTTCACGTGGACGATTTTCACATGGACGGCTTCGACATTTATTCCGAACACGCGCAGTTGCGCCGTCCGCTGGCCTGGTCGTTCGGCCTGCATCTGGCATTCGCCGCGGTCGTCGTGCTCTACGCAACGTTTATTCAAGGCATCCGTGGCACAGGCTGGGGCAGCGGCGGCACAGGAGATGCCATGGGAGCAACCCTCGTGAGCGCGGTTCCCTTGCCCGCTAATCCGACAGAAACAACGAATGTGCTGGCAACGGAATCCAAGGGACTGTCGAAATCGCAGCCCACCGTGCAGGAAAAAGAACCGGAAGCGATTCCGATTCCCGACAAGAACACGAAGATCAAGAAAACCGCACCGGTCCAAAGCGCAACCAAACGCAAGACGGAACCAGAATCATCCGAGTCGAATCAGATTCCGTACGGCGAAGGCGGCCCGGTCAGCGGCCCCTACACCATGAACGCGGGCGCTGCCAAGGGAGGATTTGGATTTACCGGAAGCGGCGGAGATTTCGGCAGCCAGTTTGCCTGGTACGTAGACGCCGTGCAGCGGAAGGTTACCGAAAACTGGCTGAAATACGAAGTCGACCCGCGCATCTCTGAGGCGAAGCGGGTTTATTTGACATTCGATATCGCGCGCGACGGTCACCCGTCGAACGTCGAAATCGAGCAATCGAGTGGCGTGCCGTCGTTGGACCAGTCGGCAGTCCGCGCGCTCCAGCGCATTGATTCTTTCGGCCCGTTGCCGTCAAATTATTCCGGAAGCAAAGTGTCGGTAGAGTTCTGGTTCGATTACAAGAGGTGAGTCAGTCGTTAGTCGCTGGTCGCTGGTCGTTTGGAAGGCCGCAGTAGGGTCCGTATCAGGGCACGCCTTCAGGCGTACCGCCGGACCTGGATCATGAGAGCGCCTTCAGGCGCTGAGAAAAAGATTGGAGTTCTGCTACGGTTTTGTCAGCGACCAATGACCAACGACAAACGACCAGCCGCCAATAGGGAGCACAAATTGAGTATCTCAGCTTGCCCCATCCGTCACCGTGCTTTGATCACCGCCGCCGTGCTACTTCTGTTGGCAGCCGCCAGTTCCGCGCAAGACTGGATTCGCACCGGCACCGGGCTGGGCGTCGAGCGCGTGCGCCTGGCCGCAGCCGACTTCAAGCCATCGACCAACGACGCCAACAACGTAGCGCTCCTCAAGACCTTCAACGACGTACTCTGGAACGATCTCGACAACGCTGGAATTTTCGATCTCGTCTCCAAGAGTTTCTATCCCCTGCAGGGGCCGGGACAACCCTCCGAGGTCACTTTTTCAGCGTGGAATTCTCCGCCGCCAAATACCTCCATGCTCGCCTTCGGCAACCTGGGCGCAGCCGCCGGCAAAGTCACGGTCCAGGGATGGCTCTACGACGTGAAGAACGAGAAGTCGCCGCAGGTCCTCGGCAAGCAGTACGCCGATAGCGCTACGACCGACGCTGTACGCGTCATCGCGCACCGCTTTGCCGACGAAATCATCTTCCGTTTGGGCGGAGGCGTACCCGGCATCGCCGAAACCAAGATCTATTTCGTCAGCAAGCGTACCGGCAACAAAGAAATCTGGATGATGGACTACGATGGCGCCAACCAGCAGCAGGTCACGCACCTGGGAAGCATCTCTCTCTCTCCGAGCATCTCGCCCGATGCTTCGCGGCTGGCCTTCAGTTCCGCTACCAAGAACAGCTGGGAAATTATGATGTATTCATTCGATCTCAACCGCCTGGTCAGTTTCCCGCGTCTCGGAGGCATGAATTTTTCCCCTTCATGGTCTCCCGATGGCAAGATCGCGTTCTCGTCCTCGCGCAACGGCTATCCCAACATCTACGTAGTCGATGCATCGGGAGGGAACTCGCGCCGCCTGACGAACGGCCAGGGGCCCGACATTTCTCCGACCTGGAATCGCAAGACCGGCGCCCAGATCGCTTTCGTCAGCGGTCGAACCGGCCTGCCCCAGATCTATACCATGGAAGCCGACGGCACCAACCTGCAGCGTGTCACCGATCAAGGCTACGCAGTTTCTCCCAACTGGTCGCCGAACGGACAGTTTCTGACTTTCTCATGGACTCGCAAGTATGGGCCAGGAGAGCCGGGTTCCAACGACCTCTATTTAATGGACGTCGCCAGCAAGCAGTGGGTACAACTCACGCACGACGCGGGGTTCAACGATTATCCCTGCTGGTCTCCGGATGGCCGGCACATTGTGTTTCAATCCCACCGCTCCGGCAGGGATCAGATATGGACGATGCTGGCGGACGGCACCAATGTGAAGCAGTTAACCTTTGATGGCGCGAACACGCAGCCCAACTGGAGTTGGAAGTAGATTTAATTGACAGCCCGTGATGCAGATGTGGTTTGCATCATGGCATGAGGTCCCTATCAGGGCATAAGATTCAAGTCTGAGCATAAGGTTCGTATCAGGGCACGCCTTCAGGCGTGCCGCAGGAGACACTCATGAAAGCGCCTTCAGGCGCTGGGGCAAGAGACTGGAGTTTCGCCACGAGCTATTGAAAAGCACGGATCTTGCGGCTGGCCGAAAGTGCGCCCTGTCGTCAAGCTGCAAATCGTCAAGCTGCAAATTGCACGCCATTATGTGGGCGCACAGAAAAGAGGAACCAGTGAAGCACGCAATGAGAATGACGATAGTGAGATGCAGCATCCTGGTATTCACACTGAGTACAATCGTGTTTCTGGCCGCATGCGCGAAGAAGGCTGCTCCGCCGCCGCCACCCCCGCCGCCCGCACCAAACGCTCCCACTGCCTCGCTCTCGGCGAACCCTAACACTATCGACCAGGGGCAATCGACAACACTGACATGGCAGACCACCAACGCCACCGACGTCAGCATCGACACCATTGGCCCTGTGGCAACCAGCGGCTCGCGGCAGGTGACTCCGGT
>JBEKXC010000187.1:0-8706 GCA_049512435.1 Terriglobales bacterium | reverse complement strand
AACACGCGCAATTTCGCTTCTTGCGCCGCCAGTTTGGCGCGCGCCTGATCGAGCTGATCTTCGAGGAACTTGGTCGTATTCTGGGAACGCTCCTGTCGCTGTTCCAGATTCTCCGTGATGAAGAGGTTGGCAAGTTCGCTCGTCGCCTGCTGGGCCAACTTCGGATCGCGACTCGCGTAATAGATATTGAAGGCCGAGAGCTTCCTGTCATCGCCGTGCGACAGTTCGATTTCGATGTCCTTCCGCATCGTCTCCACTAGATCGTCGGGGCTCGTGTGCTTCCGGTCCGCGGCATAGAGACCGAGATTGTCAATGATGCGGAGCAGGCGGGTGCGGCTAAGGATTTGCTGCGTAATGCTGTCCAGCTGGTGCTGAATGTCGCTTTCGATGTTCGACTCAACATATTTCTCAGGCACGGAGGGCTGCTCGACCAGAATCAGCGTTCCCGACCGATAGGTCGAAGGGATCAGCCAACTCGCTCCCCACACCAGCACCCAGCCGCAGAAAAAAGGCACCAGAAATTGCCACCGGCGCCGGCGGACGATTCCCTTGATCTGGGCAAAATCTATGGGCTCGCCTGATTCTTGCAGTTCTTCTTCCATGCCTACATTCCTAAAGGTTTGGCCCACTGGTACGACAGCGTTACGAAAACCCGATTCCGGTTCGCATTCTGCGTTGCGGTTGGGGCGGGCAGTCCAAACTGCTCTTGAAAATCATGCGAGTAACCCATCCGCAGCCCGAGGCTTTTCCCTACGTTACGTTCCAGCAGGATGCCTGCCGAAGTTAAATTGATTGAACTCGCGCTGGTCGCGAAGGGCACGATCAGCGACTGGTTCGTTCCGTAACTCGCGGTGAGGGCGGCCGCCCACCCTGGAGTCAGTTGGCGCCGGAAGCTGCCGTGAACCGTCTGCAAACGCACCGCACCCAAAAGGCCGCCGCCGTCGATGATGGTTCGTGAGTACCCAGCGGACAAGCTGTTGTGTTGATTCTTCCAGCCGCCCTCCACTCCACCGGCAACGGACCATTCATTCGATTGCGTCGACTGCAGCGCACCCGGAACCAAACCCTGGTTGTCCACGTATTGAGGACCGATGAAACCAGTCAGCGTGAATCGGTTGGAAAGGTTCACTGTGTCCACCGCGAGGAAACTATGAACTTGAGTCTCACCGCCGCCAGGATTAAAAGTGATGCGCTGGAAACGGTAACTTACGCCGCCCCAGTCTCCATGAAAAAGCTGGTGCAGCCAGAATGCAGACCCCGAGGCGGTTTGGGTGTTCGCCAACTGCGCTCCCGCGGCGACATTGCTGAAGTGCGAATCAAAGAATGATCCACTAGCCCCAATCAAATCATTCAAGGCAAAGTGATAGTTCGTCTCGACGGTCGTCACATCAGATTTTTGCGTGGCCAGGGGCGTAATCAGACTGGCATTCGGTCCGCCCGAGCCCGCGACGACGTCGGCGCCATTGCCTGCGTCGAACAATCCGGTGGTCATGGAAAAGTTTTCGGCCACCCGCAAATTCACATGCGGGCTCAGTCGGTATTGCGAGTCGAAATTCAGATTATGCGATCCCTCATTCTCGCTCGTGAACTTCTGATTCACCGTGAGGCCGCCAGCGTATCCCAGCGTCCAGCGCATTCGAGAAGAGGTTTCATCGATCCTAATGTTGGGGAAGATCGACTCGCTCGTATTGCTTTCCGCCCCGCTCGAAGCCAGCAGCGGGTTCGAATCGTAAACGCCGCCCAAATTCACCCCGCCTCGGAGGTAATTCGATTCTTCCATCTCCGAAAGAAATGCAGGAGAAATCCCGATTCCACCAAGCAACGCTGGTATGGGGGGCAAATTACTGCTGGTGTCTCCGGTGTCACCGTGCCCCTGCATCCCCGCTAAGCCCGAAAGTGCGGCCGCCGGAGCCGTTCTGGCGCTTTCGTCACTGTTGCCGGAACCATTGCTGGAACTCTGGGACGGTGGGTTCTGCGCGGGCGGATTCTGCTCTGCCGAGAGAACTTGCAACCCAGCCACCAGCCATCCGAGAATCAAGCAGCGTCGAATACTCATCATCGCCACTACGGAACCACCACGGTATCGCCAGCTTGCAAGCGAATATTTTGCTCCGGATTCTTGCCCTTGATCACATCTTTGTAGTTGAACGGGATTCGCTGCTGCGTTCCGTCCGGAGCTTGTCGAAGAACATAAATGGATTTCTGCTTGGCAAAGTCTTTGAAACCGCCGGCCATCGCAACCGCATCGAGGACCGTGGTCGAACTCGTCAATAAATAAGCTCCGGGGCGCGACACCATCCCCAGGATATTCACCTTTTGGCTCTTGCTATCGGTAACGATGACCGTGACTTCCGGCTCGGAGATATAGTTCTGCAGGCGCTTTGTGATTTCTTGCTCCAGCTGCTGGGGAGTCTGACCACTGGCCTGCAACTCGCCGACTAACGGCAGAGAAATCTTTCCATCGGAGCGCACGGGAACGGAACGCGAGATATCTGGTTCTTTCCACACATTGACTGCCAGGACATCATTGGCGCCAATCACGTAGGAACTATCCGAATGCGCGGCTCGCGATCCTTCACCGGACTTCTCGGCCGCTTTACCGGCTGCCTGCTTATCGGTCGCAGCGGCGGGCGGGTGCGATGCGGAATCGGATTGTGCGAACGCTCCGATGGAACCCACGACCAGAAGCGCCAGGGCCTGCATGATTCGATGGGCCGCGAAGGGTTGCGTCATAAGCAATGCCTCTCAGCTATACACCGCTTCAATCGTATCTGTTCAATACTACCGAGTTCAATCGCAACTGTTTCCATGGCAACGCTATTTCACTTGCCGCAAACCATCGGCAGCGAAAAGTCGTGAAGAGTCTACGGGGGGCACCAGGTGGTACTCCTGGATCTTGTAAAGCAGCGCACGATAGCTGATATTCAGTGAACGAGCCGCCGCCTTTCGATTCCAGTGCGTCTGTTCGAGTGCCTGGGCAATCGCGCTGCGCTCCGTTTCCCCTTTTGCGTTTCTTACCAGCAACTTCAGAGACGATTTTTCTTCCGCTGGGTGCGTATTCGAGAGGTGAACGCTGGGTTTCGCGTGTCCGTTTCCATTTCCGTTCCCATTCTCACCTTTACTTACGAGTCCGTGATCGGGACGCGAATGCAATTCATGCAACGCCGCGGCCTCATCGCCGTGCGCCAGAAAGCGCTTGGCAAAGTTCTCCAGTTCGCGCAGGTTGCCGGGCCACGCATACTGCTGGCATGCATCCAGCAACGTGCTGGAAAAGTGCGGTGCTGGCACGCCATAGCGCCGGGTCAGCCGGTTCATCAGGTGCCCAAGCAGCAGCGGGATCTCTTCGTGCCGCTCCCTCAGAGGTGGTACACGCAACTCGAAAACGCTCAAGCGGTAGAACAGCTCTTCCTGAATTCTCTTCTCGGTAGCGGCCAGCTCCAGGTCGCCGCTTGTGGCCGCGATGATGCGCACATCGGCCCGGATCGGGTTCTGGCCGCCGCACCGGACAAATTCTCCCGTTTCCAGCACGTTCAAAAGACGGCGCTGTACGGCGTCCGGCATGGCATCGAATTCATCCAGCAGGATCGTTCCCTTGGCACATTGCTCGAACTTTCCTAGCGTCGATTCCGGGCGCCCATCGGCAGAAGCGTGTTCGTAACCGAATAATTCATTCTCCAGCAGGTCGGAAGTGAGCACCGCGCACTGCACCCGCATGAACGGGAAGCTGGAACGAATCGACAGGGAATGGATTAGCTGGGCCGCGGTCGCCTTCCCGCTGCCAGCTTCTCCGGTAATCAGCACCGGCACCTCAGTCTGCGAGAGCAATTGTGCCTGCGTACGCAACCGGCGCGTAGCTGCGCTGGCTGAGATGAAGTACAACTCTTCTCTGATTTGTTCGATTTCTGGCTGATACATGGCTATGAGTGACTAGAATGGCTAAGAATCTTGAATCGCGGACGAGGAGACTGGTGAGTGAACTACAACGACTTCTTTCGACTACGGTGTTGCTTTTCCTGAGACCTGAGACCTGCTCTTCAGACCGGCTCGACGTCGTACCCATCAATTCGCACGGCCATCGACCGCTGAATCGCATCGACGGAAACAATCAGGCTGTGGTCGCCGTTTTCAGACAAGAACACGCCTTCCACTCCGTCCATCGCTCCACCACGTATCCGCACCCGCTGCCCCACCTTTAGAAAGGGGTACGAACGCCAAGGCGCCGACTGGGTTAGAACCTTTTGTATGTTTTCGATTTGTTCATCGGGAATCGGCAGGCTCGACCCGCGAGTACCGACAAAGCCGTGCACACCGTCCACCTGGTAGACGCGTGTCCGGTCTTCTGCACTCAAACTACAGCGGACGAACACATAGCAACTGAATAGCGGCACTTCCACCTTTTTCTTGCGATCGCTCCAGCGATGTACTTGCATGGTGGTTGGCAGGAACATTTCCATGCCTTGATCGCGCAGCCGCCGCTCGACCGATTTTTCGTGACGCGCTCTGGTGTGCAGCGCGTACCAGCGCGGTTCTCCCTGCGATAACCATGGGCTTAGTCCGCCGCCCGCCTCGTAGATCTGATGGGAAATACTCATAGCTTCGCCCTCTGGGTCCCATGAAATGGGTCCGCCTGCAAACGCACGGGGGAGTAAGTCAACGCCTTCGGGGGGAGGAAAGCATCAGGAATACAAAATCAGCGGGGGGAGTTGCTTAGTTGGTGTAACACTAACGTCACTTGCAAGGGCGTGCAAGTGGTAGAACTTCTTAGGACATAGTCCCTCTATTGGACTCGGGCTGATCTTCTCATGACTAAGGTACACGGACTGGAGACATTATTCTATGGCACAGCCGTGGTATACGCTTTCGGAGGGGCGATTAGTTCGCTCTCGATTTCGACAATCGGACAAGATGATCGTCGGTATCTCATTGACATGATGATTGTTCGGGAAGTCCTGCCCGGGTTAATCGAAACGGCTGCTGGAGCCCGATCCCTTGCATTGTCGTGCAACTTGTCAAACTGGGACAAGGGTCGCGATCACCAATGCACCATTTTGCATAGGTTGCAATTCCCTTGCTTGCCGTCTCCTGACTTTAGTGATACATTCGCTAGTACAAGAGAGTCTGGCCGGGCTTTTCTTGCGTTACATTCCCCCAATCCCCCGAGGCCACTGTACATTCAGTATCTATACGGTTTTTACGAACGGAATCGCTTGAGCCCCCCACCGCTTCGTACAACCAATTTCAGGAGACCCGATGTCACCCGATGAGAACCTGGGCTCGGACTTTGTCAGCATTGTCGTTGCCGACAGCACTCGCATCCACACTCAACTCCTGGCCGATGCTCTGCGCAGCGATCACGGCCTGCAGGTGGTAGCTGAGGCCACGAATTCCGAAGAACTGTTGGCCGCCGTCACTCGTGTGCCGATCGACGTCGTTGTGATCAGTCACAATTTGGACAACCAGCCCGGACACGGTACCCAGGTGTTGCGGGAGATGCGTGCGCTCCGGCCCCAGATCAGGGGCGTCATCTTGCTGGACTCCTCCAAACCCCAGGATGTTCTGGAGTGCTTTCGCGCCGGCGCAAGGGGAATTTTTTCCAAGCAAGAGAGAATCGAGAGCCTCTGCAAGTGCATTCGGAACGTTCATGAAGGTCAGATATGGGCGCGTAGCATCGATCTCGATCATGCTCTTGAGGCTCTCGCCAACTCGCCTATGGTCCGCGCTACCAATCACCAGGGAATCGAACTCCTCTCCGTGCGCGAACGCCAGGTCATCCAGCACGTGGCCGGGGGTATGTCCAATCGCGAAATCGCTGCAGCTCTCGAGCTCAGCCCACACACGGTCAAGAATTATCTGTTCCGCATTTTTGACAAGCTGGGAGTTTCGAGTCGCACCGAGTTGCTCTATTTGACCATGAACAACTCGCAGTCCCCGCAACGAGGCGCTAACGGAGAGAGCAAAGCATTCGCTGCGATTATTGAATCCGCCGAGGCCGGTGACCCCTCGGCGCAACTCCACATGGCCGAGCATTTTTCACAGATCAAGGATGTTGAGAACAATGCAGAGGGACAAGTCCCTGGGTTCCAGGCCGCCTCTGTTTCCGCGTGCATGTGGTACCTGCTTGCAGAAAAAACCGGGACCTTGATGCTCGAACGGATCGAGACCGGCAAGAAAAACACCCGCCAGACAATGTCTCCTCAACAACTGGCAGAGGCCGAAAGCAGGGCCGCTGCGTGGTTCCGCCGTCGGCGGGGGCACTCGTCCTCCCCCGATAGCGATTCGCAGGCTGATCGAGTTACCGTTCCATCCTCTCGCGGGACGCTTCGCTCGCTCGCCGCGAAGCTCTAGCAAAGCTGGTCCGCCAGAAAGTTGTAGGGGCGTGGCTTCCGCCTGTGTCCTCCCCGTTCCCCCTGGATTCTTTAATTACCGAGGTACACCTCCCCCCATTACTCGAGGAAACGCGGCCTCGGGATTCTTAGCCTGCACGCCCAGTTCCCCTTTATTAGCAATGACTTATAGGTTTGTCCTCTTTTCCTGCTTGGGCCTGTCCTCCTTTCCCACGCTTTCGCGCCTTTCGCACAACAGTGCAGCCAAGCTAGGGGGATTTGGCCGCGCGGATCTTGGCCAGATGCCGCGCCCAGCTGGCCCTTCGCAATCTATGACGTCCGGCCGCCCTCAGTGACACTGGTTATGCCGGGGCTGAATAGTTAGGGCATCCGGTGACCAGGAAACCCCCGCCGTTGTATTAGCATGCGGCAACGGCAAAAAACTGAGGTCGCGTTGAACAGGTATCGATTGAATCGCCGTTTGGCCATCTCCCTCGGAATTGCGGCCAGCCTGCTGCTCCTTGCTGGGTGCGGAGGCCTGACCGGAGGTTCGGGTCCGGGTCCCACTGGCGCTGTCAGCGTAGCGAATGGCAGCCTGAGCTTCGGAAACGTGGCCGTCGGCAGCAGCGCGACGCTGGCTGACACGATCTCCAACAATACCTCTTCTTCGGTTACCGTCAGCTCGATTGCAGGATTGGGCTCCGGCTTCCAAGTCACCGGTATCACGCTGCCATTGGTGCTGGCTGCGGGACAAAACACTCCCTTTAATGTCACGTTCCAACCTGCCGCTCCCGGCGATCCATCCGTCACGATTGCTTTCGAAAGTCAGAATGCGCAGACCATTGTTTCGCTGGTCGCCTCCGGCAATGCGGTCGCGGCCGGTACGCTTTCGCTGAATCCGCCGCAGATTGCTTTCGGCAACGTGGCCGTTGGGTCCAGTCAGAACACCACCGTGACTCTTTCGAACAGCGGCGGCAGCACTCTCAGTGTCAACCAGGCAACGCTGAGCGGTGCGGGCTTTGCACTGAGCAACCTCAACCTGCCGCTTACGTTGCAGCCCGGAGACACGACTCCGGCGACAGTGACGTTCGCGCCCCCTGGAAGCGGAAATTACACCGGAAGCGTGACCTTTTCCACCACCTCAGAGCAGGTAAACAGCTCGGTAGTGCTGAATCTCTCTGGCACGGGAGTTGCAGTCTCTCAAGGAACACTCTCCCCTAATCCCGCCAATCTGGCGTTCGGCAGCGTTCAGGTCGGCAGCAACAGCAGTCTCTCGGAAACCTTGACCAATACGGGCGGATCGGCTGTCACCATCTCGGCAGCAAACTTGACCGGGGCGATGTTCTCAATCAGTGGATTGAACTTACCGCTCACGCTCACTCCAAATCAAGGCATAACGTTTTCTGCGACCTTTACGCCGACCAGTGCCGGTACGGCGAGCGGAAGCCTGTCGGTGGTGTCGAACGCCTCCAACTCGCCGCTCAATATCGCTCTTTCGGGGACGGGAACGGCTGCGGGAACGTTGGCAGTCTCTCCCGCCAGTCTCAACTTTGGCAACGTGGTCGATGGAACGAGTTCGTCGCTCAACGGTAGCCTGATCGCCAGCGGCGCGTCGGTCACGGTCACATTGGCAACTCTTAACAACGGTGAGTTTGTGCTCTCCGGAATTTCGTTTCCGGTAACCATCCCTGCCGGTCAGTTCGCTCCTTTCACCGTCACTTTCACACCGCAGTCGAGTGGCGCCACTTCCGCGTCTTTGTCATTCTCGAGCAACGCATCGAATTCGCCGACCGTGCAGTCGTTGACCGGTACGGGAATCGCGCAAACTCAGCACACCGTGGACCTCACCTGGAACGCCTCCGAGAGCGCAGTCGGCTACAACATCTACCGCAGCACCGTGTCGGGTGGTCCGTACACCATGATCAACTCCTCACTCGACAGTTCGACCGCCTACACCGACAGCACGGTCGTCTCTGGCACGACCTACTATTACGTGGTCACGGCCGAGAATGCCGAATCGCAGCAGAGCGGATACTCGAATCAGGCAACAGCCGTCATTCCGAATTAGCCATCTCAGGGAATCGCGGCTCGTGCTTCGTCGGAGAACCTGCTCTCCCGGCCGCCTTGATCCACAGACGTCACAACATAAAAATAGGTACGGCCGCTGAGCACCAGGCGATCTTCATAAGGTGGGCCTGGAACTCGGGAAGCGATTCTTACGAATTGCCTGCTCGGGGCGGTAGTCCGATACACGTTGTAGCCGACAATCTGGACGCCGGGAGTTACGGGGGGTGATCGCCACGTGAGCGTGACGCTGTGGGGCTTCGCCTTGTGACAGCCTGCGAGGGCGACGCAAAGCAGAGCACATAGCGTCAGCAGAATC
>JBEKXC010000186.1:0-9795 GCA_049512435.1 Terriglobales bacterium | reverse complement strand
TATCCAACCAGAAACGCGCCCGTGATCAGGATCCACTCCGGCCCCAGCGGCCCATGGCGCATGAAGATCGGCGCAAGAGCGATAAAGCTAAGTGCGCCCGTCACCGCGGCAGCATTCAGGATCACAAGATCGCGAGTAGACAACCAGCGTGTTGCCTGACCTTCTGAAACGCTCGCCCAGAGGCCGAAGCCGGCGGCTAGGTAACTGAGAAACGAGCCGCCCGAGATGTGATACGAGCTGTAGAGAAGCGCGCCCAGCATCGCGGCAATGCCATATGCGGTTACCAGTCGCAGGCCCTTGACGCGGCGATGGACGCCGGGATCGATTCTGTCAAGCCACCCACCGATTCTCTCGACCATCGAGTTCATCCCGCGCGAACCAGCAATGCCCACATATTCACGCCCGACTTACCCAGTTTGCATTTTCGGACCGGTCCCATAGTATCCCGATGCTTTCCGAAAGGAGAAAGAATACTGATGAGACGAATTGTCGCCTGGGGATTCGTCATGATGTTGTGCGCGCTCGCCTCAGTTTCGGCGCGCTCTACTTCCGGAAGATGCGTCCTCCAGCGTCAGCTGCCTGAAAATAAGGGTGACAGACGTGTGACCGTCTGCATGTGACTAACGTCACGGGCGGAAATTCAGGGAAAAACTTTCGTTTACCGGGTACGGAAGGAAAGTTAACGAGAGTTCTCAGAACTACGGACTTCGGAATCAATGCTGTCGACGAAGTAGCCAAACAGATAGCCGACGATGTCTGCTGCAAACACTCGGCCTTCGGGGTCATTGTTGGCAAGAATTAGCCAGTCATCTTCGTCTTGCCAATACTGTCAATGTCGCGTTTGTCGGTTCATACTTTCAGTCTCGTGTAATCTCCATCTCTCAAGAAGTTGTGGCCGAGAGTCGTGGACGAGCAGTTGTCACAGCGCCTGGATCCGGCGCTCATTTTGGCTGCACCGCACTACGGATTACGCTACGGTCTTGCTCCCGCTACCGGGAATTTCCAACGACTTAGAGGTTTGCCAAGGCCGAGGCATTGCCGTACTGGTCCATTGTGGTGGAAACATGCGAGCCATGCTCGGTATGTGTGACGGAACGTGTGAAACCCGATTCTGCCAAGTCCCAATTTCAGACCTGTAGGAACCAGGTAGTCGGTGCGAATCGAGTCTGCGTGATACGGTCGACCTGTCACCGGACTCGGGAAGAGCCAGTGTCCTTCGGAATCGAGACAGAGCGTTTGCCACTTCCTCAGTTCGAGAATGAAGCCCCGTTCGATTGGAACCTCGTCCTGCGAATACTCCGTCTTCAATTTGCCGGCGGCGTGAATCCTCGTGTCATACCGCGAATTCACGCTAGCCGGGTTATTCCATAGAGCTTGCCTTCATCCTCTATTACCAGACTGCAATTGACACGTTTCCAACTGTGAAACGAGTCCAGGGCTACCCCGGTACGTCAGAACGGATTCACCGTTACTGTGATAGCTGGGCTTTGCCCAGAGGAGTTGCTGCCGGTATGGTTACTGTCTCCTGCATAGCTGGCAATGATCGTCCTTGTTCCAGTCGTGTTGAACGTCAGCTTGCACTTTCCATCCCCGCTGGCGGGAGTGAGAGTTCCCGAACATGTTTCGCCGGTGCTGGCGGTCAACGTAACGCTACCAGTTGGCTCGTAGGACGCCACATTGAAATCCAGGGTTGCCGAGGCAGTGCCGCTCTTGTTCAGGGTGATCGTTTGACTCGGCGAAGTGATCGTCGTTACGGTCGAGGCTTGGTTCACCTGCAGCGTAACCGAGTAACTCGCCGTGGTGTAGTTTGCGCTGGTTGGTACGAAATTCACTTTAAGGGTGTCATTTCCAGCGGGCTCTATCTTGCCTGCCGCGGGATTGTAGGTGAAAGTTCCAGCGACATTGGCTGTGGCGTCCAGTTGAGTCGCGCTGAGCGCCGTGCCATAGTTAATGGGTGACGGAGTCGCCCAGGTAATTACAGGCGTTGCCTTTTCTGCGGCTGTGGTCTGAGTGGCGGTAGCAGGATTGTAGTTCTGATCTGCACCCCATGACGCCGTGAACTTACAACTACCGCTAGACTTCAGCATCGTCACGGTAACCGGCGAATAGTTCCCAGACAATGAGCAGGTACTCGAATTGCTGTTGGTGATGTACGCCACGGCCGAAGGGTCGGTGGAGGTCGCAGTCATCACGAACGTGCTGTTGTAGGGCGCTTTGGCAGGCGCGCCGGTGAAGGTCACGGTTTGGTTGGCGCGCTCGGCGGTCGTCGACTCGCTTACCGGCGACGCGGCCTGATAGTCATTGTTTCCCGGTTGACTCGCCGTCTCCGTGCACGTCCCGGTGCCACTAGTCATGGTGTAAGTCGGGCCCACGTTGCTGCACGATCCTGCGCTGCTATAAGTAATCGGCAATCCCGAGGAGGCGCTTGCCGCTACCGTAAAGCTCGTGCCGTACACAGCCTGAGATGGAGCATTCTTGGTGAACGTGATGGTCTGGGTCGCCGGATTCACGACCTGGCCGCCGCTCAATGTGCCCGTGCTCCCGCCATGGTCGCTGTCACCCGAGTAGGTCGCCGTAATCGTATCGGTTCCCCCTGGGAGGCTGGAGGTGGTGCACGTCGCCGTTCCCGGATAATTACCCGTCACCGTACTCGGGGCGCAGCCGGTGTTCGCGCTCCACTGCACCGTCCCGCTTACATCCTGCGCTCGTCCCTTGGTCGCTCGACTGGCCAACGCTCGACTAACCAAGGCTCGACCGAGCACGGCTCCGTTCTGTCCCTTGATCACCCCGTACTCGCCGTCGATGGTTGCCGTAAACGTTACCGACTGCCCATACGTCGAAGGATTCACGCTGGAAGCAACCGATGTGCTTGAGGTCGCCTGCGTGATGGTGAAGTTGTTGTTCTGCGTGCTGCTCGAACCGCCGTAGTTGCTGTCTCCCGTGAACGTCGCCGTCTCCGTGTAGGAGCCCGCATTGTCCGCAGCAGTCGGTGTATAGGTGGCCGTGCAGGTTATTGTGTCACCGCTGGGCGCGCCGCAATTCGTCGGTCCATAGGTGCCGTTGCCGTTGCCGCTAATGGTCACGTCGCTCGCCGTGGGCGGAACGCCGCTGCCCGACCACGACAGCACTGCCGTGATCGTAATCGTCGTATCCTGGCCGTAGGCTTCCGAAGCCGGACTTACGCTGGTCACGTTGATCGCCGTCGAGGACCCTGATAGCACCTGCTGGCCGCCGCTCAACGTTCCCATGCTCCCGCCGTGGTTGCTGTCGCCCGAGTAGGTCGCCGTAATCACATCGGTCCCCACTGGCAGGCTCGAGGTGGTGCACGTCGCTACTCCCGGATTGCCTGTTGTCACAGTGGTCGTGCCGCAGCCGGTATTCGCGCTCCACGCCACCGTCCCGCTTACATCCTGCGCTCGTCCCTTCGTCTGCTTACGTCCCTTAATGAGTCCGTACTCGCCGCTGATCGTCGCTGTGAACGTCACCGACTGGCCGTAGGCGGAAGGATTCACGTTGGAAGTAACGACCGTACCTGAGGCCGCCTGACCGACGTTCTGGCCTCCACTTAACGTGCCGGTGCTGCCCTGATTATTGGTGTCGCCCGAATACACCGCGGTCACTGTGTGCGTCCCCGCGGTCAGCGTCGAGATGCTGCCCGAAGTGGCCGAACCTGAGGCCAGGGTCACCGGTGAACCGAACGGGCTGCCGTCAATATTGAACTGCACCGTTCCCGTCGGACTCGATCCGGTCACGCTGGCCGTGAAGCTTACCGCTTGGCCATACGCCGAAGGATCCATGCTGGAAAGAACCGCCGTGCTCGAGACCGCCTGATTGACCTGCTGGCCGCCACTCAATGTTCCCGTGCTCCCGCTGTGGTTGCTGTCACCCGAGTAGGTCCCTGTAATCGTGTCAGTTCCCACTGGGAGGGTGGAGGTGGTGCATGTCGCGATTCCTGGATTGCCCGTCGTCACATTGGTCGTGCCGCAGCCGGTGTTCGCGCTCCACTGCACCGTCCCGGTTATATCCTGCGCTCGTCCCTTGGTCTGCTTGCGTCCCTTGATCAGTCCGTACTCGCCGTTGATCGTCGCTGTGAACGTCACCGACTGGCCGTAGGTCGAAGGATTCTGGTTGGAAGTAACGACCGTGCCTGCAGTCGCCTGACTGACAACCTGGCCGCCGCTCAGCGTGCCCGTGCTGCCCTGGTTATCCGTGTCGCCCGAGTACACCGCGGTCACTGTGTGCGTCCCCGCGGTCAGCGTCGAGATGCTGCCCGAAGTGGCCGAACCCGAGGCCAGCGTCACCGCTGAACCGAACGGGCTGCCGTCGATATTGAACTGCACTGTTCCAGTTGGACTCGACCCAGTTACGCTGGCCGTGAAGCTTACCGCTTGGCCATACGTCGAAGGATCCAGGCTAGAAAGAACCGTCGTGCTCGAGACCACCTGATTGACGACCTGGCCGCCGCTCAACGTTCCCGTGCTCCCGCTGTGGTTGCTGTCACCCGAGTAGGTCGCTGTAATCACATCGGTTCCCACTGGGAGGCTCGAGGTGGTGCATGTCGCGACTCCCGGATTGCCCGGCGTCACCGGAGTCGTGCCGCAGCCGGTATTCGCGCTCCACAGCACGGTCCCGCTTACATCCTGCGCTCGTCCCTTGGCCAACGCTCGACCGCCGCGTCCCTTCAAAAGTCCGTACTCCCCGCTGATCGTCGCCGTGAACGTCACCGACTGCCCATAAGCCGAAGGATTCGTGCCAGAAGTCACGACCGTGCCTGCAGTCGCCTGACTGACAACCTGGCCGCCGCTCAACGTGCCGGCGCTGCCCTGATTATTGGTGTCGCCCGAGTACACTGCCGTCACCGTGTGCGTCCCCACGGTCAGCGTCGAGGTGCTGCCCGAAGTGGCCGAACCCAAGGCCAGCGTCACCGCTGAACCGAATGGGCTGCCATCGATATTGAACTGCACTGTTCCGGTCGGGGAATTGCCCGTCACCGTCGCGGTGAAGCTTACCGCCTGGCCATAGATCGAAGGATTGAGGCTCGAAGAAACCGCTGTGCTCGTGGTCGGAAGCCACGCGCTCGCTTCCACCAGGTTGTACGCATTAACGCTGCCGAGTCCCGTCGCCAAGTCATAGCCGGGCGCTGCTCCGTATGCTGGTTGGTAGGATTGGGCGCCGGTTCCTATGCTGGTATTCGCTACGGCGATAGCGCCAGTGCCTCCGCCGGTCAGCGTAATCGGAGTCTCCGGTTGGTAGCCCGAGCCAGCGGTCGTTATGGTGATGGCGCTGACATAATTCGGCCCTTGGCCGAGGGTGGTGTTAGTGATGTAGACGTAGAAGGCGTCAAACAGAGTGGCTGGGCCGAATTCCGTAATGAAGTCGCCGGCATAGCCAGCGGTCTTCGCGGTAATCGTCACAGTACCGTGCGAAGAGGTCGCCGACGCCAGTGAGCACGCAGACCCGATCGCCGACACGAGGCCCGATGCCTCGTTCGTCGTGGACGATCCACTTAGCGTATAGGGTCCACAGATAGTCGTCCCACTGGGGTTCGTCAAAATAATCGTGTCTCCCACAGACGCGGTGCTCTCGATTGCTACCGTCCATTTGGCAGTGGTAGTACCGGAGTTGACCGCTGTCGTGCAAGCAGCCTGAGTGCCGCCCGCCCAGAGGGTGCCACCGGTCGGCGACAGATAGGGCGAATTATTGGTCGGCCCAGCGATGGCGCAGGCAGGCGCGGTGGTATAGCCGGTGCCGCCGTTGATGACCGTAGCGGCGGTGACATTGTCAGTGCTGTCCACACCGTAGGTGCCGGCTGGTAAATAGCAATGGGCTTTTTCCACACTGCCGTTATAAGTGCATGCCAGGTCGATGTCACCCTGGGTTATATCGTTAAAAGCACATCCGCTGCCCGGGCCGCCGTTACCGCTGGAGTTGCAGGCGCTGCCGATAAAGGTTCCGCCAGCCGTGCCGTATTCGTTTTGCGCGATCTGGTAGTAGATGGGATTGGGATTGCCCCAATTCTCGCCAGTCTTTTGATTCACCAGCGCTTGAATGGCCGCCATGGTGGGAGAGGCAACCGAGGTTCCGCCAAATCCTGACCAGCTGCTCGGGGCGCCGGTGCAGGACGCCGACCCATCTGCAGTGTAGGCCGGGTCGGACCAGCAAACTACTTCGTAGTGCCCCCAAACTCCGTTGGCGGCAAACATGGAAACGTCAGGAATATCGCGTACGCCGTCGGAGGGCACGCCATATGCGGATTGCCAGGAGGGCTTGGGATACCCCTGGCACTGTGGGTCTGATACGCCGTAGTCGCCCTGATCCGTGCCCCCGGATCCCGTAGCGCAATTGCTCGCGCCTCCGCTGCCGGCGCCGGTACTTAGGTACGTGCTGGAGGTGTCCCAAGAGCTGTTGTTGCAAATCGCCGGGCTGGCGCCATATGGTGTGAAGCTGCCGGTGACGACTTCGGAGATCAGAACGCTGGCGCAGGCATCGTTCCAGGGAATCTCAGGAACGTACTGCAAGGCGGAGCCGTAGCCTGCAGAGTTCGTCGCACTCCAGTAGGTGCCGAAGGAGGCTCCGGCTTCCTTCACATTATAGGTGTCCTCGAAATCGGTGCCGCCCACTGCTACGTTGAAGGGCGTGTCAGTCCACCCGCTAACGCCCAGGCTGGCAGCGTCATACTCGGAACCTATCGAGAAGTCGGCGGAGCAACTGGACGGGCCTTCATCGCCCGAGGCGCCGAACACCGAGATGCCCTCGCTGGCCGCCTGCTGATAGGTGTTGTAGAAGGCCGCGTTGCCCCCGTTGCCGTTAAAGGCTTCGCACACGCCGTAGCTGACGCTGACGATACCTGGATATGGTCCGGGTTCGTTAATCAGATTTTGCAGGGCGATCAGGCCGCCGAAGGTGACCGTACCTGAGGCGCACGAGATCAGCTCGATAGCGGCACTGGGCGCAACCGCGCTGGCTACTTCCACGTCGATGGCCGCTTCGCCGTCGTCCCCGTTGGTGCCGGGATCGGTGCAGCCCGGATGCACCTGGGTGTAAGTCCCGAGAGGGAAGGCGCTGGCCAAGCCGAAAGTCGAGCGGTATGTGTTCCAGTCGCCGGTGCCGTTATAGGTGTCGCTGTCCTCGACCAGGACGATCGTCTGGCCCTGCCCCGAGATACCGGCGTTGTAGAGCGGGTTCAAGTTGTAGATTGTCTCGGTGTCCTGCGGCGTCATGAAGTAGCAGTCCGTACCGGGTTCGGTTGGGAAAGTGGCGTCGCTGCAGCCGGCAACCGTATACTGCGTCTTCGACTTGTACATGGCATGAGGTTTGAAGTCGTTCAGCGAGGCAATCCCCTTCACCACGGGCGCCAGCGCCGCCGGAATCTGCGGATCGCTTATGTTCGAGATATGCTGCTCGCCGTTGACATCAAGCTGGTGGATCTCAGTGTGGAAGGCCTGCCGGAGCTGGCCTGCCGTACCCGAGAAGTCAATCAGGATCTGGCTGGCGTATACCTGGTTGACGCGAAAGCCATGCGACTGGAGCCAGCCGGTGACGGTGTCGATATCCTGCTGCGCCACTCCAAACCTCTGTCCAAATGTTTCGGCGGTAAGCCAGTGGTGGAAATTGGGCGAGTTCTTGTCGTTGAGTTCGTCGATCAGCTTGTCGAGCTTCTGTTCCTGCCTGGGAGAGCGCTGGAGCAGGAGGAACATGTGCTCGATGTTGAAGCTGTCTGAGACCGCGCCGCGATCGTTTCTGGAGTTCGCCTCCGGGCGCGTGTTGCCTGCCAACTTCACCAGCTTGCTTTCGTCAATCTGCTGCGTAATGCGAGCGGGAACGGACGCGGCCTTGCCGCTGGCAAACATTCCCTGGGGCATGGCCAGGAGCAAAGCAAAAATGGCGGCGAAGAAAACTGGTCGGAAGCAGCGGGCGTTTTTCATAGAACTCTCCTCGGAGATACTTTGAGTGACAGCGCGGTGCGCGCAAGCGGAACGGACACGGTCCAGAGCCTCATACTTCATGCATAGTGCCTTGAAATAGTGCCTTGAAACTTTGATAACTTGAAAAACCAGCGCGGCAGGAAGGGTGAAAATTCGCCGAAGGACTTAAGGACTAAAGACTATTGCAATCCGTCATCCCGCGGTTGCCCTACACTGCTCTATTCCTCGGTAACGCCAATCATGGGAACAAAGCAACGCCGTGCGGCCCGGGGCGTTCCGGGCCATCACATCAACGAGCAACCCCTGGGGAGGGACTGTACCCGAAACATCATGCGATTAAAACCAGCGCTTCTGACTTGCCCCGAACATCCGAAGGCAAGCTGCACACAAGTCTCAATCGAGATGCACCGAGCATTAAACTGAAATAGAGTCGGGACGTCAAGGGAAAAATTAAAAATCCTCCCGATTACGCCCACAAGCGTAGTTGGTGCTGATGAAGAGAATTCAGTAGTGGGTGACGAGTTGGTGGTGGCTCATAAACCCAAGACCTTCACTTGCTCCTCAGTTTCGTAGCCGAGCCAGTGTGCAACTTCATGCCAGACCACCCGTTTCACTTCGGCACGCAAATCTCCTTTTGAACACCGCAGAACGGGGCCACGAAAGACAAATATCAAGTCGGGGGCATACTTCACTTGGGTGTACGACCGTTTCGTCCTAAATGTGCCACTGTACAATCCCAATAACTCAGTGCCACGGCGCCATTTTTCCCTGTTCGCTATGTCCTCCAATACGTCCGCGGGAGGCTCGTCAACCACTTGAATGCCGGGGAAATCTGGCAGGTCCCTGACCTTCTGTGGCAGGGTGCTGAATGCCCACTCTACAATCTCCTCAAAGCTTTCGGGATTTGTAGTGCCGGTCATGAGGCCAACTTTACCACCAGGACAAGCCGCGAGACGTGGGCACTCCGCAGGTTTTGCTGTCAACGTGAGCCGCTCTTTGGCGATAACCGTTGTCAAATCCCGCGGCTGTTTTGCAATTGTGTGCAAAAGTGAACATTTTTTGCGATCACGATTCTGCGAAAATATCATTGCCTGTAGTTCTCATCCAAGATACCAAAGCACAACGCTGGCGTAGCGCTAGGAGAAAATATATGGCGCACAACCACGGTAGTGAATATCAGGTCAGAATTGTCCGCGGGGACGGAACCGAGGAACTGAGCGGGTGGCTGAACAGCGCAGAGCAGATTCCCCAGGCAATTGCTGCGTGTCACAGGCCACAAGACAAAGCTTACTGGCTTCTGGAACGAAACGTTCTCTGTTCCAACTGCCCGGATAGTGGACAGAGAGTCATGGAATATCCCCTTACAGACATCCCTTCTCCACGATGCAGCCCACACGACTCCCGTTATCTGGTGGAAGTAGGGTCGAAGAGCCGGTACGAGCTTGAGGTAGTCGTCTGGAGACATCGAGCTGCTTGAGGTAGTCACCTGGAACAGACATTGAGGAGAAGCTTACACTGCACACGGGCTGGGCTATCCCTTAGCGCCGCTATCGGGAGTGTTTAGTCTCAGCTCGACCGAGTGCTCCTGCTGATCGTCAACCAGTTGAATCAGGTTACCCTGCCGCCTGACGCCATCAACCGTAACACTCGTCTCGCCATGCCCGGCCGGCGCCTGCACGATAGCGATGTGATATACCGTTTCACGATACCGGTAATGCACCTTGAACTCTTTCCAATTGTCGGGAAGGCACGGAGCAAAGTGCAGTTTGTCCACGTCCAGTCTCAGCCCTAAGAGCGATTCCACAATGAGCCGGTACATCCATCCGGCCGACCCTGTGTACCATGTCCATCCACCACGGCCAATGTGCGG
>JBEKXC010000185.1:0-8739 GCA_049512435.1 Terriglobales bacterium | reverse complement strand
GATGGCTCCAACGCCACCAACAACTACTTCTCCGATATTGTCGGCCGTAATCGCATCCCTTACCTGTTTGGCGAAGATTCGATCCAGGAGTTTCAAGTTGCGGTCAGCCCCTACACCGCAATTTACGGCGGCGGAGCAGGTTTCGTGAACGCGATCACCCGATCGGGTGGCAACGCTTTGCACGGCAGTGCGTTCTATTACAACCGCAACTCCGCGTTTGAGGCCAACGACGCGCTCGACAAAGCCGCTGGCAATCCGAAACCGGAGGATGATTTGCAGCAGTTCGGCGCCGCGGTGGGCGGCCCTGTCCTCGGAAATCGTTTATGGTTCTTCGCGGATTATGAGCAACAGCTGCGCAACAATCCGATTCCCGTGATCAACTCGGCTTTGGCAACGAACCCTTCGAACCTGGGGGCTTTTGTGCTCGCTAATTTTTTCCCCTCCTCGGTAACGACGGCCCCAGCGCTGCCTCCACCGAACGGACCTTTGCCGGTCCCAAATCTCGATACCCAGGCCCAGGTCCCTGGCGATCCGTATTACCAGATATACCTCCAGCAAATTTCGAATACCGTTAACGCGCTGAACTCCAATCTGGGCCTCAAAGCAAGAAAGGGCAACGATTGGGTGCTCACCCCCCGGTTGGACTATCAGGCCACGAACCGAGATGGCCTGTTTCTCACCCTCAATTTCAACCGGTTCAATTCGCCTGGAGGCGTCATCCTTGACCCGACGGTCGGTAACTATGGCACGCAAACGCTAGCCAACGCCGATGTTCATACCTTCCAGGCCACTCTGGGATGGACGCACACCTTCTCCCCCCACCTGCTGAACGAATTCCACGCCGGCACTTCGCAAGACAACGAAACCGCGACCCCAACCGGTTTGGCTGGGAACACGCCGACGGTGGTTCTCGATAGTCCCAGCGCCTTCATCCTAGGCAACGCTCCTTTCTCGATCGGAGGAGTTTTTGAAAGACAATACTCTCTGTCCGACCGCGTCGATTACGTGATCGGCAAGCACACTTTGCAATTCGGTTTCGATTTCAACCGCACTCGGGATGCGGACACCAATGATGGCGGCGCTGATCCGAACGAGGCTATCGACTTCGGATCGCCGCTCGGCCTCTACGAATTTCCGAATCTGCAAGCCTTTGCGCTCGGAGAGTACATCAATTTCAATCAGGCTGCGGGAAACCCGACTTTTTCATTTGCCGTGCCGTACTACGGTTTCTATGTGCAGGATACTTTCCGCGCGTTGCCGAAGTTGACGCTCGAAATGGGCTTGCGCGAGGACTTCCAAGTCTACCCCCAGCCCGCCGAGAATCCCGCCTTCACCCCAACCGGCCAGTATCCCAACCAGTTTCGCCGCCTCGCCCCGCGCTTCGGATTCGCCTGGCAACCCGAGTCAAAGACCGTAATCCGCGGCGGCTTCGGCATGTTCTACACCAACATGAACGGCCTGAACTACCGCAACGCCGTGATCTCGAACGGGCTGCCTTCGCAGCAGGAGGAGGTAAATTCGAGTTACAGTACAGGTCCCCCGAACGACCAGGTGCCCACGTTTCCCAATATTCTTGCTGCGAATAACCCGCTGTTCTCCGCTTCCTCGGACATTTCCCTGGTTTCTCCACAGTTCCGCGCGCCATATATTGAGCAGGCGAGTTTACAGATCGAACGGGAGATTTTCGAGAACACCACCTTGACCCTCGGCACCATGTGGAATCACGGTGTGCACATAATTTCCGGCAGTGCGTATGACGCGAACCTGGAGCCGTTGGTTGGCACGACGACTTACACCGTTTGTCCTCCCGGCACAACTGCGGCGCCCTGCACGGGGCCGACTTACACCCTGCCCACCATGGACAACGGTCTGCTTAAGGACGGCCTCATCCGTTCGCAACTCGGCCAGATCCAGGAACTCATCAGCCCCGCGCAGAATTACTACAACTCTTTATTCGTGCAGGTGCAGCACCGCCTGTCGCAAGGCTTTTCGCTGCAATTTGGCTACACCTATGCCAAGAGCATCATGCTCGATGGGATGGATTTCAACAATCAGTTCGACTTCAGCAATACCCATGCTCCTTCGCTCCTCGACGAACGGCACCGCCTTACTTTTGCCGCAGTCTACCGACCGGGACTCGAAAGACTGACCAGTTCGGACACCGGGCGCAAGGCGCTCTCAGGCTGGATTCTGAGCAGCGTGATGGAGTTCTCTTCCGGCCGTCCGTACGCGGGTCTGTTGAGTCCCGCGTGCACCAGTCCTGCTCCGCTCTCGTTCAGCACTTGCAATGGCGTCGTGGTCAATAACGTACTTTATGGCAATGACAACCTGAACGACACCGCTTTCAACCAGGACACCGCTGCTACCGCGGGCGGCATCAACGGCGCCGGCCCCACGCCCGGCATCGGCGTGAATTCTTTTTACGGCCCGTGGCTGGAGAGAATCGACATGGGCTTGGCCCGCAGCTTCGAAATCCGAGAAGGCAAGGAACTGCAATTCCAGGTGCAGGCTTTCAATCTCTTCAACCACGCCAATTACTACGTGCAAAATGGAGACGGCATCAACCAGTTGCAATACAACCCCATCGGGACTAACTGCGGTGATGGCATCCACACAAATCAGCAATGCTATCTAGTGCCCAACGCCGGCCCAGGCAATTTCGGAGCCTTCCAGGAAGTCAGCCCCGACGGCCTTCCCCGAGCATTGCAGTTTTCAGCCCGATTCACGTTCTAAGTTTCAATGAAGCCCTGATTAAAGTTGTCATCCTGAGCGGAGCGAAGGACCTGCTTTTTGCCGATTGAGAACCTGATCTTTCCGAAGCGGGCCGAAAGATAGTCCCCCAAAAATAAAAAGGACAGCCCGGAGCCCCCCAAGGCCGTCCTGATAAACCCTCCCGGTTAGAAGGGCAACTGGCATCAAGATAGCCTCGCGAGATTGCGGGATTATTGCAATTTCGTGAAACTCCGATGAATTCGATATGGCTGCGGAGGCCCTCCTCCCAAATCCGTAGCAAGCTCCGGTTTCTGTGCCCGCGATCACCAGTTGACGTGATCAACTGCTGCCTCCCCTGCCGCCGCTGTTATATTGATCAAATATGTTGATCGAAGCATCCGAGGCTCCAGGATTTAGCTAACGCCCGCCGTGGAGGAACGATGACCCGCAACACAGAACAGTCCCGCAAGCTGCAGAAACGCGCAGAGCAGTTCATTCCCGGAGGCGTGAACTCGCCGGTGCGCGCATTCCGCAGCGTGGGCTGCGACCCCGTATACATTGTGCGTGGCCAGGGTTCGCACACTTGGGACGCCGACGGCAACGAATATGTGGACTACATTGGCTCCTGGGGCCCGCTGATTCTCGGGCATGCGGCGCCTACAGTCATTGAGGCCGTGATCGCGGCTGCGCGCAGTGGCACCAGCTTCGGAGCATCCACTCCCGCCGAGGCGGATCTCGCCGAGCTGGTGATTTCCGCGTTCCCGCACATGCAAAAAGTTCGCTTCGTCAGTTCGGGCACCGAAGCGACCATGTCGGCCATCCGCCTGGCGCGCGCCTATACCAAGCGCAAATACATTGTGAAGTTTGAGGGCTGCTATCACGGGCACGCCGACGCACTTTTGGTGAAAGCCGGATCGGGCGTGGCCACGCTGGGCATTCCGGGCTCGGCGGGCGTTCCGGAAGAATTTACGCAGTTCACGCTCGCCCTGCCGTACAACGACATCGGCGCGATCGAGACCGCGTTTAACAAATTCAAGCACCAGATTGCCTGCGTGATCGTGGAGCCGGTCGTCGGGAACATGGGATGCGTGCCGCCGGCTCGCGGATACCTCGAAGCTTTGCGTGACATCACCTCGCGCGATAATGCACTGCTGATTTTCGATGAGGTCATGACAGGATTCCGGCTGGCCTTCGGCGGCGCGCAGGAACTCTACGGGATCCGACCTGACCTGACGACGATGGGCAAAATCATTGGCGGAGGTTTGCCCGTGGGCGCCTATGGCGGTCCGAGCGAAATCATGGATCTGATTGCGCCGCTTGGGCCCGTGTATCAGGCGGGAACGCTCTCTGGGAATCCTCTGGCGATGGCCGCCGGTTTCGCCACGCTCAGCTACCTGCGTGAGCACAAGGACGTCTATACGAAGCTCGACAAGCTCGCCGCCGAAGTGGTCGCGGGGGTTGCCGCCGCAGCCAAAGATGCCGGCGTGACCATGTGCCACAACCGCGTCGGCTCGATGTTCACCTGGTTCTTCACGCAGGGACCGGTCACCGATTGGACTTCCGCCGCCAAATCCGACACCGAAGCCTTCGGGCGTTTTTTCCGCGCGATGTTGGAGAACGGAATCTATCTGCCTCCATCGCAATTTGAAGCTGCATTCATCGGGGCGGCGCACACTGAACGCGACGTGCAGCAAACTATCGCCGCGGCGAGGCAAGCGTTCGCGATGGTGCACGCGTAGAAGAGGCTGTCAGCTCTCAGTAGAGCCCCCGTAAGGGATACAGCTGTTCGACTTCGCACTAGCTGACGGCTGATAGCTGACGGCTGACAGCCAACATCTCTTCCACCGTCACAAACTCATATCCCTGATCGAGGTACCGGCGGATCAAATTTTCCGTGGCAATCACCGTCTGCGCGCGGTCCGCGCCCATGGCACGATGTCCGCCATCGTGCAGCAGGATCACATCTCCGCCGCGCATTTGCCGCACGACTTTTTTCTCGATCACCGCGGCGGTCGGAGCAGTCCAGTCGTAGCCGGTCACATTCCACATCACGGTCTTTAATCCGAGTTGACGCGCGATCCTGAGCGTCGCTGGCCGTCTTCCGCCAAACGGTGGACGAAACAAAGTTGAATGCTCCCCGATTGCGTCCCCTAAAGCCTGATGGCAGTCAAATAATTGCCTGCGCGTTTCGGCTTCAGATTTGAAAATGAGCAGCGGATGCGCGAACGTGTGATTGCCGACCACGTGGCCCGCCTGCGCCACCGCGCGCGCGACGTCTGCGCGCTGCTGCACGAAGCGACCGATCATGAAGAACGTGGCCCGCACGCTGTGCTTCGCCAACACATCAAGCAACTTCAGCGTGTGTGGATCGTTCGGCCCATCATCATACGTCAGGGCGATTTGCCTGCTCCCGCGCACTCCGCCCGCAAACGTCCGGCCGTACCATTGTCCCGTCGGCGCCATGGACTGATATCCTGCGGCGGAAGTGGCCGCAGCGGCCGTCAATCCGATGAGCGCGGGGAGCATGATCGAATTGTAAATGCAGGTCAGAGGTGAGAGGTCAGATTGCAGAGGTTAAGAGCCAAACCACGACGCGTTGATTTTCACCCCTGCAATCTGACCTCTAACCTCTGACCTCACCACAATCCACAATTGCGTCCGGACGCGAAGCAATATATTCTGCTCTGCAGTTCCTGACGACAATCGCCAGTCGATAGTCAATAATCATGGCCAAGCTTTTCGAGCTTCCCCGTTACATTGCGGTTGAAGGTCCCATACGCGTTGGAAAGAGCACGCTGGCGCGGGTTCTCGGAGAGCGCCTGGCCGCGCAGCGCGTCATCGAACCGGAAGACAATCCATTTCTCAAGGCGTTCTACGAAGGCGAGCCCGGCGCAGCCTTTCAGGCACAGTTCGCATTCCTGATCCGCCGCTTCGAGCAACTGCGCGCGCTCGATCTGGGCCCGCGGTCAAATAAGACCGTGGTTTCCGATTACATCTTTGAAAAAGACAAGCTTTTCGCCTGCCTCAACCTCAACGATCAGGAACTTGATACTTACAATCGCTACTTCAATTATTTTCGCGAGCAGATTCCGACGCCCGACCTGGTTATCTATCTGCAGGCCACGCCGGAAGTGCTGAAGAAGCGGCTGAAGAAAAAGAACGCGGCCGGCGAAAAGGCCATCAGTGAGGATTATCTGATGGAGGTCGTAAAGGCTTACGAACACTTTTTCTTTCACTATACGCAGTCTGACCTGCTGATCGTGAACACCTCCGAGATCGACTTCGTCGACCGCAACGAAGACCTGCAGGAGTTGCTGAAGAAAGTTTCCGCCCCGATCAAGGGCACGCAATATTTCCTGCCGCTCGGGAGCCAGGAAGTGGCTAGCGCGTAGGGATAAAAGCGCACACCCTGGCTGCTCCGTTGTGTCGTCTAGTTACACGACTTGTGTCGGAGGGTGTGAGAAACGTGCTTCCGTGATGCAGAATCGACTTTAGCAATTAGTTGGGTTGCGTCTTTTCTGCGGGTTCGGTCGACGGCGCCTTGGGTTCGTTTCGCTTTTCCACCGATTCCACCGAAAACAGCAGGTAATGATCGTAGCCGTGGCTGCGGTAGTAGCGGTGCTTGCGATAGTCGAGGTAAATTTCCGCCTTCTTCGGAAGCCACAACTCCACATTCTTTTGGAACTTGACCGGGCCATACTCTACTACCTGTTGCTCACAGCGCAACTGGATCTGCGGCATCGGATTAATCAGTTCTGATTCGATCCGCACGATCTCAAATTTGTCCGCCGTGATCCAAGCGCGGCCTTTCAGCCGCAGTGCATAGATTTGGCCACCCACGTTGTACTCGCTGATGAGAGCAGGCCGATCCTCGCGCTGCCGGAAGTGAACCACCCACGCTGCTTGCCCATGCCAGCTTCCCAGTCCTTCACACGTCATCGCGAAGTTGTCGCGCATGACGGGATGAAATACCAGGGCCAACGCCGCAAACCCGCCGCTGGCGATCCTGTCGGGAAAGTCAACTCGCGCCATGCGCTCCAACCGGTCTTCATCCACCGCAAGGTAGCCTGGCCGACTCTCCGAGATGTTAGCGACATAGTCGTAGGTTCGGGTTTCCTTCGTAAGGGAGTTCCCCATTTCATCCACCTGCTCGTGTTGCAGGTGTTCGATCGCCGCAATCCGCGAGACATCGTCTACCAACTGCTTCACACGCTCGCCCGACATTTCGATTACGCTGTCCAACGGGCAACTGACACCAGCGGCGACAGACGGCGTCGCCTCATCGATTCCAGGGGGGCGCCACGGATTGACGGAGACCGGGAGTTCAGGAGTGGCGAATATAGGGTCGATGTCGGCCGCGCTCCTGACCACGGTTTCACCCGGGAGAGGAACGCCGTCGCGTTGCGCCTCGAGCGTGGCGATCATGTTGCGCACCTGGGGGACGGTGGAGTCGTTGGGCGAATTCTGAACGAAGGCTTTGAGCGCCTGGATACCGTCTTGCCTTTTCCCCAGATTCACCAGGGCCTGCCCAAGAGGCAGATTCGCCACATTGGCCGGGGCTTTCCCTTTTGCGATGGCCAACTCCGCCTGCTGCCGCGCCTCCTCATACTTCTTTAGTTTTAGGTCGGCATTCGCAAGCAGGTTGTGCGCCATCCAATTCTCGGGATCGGCGTCAACCGCTTTTCCGAGCGCCGCCGCCGCCCCGGCATAGTCTTCACGGGAAAGATCCACTTGGCCGAGCAGGACTAACGCCCGCACATTGTGGGAGCTGAGATTGACGGCGGTCCCCAGGTAGCTTTGCGCCTTGGCGAAGTCTTTTTCCTGATAGGCTATGTAGCCCAACAGATAATTCACATCCGGATTCGACGGCGCCAGTGTGTAAGTCGCCTCGAATCTCTTCTTCGCGTCCTTGAGATTCGAGGACTTGAGAGCAGACATGCCATGCTTGAAGTCTCCTCGCGCCTTGGGCGGCACCGACTCATTGGATATGTTGAGGTCGATTGCCGTGGGATCACGATGCAGGACGACTTCTATCCGAGTCGTATTGAGCGAGTCACTGGCTTGGGTTTCCTTTCGCTCGCTCAAATATCCGACAGCGCTTACCAGGATTTCGTACTTGCCGAAAGGTAGAGGGAATGTGACTTCCGCATTTTCCTCAGTGGCCGCCCAAATGACTTTCTGAGAGGTCTCGTTGGTGATCCTTAGGACCGCCTGGCGGTCAAGGTGAGTGTTGAGGTTCTCCGCGAACACGGCAAGCCGCACGTTTGTCTCGCCGGCGTGGCTTTCTATCACGGTCGCGTTCTCGCGCTCAAACCTCTGCCCCGACGCAGGTACCGCCAGAAGATTAAGGAGGAACACGGTTCCGATGAAAAGAGGACTTCCCACGCGCGCTATATTTCGAGGGGTCATAAGACACACCGCCATTTTCAGTTTCTCACACCGATTTCTAGCGGTCAATCAGCTTTGAGTGGTGCGCTGTCCGTTCACCTGTGAACGAACAGCATGGGTAGCTGCGGCAATTGGCTTACAGTTCGGTGGCCGGTAGTGGTTGAGCATTAGCCGCTTAAAGATGGCACGATCTGGTCGTCGCCTTCGTCGAGGGCGGCGGCACTGCACTTTTTGCTATTGATGATGGGGGCACAAAGATGATTTGTGACGAAAAAAGGCCGGGAGGCCAGTGCGGGAGTGGGTATGCTCGCGGCATCCCACCGTCTCGAAAAAACCGCGAGACAGTGGGACAGCCGCCAAAGCAGCTACTGGCTAGTCGTGTTTGTCGCCACCATGCGATCCGCCACCATGCGATTCGCCACCATGTCCGGCTGCGGCATGGGAAGCACCGTGGGACGCGCCACCGCGCGCCGCCGCGGCATGGGAGTCACCATGTGGTGCGCCACCGCGCGCCGGGGCGGCATGGGAGGCACTACCGCGGGACTCGGTACTGCGGCTGGTGCGCACGGTCGATGCGCCACCTCCGCGATTGGCTGCATAAGCCCGTCCACCGCCGTTTCCACGGCCTTCGACGTAGAT
>JBEKXC010000184.1:0-8798 GCA_049512435.1 Terriglobales bacterium | reverse complement strand
GGCTTCGCGGATCACCGGGGCGGATTCGCCCGTAATCGCAGACTCGTCCACCGAGGCAACGCCTTCGATGACTTCGCCATCGCCCGGGACGAGTTCGCCCGCGGTTACCATCACGACATCGCCCGCACGCAGCTTCGCACTCGGCACCGTTTCTGTGCAGCCGCTTGGCAGTAAGCGTTTGGCTTCGGTTTCAGACCGGGCTTTGCGCAGCGTGTCGGCTTGCGCTTTGCCGCGCCCTTCGGCCATGGCTTCCGCGAAATTCGCAAATAGCACCGTGAACCAAAGCCAGAGCGTGATCTGCAGATTGAAGGCGAAGCTCTGTTTTTCGCGGAATAACAGCAAGGTCGTCACCACGCTGCCCACCTCGACCACGAACATGACCGGGTTCTTCATCATGGTGCGGGGATCGAGTTTGACCACGGCATCGACTAATGCCCGCCGGATGATTTTTGCGTCCCACAGACTCTTGCTTTTCTTTTCTGCCATCTTTTGCCTCAGAAGCCCTTGTCTCGGAAAGTTCTACCTCAGAAGGATCTTCCTGCCATCATCAGCAGGTGTTCAAGTACGGGTCCCAAACTAAGCGCCGGGAAAAATGTGAGCGCTCCCACGATCAGAATCACGGACACCAGCAGAACCGTAAACAGGGGCGTAGTCACCGGGAAAGTACCCGCTGAAGCGGGCACGGTTTTCTTCTTCGCCAGGTTGCCGGCAATCGCCAGCATAGGAATGATCATAAAGAATCGGCCTATCAGCATCGTCATCGCGCCCGAGGTGTTGTACCAAAGCGTGTTACCGTTCAAGCCGCCGAACGCGGAACCGTTATTCCCGGCCATGGACGTAAACGCGTAAAGGATCTGAGTCAGGCCGTGCGGACCCGTGTTGCTGATGCTCGAGATGCCAAATCCCTCGACTGATGAAATGCCGGTGAGCACCAGGATGATCAGCGGGAAAACCAGCGTGACCAGCATCGCCATCTTTACGTCATAGGCCTCAATCTTCTTGCCCAGATACTCTGGCGTTCGTCCGACCATGAGTCCGGCAATGAACACCGACAGCACCACGTAGATGAGGATGCCGTACAGGCCTGCGCCCACACCGCCAAAGACGGTCTCGCTGAGCATAATGTTGACCAGCGGCACCATTCCGCCCAGCGGAGTAAACGAATCATGTTGGCCGTTAATCGCGCCACAACTGGCATCGGTGGTGACGGTGGCAAACAGCGCGGAATCGGCGATGCCAAAGCGCACTTCCTTGCCTTCCATGTTGCCGCCCGGCTGCAGCGCCGTGGCCTGTTGATCAACTCCATGCAGTAGAGGATTGCCTCGCGCCTCGGCCCAGTAGGCCGTCGTAACCCCGCACAAGAATAGAATGGCCATCGCCGCCCAGACCGCCCAGCCGTGGCGCGGCGACCCCGTCATTCGTCCCAGCGTGTAAGTAAGACCTGCCGGGATCGCGAAGATGGAAAGCATCTGCAAAAAGTTGCTGAGCGGTGTGGGATTCTCAAAGGGATGAGCGCTGTTGGCGCCGAAAAATCCGCCGCCGTTCGTACCCAGCATCTTGATCGCCTCTTGAGAAGCAACCGGCCCTTGCGCTATGGTCTGGTCGGTTACGGTGTCCATGACCGGCTTGCCATCCGGCCCCACCATCGGCTTGCCATCGGTCCCAGTCTTCTGGACCTGTTGCGGTTCGACCAGCTTCGCCGTGTCATATGGCTTGAGGTTCTGCACGGCTCCCTGCGAAACCAGGAGCAGGGCATAGACGATGCAGGCGGGCAGCAGCACCCACAGGGCGGAGCGGGTCATATCGACCCAGAAATTCCCTATCGTTTCTTTTTCCTTGCGCGCGATGCCGCGAACGAATGCAATCGCCAGCGCAATCCCCACCGCCGCCGACGCGAAGTTGTGGTAGGCGAGGCCGGCCATCTGCGTGAGATAGCTCATGGTGGACTCGCCGGAATAATTCTGCCAATTGGTATTAGTGGTGAAAGACGCAGCGGTGTTAAAAGCCAGTGCCTGAGCGACGGCCCCGAATTTCTGCGGATTCCACGGCAGGAACTGCTGCACGCGCTCGATCAGATAGAGCAGCAACATGGAAGCGCCGCTGAACAGCAGCATGGCGAAAGCGTATTCTGTCCAGCGCATTTCGTGGTTTTCATCGACGCCGGTCACGCGATAAAGCAAGTGCTCGACCGGCCGCAGCACGGGATCGAGAAAAGTGCGCTCGCGGCTGAACACTCTTGCCATGAACACGCCGAGCGGCTTGGTGATCGCCAGAATCAGAGCCAGAAATACGATAATCTGCATCCAGCCATTGGTTGTCATTTCAGAATTTCTCCGGCCTCAGCAAGGCGTACAGCAGGTAGACCATCAACCCGGCACTTACAAGCAGCATGATGATCGATTCAGCATTCATAATTGATTTGTCCTCAGTGGATTTGCCTCGGGCGATTTGTCCTCAGCGAATTCGATCGCAGAATCGCACATAAGCAAGCGACAGCAGGAAAAACGCTATTGCGGCCACGACAAAGATGACGTCTTGCACACGACCTCCTCCGAGTGCGGATAAACAGTGCGGATAAGCATCGCACCCGTGAACAAGGGCATAACGAACAATTGTCTTCAGACATCGTCGATTAGACAAGTTTCCCCATAAAAGTGAGGTAAGCAGTTCGTAAAGAAGTCATAAAGACGAAGTACGTTCAGTTGCCGGGCTCGAAGCGATAGCCGACCCAGGGATCGGTCACGATGTAGCGCGGGGAATTTGGCGAGGGCTCAAGCTTCTTGCGGAGTTGCGCCACGAACACCCGCAGATATTCGACTTGTTCCGTGCTTTGACCGCCCCAGACGGCGCCTAGCAAGGCGCGATGCGTTACCACTTTGCCGGCGTGGCGGGCCAAATATGCCAGCAGGTCAAATTCTTTCGGCGTGAGATGGACGGCGCGGTCCTTTACAAAAACGGTGCGGGCTCCAGGATCGATTCTGAAGTCGCCCGCTTCGATCGGCTCCAGTTCCGAGGCTTCCGTCCGCACGCGGCGAAGATTGGCGCGGACGCGCGCCAGGAGTTCCTCGATGCCGAACGGCTTGGTCACGTAGTCGTCCGCACCCGCATCCAGAGCCTTGACCTTGGTCCGCTCCTCACCCCGCACCGAGAGCACGATGATCGGGATTTGCGTCTTCGTCCGCAGCCGCCGGCACAACTCCAGTCCGTCCATGTTGGGCATGGCCAGGTCGGTGATGACCAAATCCGGCGACCAGTCTTTCATGATCTCCAGCGCAGTCTCGCCGTCGTTGGCGACGCGGATGTCGTATCCGTGGCTGGAAAGAGAAGTCCGCAGCACCCGCGCGATCTGGGACTCGTCGTCCACCACCAGGATGTGTTTATGATCTGACATGCCGGCCTACCCGGGCTCCTGCGTCACGATGTGCACGTCCACCGCCGGGGCGTCGCGCAAAAACTGGTGGATCGCCGAAAGATAAAAATATCGTTTCCAGCCCCTCGTTGCGGAGCGTCCGAAAACAACTTGCGTAATGTGTTTCTCGTTGACGAATTCCGCGACCGCCTCGGCCACGCTCTTTCCCTTGAGCCGCACGATCGATGCCCCAACGTTTTCCGCGAAGCGTACGTTCGCGGCCAAGGTACGCTGATTCGCTTCGCTCGAGTCCTGCCCCAGGTCGGTATAGACCACAAAGAGCTCGGCATTCATGGCCTGTGCCATGCGCGCCCCGCGCGCCACCAGATACTGCGCCGCCGGGTTCGAACTGATGCAGACCGCAATGCGTTCGCGGATGGCAACCGGCGCCCGATCTATCTCCTCCTCTCCGCGATGCTGTTCCAGGCTTAGATCGACTTGTTGCGCCACCTGGCGCAATGCCAGTTCTCGCAAAGCGATCAGGTTGGTCTCGCGGAAAAAATTTCCCAACGCTCGTCCCACGCGTTCCTGTGGATAAACATCGCCGCGCCGCATGCGGTTCTGTAACGCCTCCGGAGTCAGATCGATCATTACCACTTCGTTGACTCTTTGCAGCACCCAATCGGGAACCGTTTCCCGCACCACAATCCCGGTGACTCCCTGCACCGTCGGGGTCACGCTTTCCAGATGCTGGATGTTCATGGTGGAAAGAACGTCGATGCCTGCATCCAGCAGTTCCAGCACGTCTTCGTAGCGCTTGCGATGTTTGCTGCCTTCGATGTTGGTGTGTGCCAGTTCGTCCACGAGCACGACGCAAGGCTTGCGCGCGAGGATGGCGTCGACGTCCATTTCTTCAAAGAGCGCACCCTTGTACTCGATCTCTTTGCGCGGAACGACTTCCAGGCTGGAGACGAGGTCGCTAACCGCTTTTCGGCCGTGGGTTTCGACAACTCCAATCACTACGTCTTCGCCGCGGGTGTGCCGCCGGATCGCCTCCGTCAGCATGGTATGGGTCTTGCCGACGCCGGGGGCATATCCTAGAAAGAGCTTGAATCGGCCGCCTTTCTTCGTCGGCGAACATTCCTCCAGCCACTGGTCGGGAGTCTTGGGCATCGCGATTATTGTCGTTGAGATATTGAAAGGTTTCAAGGAAGGTCAAAGGTGAGAGGTCAGATTGCGGAGGTTAAACCCAGATTTCACCTCTGCAATCTGACCTCTAACCTCTAACCTCGCTTCACCCCTGCAATCTGCAATCTGACCTCAAACCTCGCTTTGTCATACAATCGCCTCGTGACCGCTGCGGCCAGATCCGGAACCGGATATGTGATCGCGGCGCTGTCGGTCGCGGTTATCACTCTAGTCGGCTACCGCTGGCTCCACTTCAATTCGACCACGATCGCGCTCATGTTCTTGCTGGGCGTACTCGGAATCTCCGCTGCCTGGGGCTTCCGGGAAGCTGTTTTCATGTCGGTGGCCGCCGCCGTTGCTCTCGATTATTTTTTTCTGCCTCCGATTGGCGCCTGGACCATCGCCGACCCGCAGAACTGGATCGCACTCTTCGCCTTCCTGGTCACGGCGGTGGCGGTCAGCGAACTGGCGGCGCGCGCTCGGCGCGGGGCGCGTTCTGCCATCGAGCGCCGGCAGGAACTGGAGCGCTTATACGGATTTAGTCAGTTGCTGCTTTCGAGCGACAACCCCGCAGAATTGTTGAACCTGATTCCACGCTACATCGTGGAGTCATTCGGTATCCGGTCGGCGGCGATTTCGTTGTCCAGCCGGAGCGATGTCTATCGTTCTGGTCCGACGATCGACGGATTGGAATCGCGTGATCTCCAATTGATCTGCTTGCGCGGTGAACCGCGGATCGACGCCGTGCATGAACTGGCTTTTATGCCGCTCCGCATGGGCATGCGCGTGGTGGGCTGCATGGGCGTGTCCGGTTCGATGCTTTCGCGGCAGACCCTAGAGGCCATTGGCAGCCTCGTGGCCATCTCCGTCGAGCGCGCTGGCGCTGTCGAAAAACTCAGCCGCGCTGAGGCCGCCCGTGAAAGCGAGCAATTGCGCTCCGTTCTGCTCGATTCGGTCACTCACGAGTTTCGCTCCCCGCTCACCGCCATCAAAGCATCGGTGACCTCGCTGCTCGGCAGCCCGAATCATTTGCCGGAGGAGCGACAGGAACTGCTGACCATCATCAACGAGGAGAGCGATCGCCTGAACCGGCTGATCGGAGAAGCCGCCGAGATGGCGCAGTTGGACGCCAACAAGGTGGAATTTCGCTTCCAATCCGCGCCTATTGGCCCCGTCGTCGAACAAGCGCTCGAAGAACTGAAGCAGCTCCTGCTTCACCATCCGGTGGACGTCAGAATTCCCGCTGGCCTTCCCAATGCCCGGATGGACTCCGCTCACATCAAGGAAGTCTTGGTCCACCTGATCGAGAACGCCGCGAAATACTCGCCGGCCGGGGCGCCGATCCGCATCACTGCCGAAGCCAACGATCAGGGGCTTACCATCAACATTGCCGATCGCGGTCCCGGCATCGACGATTTCGAGCAGTCCCTCGTCTTCGAAAAATTCTATCGCGGACGAAACCAGCGCGTGCAAGTCCACGGCACGGGCATGGGTCTGGCCATCTGCAAAGCCATAATAGAAGCCCATAGCGGCCGGCTCGGCCTCACCAGCCAACTGGGGCATGGGTCGGTTTTTTACTTTAGTTTGCCGGTAGAGTGAGGGCGGGACATCCTGCTTGACATCGAGTGGTGTGGGCGGCAGAATTTGCGATCCGGAGAAAATCATGAAACGCAGAATTTCGATTCTTTTATCCATTGCTGTCTTATCCTCCACCTTTGCCTTGGCCCAAAGTGCTGATGCAGTCACAGCTGCGCCTCCCGCCACCCATCGCGGCGATGTACAAGAAACTCTGCACGGTGTGATGGTCTCTGACCCCTACCGCTGGCTGGAAGATCAAAATTCGCCCGAAACGCGGGCATGGATCAACCAGGAGAATGAATACACGCACAAACTGCTGGATAGCTGGCCGGGGCGCGAGCGGCTGGAAAAGCGGCTGGCCGAGCTGAAGAAAGTGGAGCGCATCAGTTCGCCGATCGAGCGCAACGGGCGTTTCTTCTATCGCAAGCGCGGAGCGGATCAGGAACAGTTCGTCATCTACACGCGCCAGGGCGATGCGGGGAAGGAAGAGGTATTGATCGATCCGAACCCGATGAGTGCAGACCACTCGACCAACGTCGAGATTATGGATGTGTCGAAAGACGGAAAGCTGCTGGCATATGTTCTCCGTGTTGGGGGCAAGGATGAAGCGGAGGTGCACGTGCTCGACGTGGCTGCGAAACACGACCTCGCGGACGTGCTGCCGGCGCGAGTTTACTTTGACGTTTCGTTCTTGCCGGACGGCAGCGGCTTCTACTACGCAACCATGTTGGACGACGGGCCGCGGGTCCGGTTTCACAAAATAGGCACGAAAGCGGAAGCCGACTCCGATGTCTTCGGCAAAGGTTATGCGAAAGACACAATCATCGTGGGCGATCCGTCGGAGGATGGGCGTCATCTGGTCGTTGAGGTGCTGCATGGTTCAGCGGCCGACAAAGTTGAAATCTGGATCCAGAATCTAAAGAAAAATGACCTGAAGAAAAATGGGCCGATCGAGCCGGTGATAAAAGATATCGACGCGCGCTTCTTTGCTTCCGCCGTGGGGGACGAGTTATTCGTGCAAACGAACTACAAGGCCCCAAACAGCAGAGTGATGGTGGTGGATCTGGCGAAGCCAGCGCCCGAGCACTGGCGGGAACTGGTTCCGGAATCGGAGAACGCGATCGACAGCGTAACCCTCGCCGGGGGCAAGATCCTGGTGGCCTACGTGAAAAATGCGACCTCGATGGTGAAAGCCTTCGATCCGGACGGAAGGCTGGCGTTCGAACTGAACCTGCCGTCGTTGGGTGCCGTGTATGACGTTCAGGGAAGGTGGGAGAACCGGTCCGTCTATTTTACTTATGCGTCGTTCGCGATTCCCTCCACTATCTATGGCTGCGACATGAGCAGCGGCAAGCAGTCGGTTTGGGCGCAGGTAAAGGTTCCCGTCGATCCCTCGAAATTTGAAGTGAATCAGATTTGGTATGCGTCGAAAGACGGAACGAAGGTGCCGATGTTCCTGGTGCATGCCAAAGGAACTAAGTTGAACGGGTCAAATCCCGTGCTGCTTGAGGGATACGGTGGATTCGTCATCAGCAATACGCCGCATTTCAACGCGGACGCAATCGTGTGGGCGGAACGGGGTGGAGTTTACGCGCTGGCCAACATTCGAGGTGGGGGCGAATTCGGCGAGGCCTGGCATAAGGCGGGCATGCGCGACAAAAAGCAGAATGTCTTCGACGATTTTATTGCTGCCGCCGAGTGGCTAATCCAGAACAAGTACACAAATCCTTCGAAGCTATCGATTCTTGGCGGAAGCAACGGCGGGCTGCTGGTTGGGGCAGCTCTGACTCAGCGTCCGGAACTGTACCAGGCAGTGATCTGCTGGCATCCATTGCTGGACATGCTGCGTTATGACCAGTTCATGGAGGCGCAGTTCTGGGTCTCAGAGTATGGAGCGGCCAAGGATCCGGAGCAATTCAAGTGGCTGTACGCGTATTCGCCCTACCAGCACGTGAAAAAAGGTGTGAAGTACCCGGCTGTTCTGTTCATGAGCGGGGATGGCGATACGCGAGTGGCGCCATTGCACGCGCGGAAGATGGCAGCAATGCTGCAGGCCGACACCGCATCGGATCGACCCATTCTGCTACGCTACGAACTGAAGGCCGGACACTCGGGCGGCAGGTCAACCACGCAAGACATCGGCGACTCGGTGGATGAGTTGAGCTTTCTGTTCTGGCAACTCGGAGTCGCGCCGTAGATTCTGGTGGGCCCACTAGGATTTGAACCTAGAACCAACAGATTATGAGTCTGCTGCTCTAACCGTTGAGCTATGGGCCCGCCCCCATATCTTACACATTCGCACTGCCTGCCGACCCCGGTTACTCCCGTCACACTGCGCCGCATCCGCCGCAGCGTATCATCAATTCAGCAATACCCACGGAAATGAACAAACTCCGTTTCCTGCTTTCGCTGACCAACGACGACAACGATTACCAGATCGAGCAGATGAGGGCTGCCCACGAGGCTGCCCACAAACTCGACGTCGACCTCGAGATCATCCACGCCGCAAACGATGGCATCCGGCAGAGCCAGCAGCTGCTGTCCGCGATTCAGTTCGCGACCGCTCGTCCCGCCGCCATCATCTTCGAACCCGCTGGCTCTTCTACCCATCCGCAGGTCGCGCGCGCCGCAGCCGAAATGGGCGTGAGCGTCGTCGTGCTGAACCGCGATGCCGACTACCTCG
>JBEKXC010000183.1:0-8904 GCA_049512435.1 Terriglobales bacterium | reverse complement strand
CCGATGCACGGGTACAGGCAGCCGAACGTTTTCTGCTTTTTCAGGATGCCGATTTTGAATACCGACGCGTCCGCATGAACCTGCTGCGAGCCACCGGAGACCTGGAGAAATGGGCGCTGCCAGGCACCGCTGCCACAGGCCTGACGTCAAAATGACGCATCCAACAATATAGCCAGCCGCTGCCCGTTTCTCGCATCTTAGTGCGCACCAGCGACCTTCGGGCGCGCTCCTTTTGCGCCTTTGAGCTGCGCTAAGGCAAACTTGAACAAGAATTTTCACGCTTCCGGCGCAATCGGAGATGTACCTGAATGGTAGCCTCCTGTGGGTTTTTGCGCATCCAAGAATGCTAGAATAGAGACTCCCACTATGCCATTAAAAACACTGTTTTTGAATCCGCCTTCGTTTGAGAATTTCGATGGGGGCGCAGGTTCGCGCTGGCCCGCCACGCGCGAGATCGAATCCTACTGGTATCCGGTCTGGCTGGCTTATCCGACGGGCATGCTCGAGGGCGCGAGGTTGCTCGACGCCCCGCCTCACCACATCACGGCGGAAGAGACGATCCGCACTTGCAAGGACTACGAATTGCTCGTGCTGTTTACGAGCACTCCCGGATTCGCCGGCGACGTCCGCATCGCGGAGGCCATCAAAGACAGCCATCCCCACATCAAGATCGCCTTTGTCGGACCTCACGTGAGCGTGCTGCCCGAGAAGTCGCTGATGGAGGCAAAGGTGATCGACATAGCCTGCCGCAAGGAATTCGACTACTCCATTGTCGAATATGCGCAGGGCAAGCCCATCGAAGACATTCTCGGCATTTCCTATCGCAAGAATGGACACGTACTCCATAATCCTGACCGGCCGACGATCGAGAATCTGGACGCCCTGCCGCATGTGACCGACGTTTATCGCCGCGACCTGGACGTCCGCCGCTACAATGTGCCATTCCTGCTGAATCCGTTCGTTTCGCTGTACACCACCCGCGGATGCCCGGCGCAGTGCACTTTCTGCCTCTGGCCCCAGACTCTCAGCGGACATCCGTGGCGCAAACGCTCCACTGATGACGTGGCGCGTGAAATGGCCAAGGCGAAAGATTACTGGCCGTACGTGAAAGAATTTTTCTTCGACGACGACACTTTCAACCTGCAGAAGGCTCGCACCATCGAATTGTGCACCAAACTGAAACCGCTGAAGCTGACCTGGTCATGCACGTCGCGCGTTACCACCGACTTCGAAACCCTCAAAGCCATGAAAGACGCGGGATGCCGCCTCCTGATCGTGGGCTATGAATCGGGCGATCCACAGATTCTGAAGAACATCAAGAAAGGCGCGACCGTCGAGCGCGCCCGCCAGTTCACCAGGGATTGCCACAAACTCGGGCTGGTCGTCCACGGAGATTTCATTCTCGGCCTGCCGGGAGAAACTCGCGAGACCATCAAGAACACGATCAAATTCGCCAAGGAACTCGACGTGGAAACGATCCAGGTTTCGGTGGCGCACGCTTTCCCGGGAACTGAACTGCATGAATCCGCGGTGAAAAATGGTTTCATGACCAGCGAGACCAAGATGGTGGACGACCTCGGGCACCAGATGGTGCAGATCGAATATCCGGGTCTGCCGGCGACGGAAATTCTGGCCGCAGTCCACGATTTCTACGACGCCTATTATTTCCGTCCCAAGGCCGCGTACCGCATTTTGAGGAAAGCGATGTTCGACAATTCCGAACGCAAGCGCTTGTACAAGGAAGCGCGGACCTTCCTTAAACTCCGCGCCCAGCGCCACAAGTGGGTCAAGGAAAACCGCGGCAAGGAAGAAGCTCCTGCCCCCGAACCGGCCAAAGCTTAGGGGACATCGAGGCATTAAGTCATTGAGGCATTTCGCAAACTCAAGAACCTTTGATCTTTAATGATTCAATGATTCAATGTCTCAATGATTCAATTGGATCGGTAAGTGACATTTCGCAAATACCTCGTCCTGGCCGGAATCACCGTATTCAGCACCGCGGGTGATTCCCTGCTCGCTCGCGGCATGAAAGAACTCGGTGGCATTTCGCTGCACAACTTTTCCAGCCTGCTGCTGGCCATCCTTAACCCCTGGGTAGCCACGGGAATACTTCTATTGCTGGCATTTTTTTCCTGTTACATGTCCGCGCTTTCGTGGGCTGACCTCACCTATGTGCTGCCCGCCACATCCCTCTCCTACGTGCTGGTCGCGCTGGTCGGTCACTTCCGTCTTCACGAAGAAATTTCGCCGACGCGCTGGCTTGGAATCGCGCTGATCGCCGCCGGAGTGGGCTTCGTCGCCGCCGGTCCGTCGGTCACGCCCAGTCGCCGTCGCCAGGATAAAGACAAGACTTCCCCGGAAGTTGCCGGAGTCAAATCATGGAGGTGAAGTCATGAGGTTGACCTATGAATGAACTCAACGCCTGGGCCGCGATTGGTTTCATAATTCTGGCCTCGACCACTGGGGACGTGCTGCTTTCCTACTCCATGAAACAAGTTGGTGACGTCGGTGAACTCTGGCGGCGGCGCGGAGTGCTGGCAGTGGTTGGTCGCGTGCTTACGACGCCCACATTCGCGCTCGGCTTGATGGCGATGGGGGTTGCGTTCTATGGCCTGCTCTTTGGCCTTTCCTGGGGAAATCTGAGTTTGGTTGTCCCTGCTTCGGCCTCGCTCACCTTTGTGGCCAACGCGGTGGCCGCGCGCATCTTCTTGCACGAACGCGTGGGGCGCCGGCGTTGGGTTGCAGCGTTGCTTGTAGCAGCGGGCGTGGTGCTGATGGCAATTTGAATTGCCCTAACCGAATAAATCGACCGCAATCACAAAGGGCTGCGATTCCACGATCCGATTTTGGCCGGCGGATGCAGGTTGGTTCCGCTCCGAACTTTTTCCCGAACGCTCTCCCGAACTTTCCGCCGATCCTTCTCCCGAACTCTCGGCTGTCAAGATTGTCCTCAGAAAAGGAAACCGCTGGCTCAACATCGCCGCTTGAAGTTTCCCGTCCTCAAGTTCTTTTCTGAACGACTCCTCATCCATCTCTCGGCGGGCAGATTTGAGCTTATTCATCACCGCCTGGAACCTTGCCAAATCCGCGATCATTTCGGCGAGCAGATCTTTTCCCCCCGCGCTCAAGTGAACGAACTCCATACCGGCACCGAAGCGGCCTCGAATCGCCCTCACCTCACCCACGGCTCGGAACGAAGCAGCGTTGACGCACACAACAATTTCGGCCCTCACCCCGCGATCAAGGGGCAGAGTTGTATCAATGCAGCATCCGTGCAGACTCAGGTCGCGGATCGTCCCCGGAATAAGAATCCCATCGGAAGGGAGGCGACTGATCTTCGCTTGACCGCCGCAGATGAATCGCACGCTGCGGCGGCGATCTTCTTCTGCGCGATTGTTTTCTGCGTGATTGTCGTCTGCATCCGTGCGCTCAGGCATGTCTATAAGATCGTATGTCGGGCAAGAATTCTTGAGAATGGCATCAAGGTAATGCAGAATCACGAACCGAAGTAATTAAAGTCGTCGAAGTAAATCTCATCCAAACAGCCGCATGAAGCCACTCGCGGCCAGGTCGGGGACGAGAAAGCTGGCGCTCTTCTCCCCGCCCGGAGGGACGACGACCCGCGCCAGCGCCTCCGCCGCAAGATAGCCGCTGCGCACCGCGCCCTCCATGGTGGCGGGCCAACCGGTCGCCGTCCAATCGCCAGCCAGAAAGACTCGCGGCCATGCCGTTTCGGACTGGGGTCGGTACTGGTCGATTCCTGGGCGCGGTGAATACGTCGCGTTTATTTCCTTGATCACTGTCGATTTCAGCAGCTTCGCTTCGCGCGCAGCCGGGAAAAACTCTTGTGCTTCCTTCACCGCCATGTCGACGATCTCTGTCTTTGATTTTTCAACCAGCCTGCGGGAGCGGCTTACAACCAGCTCGACATAGCTGCCGTTGGCGTTATCCCTAGCTTCGTGGCTGCGAGACGCAAGAAGCTGCGATTTGTGAAACATCCACTGCACGGTGCGGTCGAGCAGGACGGCATGATCGAGGTCGCTGATTTGACGATCGAACCAGAGATGGATGCCGGTGATTGGTGACGACGAGAACTGGCCGAGTGCCGTGGCCAAAGTCGCAGCCGAAGGAGTATCTGGCAATAGGCGCCCCAACACATCAAAAGGAACGGCCAGAACCAGATAGTCAAATTTCTGTTCCTGTCCCTTCACGGTCACACTTATCTCGGAGGTTCCCGCGCGAAACAATTCCACGCTGGCACGAAAATTGATCTCTCCATCGCGAGCGCGGATGTAATCTCCAGCGCTGCTGTACAGCTCGGTGAGTGGCACGGTTGGGATCCCGATGCGTCCGGCGGCCTCCGACTTAAGAAAAGACTCGCGCACCACCTGCGCCGCGTAGCGAACAGAAATCCGGTCGAGATCCTCGTTCAAGGCGCTGACCAGAATTGTCCTCCAGAAACGCTCGATGGCTTGCGGGGTTTGTCCGTGGCGTTGGAGCCAGTCGAGAAATGATTCGCCATGATCCGCCGGAATGGAAGGGGCAAGCGCCGCCATGGCGCGGCTGATAGCCAGCTTGTCGCGAAAATTCAAACAGCGGGCCCGGAGAAATGCCAGCGCGGTATGTAGCGGAGCCGGCAGGAATGAGGGTGCGATCACGGATACGCGCCCTCCAGGCTCTAGGAAGTTCAGCTTTTCATACCAGCGAATCTTGCTCTCCACGCCCGCACGCCGATAGAAATCGAGCAGATTGGTACAGCAGCCGAGCAGCACATGCTGGCAATTGTCGACGATTTCGCCGGTGCCGGGATGCTGATAGGAAGAGGCGCGCCCGCCCAGATACGGACGCCGCTCAAACAGCGACACGCGAAATCCGGCTTCTGCCAAGGCGCATGCAGCGGCAAGGCCGGCCAAGCCGCCTCCGGCTATCGCGACTGTAGGAGCATATGTGGAGAGTGGCATCACACCAGACGCTTCAGGATTCCTTTTCCGAGGACAGTAACCTTCTCGGGAACGGTTAATCGGACGCGCTCACTGAAAACGTCGTACTGCTTCGCAGCAATCTTTTCGAGCAGGCGGCGGTAGATCGTAATCAGGACCCACAGCGCGGGCTGGCTGTCTTCATTCACCAATGGGATTAGTTCTTCTCCGGCGCGGTAGCACTCGAGCGCGCGCTCGGCCTCCATGGCCAATAGCGGACGGATGCGCGTAACGTCAATATTCGGTGGCGCCAGATCGGCGGCTGAAAGACCGCACTGTGCCAGGTCTTCTTGCGGAAAATAAATCCGGCCCACGGCCACATCTTCCTTGACGTCCCGAATAATATTCGTAAGCTGAAATGCCAGACCGCAGCGTTCTGCAAGCGGCTCAGCGGCGGGATCGCGATACCCGAAGATTTTTATACACACTAATCCGACGACCGATGCCACACCGTAGCAATACTGGCGTAACTCTTCAAAAGTCTGGTACCGCGCGACCAGCTGCGCGCCGGCGGCGGACTCGTGGTTGTAATCGATGTCCGCTGCCGTACCGAAAGCTAGCTGATCGAGAAGCCCAATCGGAATCTGGTAGGTGCGCTGCGCATCGGTCAGCGCCAGCAGCACCGGATCATCCGTCGGTTGCGCCGCCAATGCACGGTGGACTTTATCCAGCCACTCCGCCAGCTTGTTGTGACGGTCTTCTGGACTGAGCGTGTTGTCGTCCGTGATGTCGTCGCACCGCCGCATAAACGCATACACGGCGCTCAACGCATTGCGTTTGCGCCGCGGAAGCACCACGAAACCGTAGTAGAAATTCTTGGCGGCTGAGCGCGCAATGCTCCGGCAGACGGAGTACGCCATTTCGAGCTGTGAAGCGGTCGGTGCAAACTGCGCGGGCGCATTTCCCACGGCGGTGCTCATCATTGTCTCTCCACCGATTTCCCCAGCAGTTGCCCCAGCGCAGCGCGGGCGACCAGGGCCAGCTTTCGGGTTTTGGAAATTGTGGGACGCCTGCCCAGCACAGCATAATGTTGACGCTCGATGGCGTTCAGAATTTCCTCCCCGCCGCGGCTGAAGAGTTCGATGTCGGTGGCCAGGGCGCGGTCGACCTTCGCGATCAGAGGCGTGCCTTGATTAAACCATTCCCGCGCGCGTTCCACTTCAAACTTCATCATCTCGCAAAACGCGGAAGTGTTTTCGCCGTCGCGTATGCTCTCTTCGCTCACGCGGAACCGGCGCAGATCCTCGAGTGGGAGATAAATCCGTCCCTTGGCAAAGTCGGCGCTCACGTCTTGCCAGAAGTTCGCGAGTTGCAACGCAGTGCAGGTGTAATCGGAAAGGAGTTGACGCTCGGAATCACCGTATCCACAAAGATACAGCACCAGATGACCGACCGGATTCGCTGAAAAGCGGCAGTAGCCTAACAGATCGTTGAAAGTTTCGTAGCGGGTGATACTTTGGTCCTGCCGGAAGGCGGTCAGTAAATCCGCAAATTCATGTTTCGGAATTTCAAACTTACGTACCGTCCCGGCCAACGCCACAAACACGGGATGACGCGGATGACCTTCGTAGCACGCGTCTAACTCCGTCTCCCATTGATCGAGTAACTGCAGAGATGCTGCTGTATCGCCCACCTCGTCACCCAGATCGTCCGAGATGCGGCAATACGCGTAGACATTGAAGAAGTGCTGGCGCAAGCGCTCGGGAAGAAACCAGGACGCAACCGAAAAATTTTCGTAATGGGACCGCGCCAGGCGCCGGCAATATTCGCGCGCTTCCGTCTCCGAAGGCGCATGGTCAGGGATGGCATACTCCGGCGGCAGCGCACTCCAGGCAGAGGAGAGCGGCGCAGTCGGGGAATGGCTGGCAGCAGTGGTCATCTAAAATTCGAAAGAAATGGGTCATCACGCTAGTGACCCGGGATAATCGCAGTCTTGATATCCCCGTTGCGGTTCAGCATGTGGCGCAGCACATCTTGCAAACGCGACAGCGGCGCTTCGCCCGTAATGTAGTCGTTGCCGCAAACCTTCTTTTCGGCAATCAGACCAAAGGCCCGGCGCACCGTCTCCGGAGTGTGATGGAAGGTCGCTTTCAAGGTAATCTCCGAGTAATGCAAGCGGTTCGTGTCTAACTGCACTTTGGTCCCGGAAGCACACCCGCCGAAGAAATTCACCGTGCCGCCTTTGCGCACCATCTGCACCGCCCACTCCCAGGCTTCGGAGCGGCCTACGGCTTCGATGGCCACATCGGCGCCGCGCCTCTCCGGACTTAACTCGCGCACCGCCTCCACCGGATCTTTCACCTTGGAAATCTGCACCACCTCGTGCGCACCCTTTTTGCGCGCCAATGAGACCTGCGAGTCGCGCTTGACCACCGCAATCACATTGCAGCCGATCGCCTTGGCCACCTGCACAAACATCAGGCCAATCGGTCCGCCACCAATCACCGCAACGGTATCGCCAATTTCGACTCCAGTTTCATGCAAGCCACGGAGCACGCACGCCAGCGGCTCCGTCATCGCGGCATCCTCGAAGCTCACATTCGAAGGCACCATGAGCATATTGGTTTCCACGATTCGCCGCGGAATCCGTATGTACTCGGCATACGCGCCATTGTTAAAGAGCAGATCCTCGCAGAGGTTCAGTTGATGCTTAGAGCAATAAAAGCACATGCCGCAGGGAGCCGAATTGAGCGCCACTACGCGCATGCCTTTTTTGAATCCGCGCACGCCCTCACCGACTTCTTCAACCGTGCCCGCCAGTTCATGCCCGAACAACGCCGGCGGCACAATCATGCGAGCGTGATACCCCCGCTGATAGACCTTCAAATCCGTACCGCAGGTGAGCGCCACGTGGACCTTGACCAGAACTTCGCCGTCGCCCACACGCGGGATCGGCACCTTTTCAATCTTGACGTCTTCTTTGCCGTAGAGGACGGCAGCCGTCATCTTGCCATTCACAATTAATGTCCTTCCATCTCCACTAGCTGAACCTGCCCGGCTGGATGACGATCTTCATCGAGTCCGGTCGAGGATCGGCAGCCAGTTTCAGCGCTTCCACACCCCTTTGCAGCGGGAAACGGTGGCTGATAAGCCGTTCCAGATCCATTTCACGGTTCATGACGAACCGCACTGACTCTTCCTGCAATTCCACCGAGGCACTGTAAGAACCCAGCAAAGCCTTTTCGTCCACACACACCGCCGCCGGATCAATCGTTGCCTCACCCCGAACCGTTTGCGCGAACAGCAATACACGACCCCCCGCACGCGTCGCATCCATCGCCGGACGGATCAGGCCACTCCCGCCTACCGCCAAAATTACGGCGTCGGCCCCGCGCCCCTCCGTCATTCCGCGCACGGTTTGGCCGGCATCAGCCTTGGAAGCGTCAATTGTCAGGTTGAGGCCGAAGCCATGAGCCATTGTAAGCCTCGCCGCATACAAATCGGAAGTAATCACCCGAGCCCCCGCCCGTTTCGCCAGAGTCGCCAGGATCAACCCAATCGGACCCTGTCCCATCACCAGCACCGTCTCTCCCGCTTGCAGACGAAGGGTCTCAATACCTTTGATGCAGGTATTCACCGGCTCGACAAAACATGCCTGTTCAAAACTGACACCGTCCGGGATGCGTACGGTTCCCTTCTCCACAATCCAGTCCATCACCCGGACGTATTCCGCAAATCCTCCTCCCGACGGCTCGAACCCCGCCGTGCAACCAACTTTCTTATAGGTGGAGCACTGGGCAAACGTCTTGTGGCGGCAGTAATAACATTCTCGACATGGAATGTGGTGGAACACCACCACGCGTTCGCCCACGCTGAACTTGTGAACGCCTTCGCCCACCTTCGCGATGACGCCTGAAGTTTCGTGACCAAAAATACGCGGCGCAGAGTGGGAGCCGGTAGAAATTTTCTTGAGATCGGTTCCGCA
>JBEKXC010000182.1:0-8906 GCA_049512435.1 Terriglobales bacterium | reverse complement strand
AAGGTTGTAGTACGCGACGGGGATCGTGTTTATCGGCGTGATCAACTGAATTGGAACTGGAACCAGCGCGGACGGACTGTGCCTGGGGAATCGGCGGCGGGACTGCGGTTTCGGGCTTACCAGCAGAAAATGGCAATGCGGGCGCGGCGCGCGGCGGCTATCCCCCCGCCCGCATCGTCCTCCAAACACCCACCCAAGCAAAGCTTGGGCGGCGCACCTGCAGCACGTCCACCCGGTTCGGGCTCGACGGTTTGGACCTCCGTTGGACCGGCTCCACTGGCTTCCGATGCAACGGGAGATGGAGGGCAAAATTACAACTGGGTCTCGGGACGGGGTACTTCAGTGCTGATCGATCCCGCGGACGCCAGTGGCAACACGGTGCTGCTGGGCGGGGCATATGGCGGTCTTTGGAGATCGACCAATGCGGGAAGTCTTAGTCCCGATCCCAATCCCGGTCCTACTGCGGTCGTCTGGCAGCCTTTGATTGACGATCAACCTACGCTGGCGGTTGGCGCAATTGCTTTGCAGCCGGGAAACAGCAACGTTATTTTGGTCGGAACCGGGGAGACGAATAATTCGGCCGATTCTTACTACGGACTCGGAATTTTGCTGTCCACAAATGGAGGGACGACATGGACCGAGATCACGGGGATAGGGCAACCCGCGGACCAATCGTTTGAAGGCATCGGATTCAGCAAGATCGCTTTCAGCACGGCGAATCCCAGTCTGGTGGTGGCGGCCACGGCGGGAGACAAAGGTCTGTGCCTTGGCCTCGAATCGGGTGCGGGCGGAGAGAACAGCCCGTGCCTTGGTCCGCAGGAAGATGGGAGTTCGACTGTGCGCGGACTTTATTACTCCCAGAATGGTGGCGTGACCTGGAACCGTGCAATTCTCACGGACGGTTCGGTTCCCGCTTCGGCTACGGCGGTGATTTACAACCCGAGCCAGGGGACCGGTGGGACCTTCTACGCTTTTATCCGGCGACACGGGTTGTACTCCTCGACTGACGGGGAGCATTTCGCGCGGCTGACTGCGCAACCGACGGCGGGTCTGGCATCGGCGAATTGTCCGGCTAGTTCGAACGCAACGACTTGCCTGATTTATCGCGGCGAGTTCGCGGTGGTACCGGGGCGCAACGAGATGTATGTGTGGGTGGTCGATGTACAGCCGGACGAATATGGAAATCCTGTGCCCGCCGACGAGGGCATCTGGCAATCGACAACAGGTGGAGCGGGTTGGACACAGATTCCGGATAACGGCATTACGAATTGCGGTGACGACGCGTTTGGACCAAACAGCGGCTGCGGCGTGGAACAAGGTTGGTACAACCTGGCATTGTCCGCGATCCCAGATGGCGCGGGCGAAACGGATGTTTACGCCGGTGCAGTCAATCTTTATAAGTGCTCGTTAGTGTTGGGTCAACAGCCCCCGGACACGACGTGCACGCAAGGAGATTGGATCAACTTAACGCACGTCTATGGGTGCAACCCGCTCGGAGCGCCGGCGCATGTAAATCCTGACCAGCACGGAATTGCGTTCATGGTGGCCGGCGACACGTCGCCCGGCTACTTCGCGCATGACGGCGGAATCAGCCGGACGCTCGATGGCTATTCCGGGCTGGAGACGGGGAGTTGCTCGGGCACGAATCAGTTTGACAGCCTGAGCCAGACCCTGGGCTCGATGACGGAATTTGTTTCGCTCTCGGTGCACCCTACAAACGCCAACATTCTCCTCGGAGGAGCCGGGAACAATGGCTCGCCGGACACGAGCACCGCGACCAGCAGCAGCACATTTCAGAATGCGCTAGGCGGGGATAGCGGGTTCACTGCCATCAATGCTACGAATCCCAGCGAGTGGTTTGCGGAGAACCCTGACGTGACGATTTTGAAGTGTGAGTCGGGAACGTCTTGTAACGACTCCGGATTTCTTCAGGTTGTCGGGTCGAACGATCTGGGCGGTGACCAGGGAGCTTTCTTTACTCCCTATATTTTGGATCCGCAGAATAGCAGTCAAATGCTGGTAGGGACGTGCCGGGTGTGGTCGATCAGCACGAGCGGAACGGCGCCTCTGCAACTGAGCAATGATTTTGAAACCCTGGGGACGGGCGTGTGTACGGGCGAGGAAATCAACCTTGTGACAGCGTTAGCGGCGGGCGGTCCGCTAAGCGAAAGCGGCACTTCAGAGACGGTGTACGCGGTAACGAATGGATATGGGCCGCTGAGTGGGTCCCCGGGCGGCGAAGTGTGGGTTACGACCGACGCCGGCTTCACGTTGATGACGAATGTGACGGGCAATGTGAATCCGAACGGCTATGCGATTTCGACGGTCGCAATGGATTCGTCGGTTGAGTCGGGCAACACGGCTTATGTCGGGATCATGGGATTCAGCACGTCCGGGTTCCCAACGTCGCATGTGTGGCAGACTACGACGGCGGGCGCGAGTTGGAACGACTGGACGGGCACCGGGCTCCCGGATGCCCCGGTGAACGCGTTGGTGGTGGATTCGCAGGCGGGACTAGTTTACGCGGGAACCGACGTTGGCGTCTTTGTCAGTTCGACGAGCGCTCCGAGTTGGACGGAAGTTGGTCCGATGCCGGGGGTTGGCGTGTCGGGATTCCTGCCGAATGCTCCGGTGACGGCGTTGCAGCTTTTTAATCCTGACGCGGGCACGAAAGTGCTGGTGGCATCGACGTACGGGCGGGGAATATGGAATTACGTTTTGGTGAACGGGCCCGCTTTTACGAATCTGATTTCGAATTCGCCGCAGACGGTGTTTCCGACGCAGACGGCCACTTTCGACGGCACACTGACGGCGCAGGATGGATACGATAGTCCAGTGAATTTGAGTTGCACGGGCGCGGTGCCGCCGACCTGCACGCTGCAGCCGACGCAAGTGACATTTTCTGGAAATCCCCCGCGGGCGACCTACACCATGACGGCGGGCGGAACAGAGAGCGGAACTGTGGGCAACTACATCTTCAATGCCCACGCGGTCGGAACGGACCCAAACTCGATCACGGTCAACGCGACGGTAAAGCTGCAGGTGGTGGACTTCAATTTGACGGCGCCTAGTCCGAATTCGCTGACTGTAGGGCAGGGCGAAACGTCGCAAGCGAGCACGTTCCAGGTAACGGCGGCGGGAAGCTTTGCGGGCACGGTTGCGCTGAGTTGCCCGTCTGGACTGCCGTCGGGAGCAGCCTGCGTGTTCTCGCCGTCGACTCCGGTGAGCCCGACGTCCTCGACGCCGGTGACGATTACGTTGACGGTGACGGCGGCGGCAGGAACTCCGCTGGGCGGCCCCGTGTTTGTGACGGTCGCGGCGATGACGGCGGGAGCGCCTGCCGCCAAGACACAGACTTTCCTTCTAACGGTGATTTTGCCGACTGCAGACTTTGAGATTACGGTGCCGCCGACTCCGGATGCGACAGTGGCGAATCAGAACGTAACCTGGAACGGAACGCTGACGGCGATCAACGGATACAGCGGGAGTGTGGCGCTGACCTGTACGGCGGGAGCTCCGGGAACGTGCTTGATCGCGCCGTCGACGCTGACGCCGACTGTGGCGGGAGCTGGCTTTACGGTGACGCTGGGTAACGCGACGACAGGCGCGTTTAACTTCACGATTCAGGGAACCGATGGAACGCTGACGCATGCCACGCCGACGGACACGCTGACGGTGGGCACAGATGTGTCGTGGACGGACACGGGCAGCGCGACGGTGACGGCGCTGGCAGGACAGAGCGCCAGCTATACGTTTTCGGCGGTTCCGGTGGGAGGCGCCGCTTTTAGCTCGACGGTAAGTCTTGCGTGCACGGGGCTGCCGGCCTTGACTACTTGCGGGTTTAGTCCGGCGACGATTGCGGCAGGGTCGGGAACGACGGCGGTTACGCTGACGATTACGACTACGGGGCCGAATCTGGGGACTCCGTCGGGGACGCGGGTGAGGTCCGCGCTAAGCACGGATTGGAAGGGCGGAGGCGCCCGTCCCCACGCGAGCCTTCCCGACGCGAGCCCACGCTCCCACACCTTGCCGTTTTTTACCCTGGCCGGGTTGGTGGCGATGGGGATCGTTGGACTGGGGCAAAAGAGACGCGGCAAGCCGCGCCTCTACGGGGGTATTGCGGGAATTTGTTTGGGGTTGGGATTGCTGGTGGAGATTTCTTGCGGTGGGGTCGCGGGCGGCGGGGGCGGCGGCACTGGCCCTCCGGTGACGGTGACAGTGAATCCCGGATTGGCGACTTTGTTTGCGGATGAAGTGGGTAACTCATGGCCGGCGGGAGTTACTCAGCAACAATTTACGGCGACAGTGAATGGCGGGACTAGCCAAACCGTAACTTGGGCGGTCACGGGTGGGAGCGCCAATGGAACGGTGGGCGCCACGACGGGACTCTATTCGGCTCCGGCGGCGGTACCGAATCCGGCAACGGTGACGGTAACGGCCACGTCCTCGGAAGCAACTTCGCCGGGATCGGCCTTTGTGACTGTGGCGCCGGCGACACCTGTGGGAGCTTCGCAGATTACGGTAACGGCTACGGCTGTGGGCGGGGCGGCGCATGGGGATGTGGTGACGCTGACAGTGCAGTAGCGCAATCTGCCAGCGCGGAAAGAGCCGGGAGAAGCTTTTGGTCGATTGAGGCGCGGACTTATGTCTGCGCCTTTTTTCTTGCGTCACACCTTCTTGTTCCCTGCGTCACGGTGATGGCGCGACGGCTGAGATAGGATCATCTTCGGTGAGGCTGCCGTGCTGCGCACCGCTTGGACGGGCGGGACGCCCGTCCCCACACGAACCTATGACTTATGACATTGCGGTAATTGGCGGAGGGATTGTCGGGCTTTCGTTTGCCATGCAAGTGGGCGAGCGGTTTCCGCGGTTGCGGGTGCTGGTGCTCGAGAAAGAGGCGGGAGTGGCTCGGCATCAGACGGGACACAATAGCGGGGTCATCCACAGCGGAGTCTATTACAAGTCGGGATCGCTGAAGGCCCGGTTGTGTGTGGCGGGGGCGCGGGAAATGGTGGAGTTCTGCTCGCGACATGGGATTCCGCATGAGGTTTGCGGGAAATTGATTGTGGCTTCTAACTCGGAGGAAGCGGCTCAACTGGATGAGTTACTCGCACGGGGCGTGGCGAACGGCTTAGACGGTTTGCGGTTGCTGGGGCGCGAGGCGATGTTGGAGATTGAGCCGCATGTGGGCGGAGTACGCGCGCTGCATGTGCCATCGACCGGGATCACGGATTATGCGGCGGTGACGGCGAAGTATGCGGAGATTGCAGCGGGACTTGGGGCGGAGGTAAAGACGGGCGCGGGAGTTGTGGGATTCGATACCTCGGGTAAGGTTGCAGGGAATGGTGTGCTGGTCCGAACGCGGGCGGGAGATTTCTCGGCGCGCTATGTGGTGAATTGCGCGGGGCTGTACAGCGATCGGGTGGCGCGGCTGGCGGGGGATGATCCGGGCATGATTCTCGTTCCGTTTCGCGGCGAGTATTACGATCTGGCAGCGGCGCGGCAGTCGCTGGTGCGCGGGCTGATTTATCCGGTGCCGGACCCGCGGTATCCATTTCTGGGAGTGCATTTCACGCGGCGCATTCAGGGGAATGTGGATGCCGGGCCGAATGCGGTGCTGGCGTTCCGGCGCGAGGGATACCGGTGGCGGGATTTCAATTTGGGCGAGACGATGGAAGTGTTCCTGGACTCAGGGTTTCGGGCGATGGCGCGGCAACACTGGAGAAATGGGCTGGGAGAGTTTCGGCGGTCGCTGCGAAAGCGGGAGTTCGTGCGGTCCTGCCAGCGGTTGGTTCCGGCGGTGCGGATGGAAGATATGACGCCGGGTGGCTCCGGAGTGCGGGCGCAGGCGGTGGCACCGGACGGCGTGCTGGTGGACGATTTCCGGTTTGTCGCACGGGAACGGTTCCTGCATGTGCTGAATGTGCCGTCTCCGGCGGCGACGGCGTCGTTGCCGATTGGGCGTGAGATTTTGAAGATGGTACCAGGGGAGATTACGGGGTAGGAAGGTTTCAAGGCTTCAGAGTTTCAAGGCAAAAGCCGTGTACTCTAGGGACTTCTGATTTGAAGCGACTTTTCGTTGGGAGTAATTCGCATGGTGCAGCGTTTCAATTCGAAAAAGAAAGTGGCGGTTTTGGGCGCCGGAAAGATGGGAGCGATTCTGCTGCAATCTCTCTTGCGCGATGGATTGCTTTCGCCGGCGCAAACCTGGGCGACGGTAGCGCATCCGGAGCGGGCTCGGATGCTGAAGGAAAAGTTGAAGGTGCACGCCGGCACCGACAATTCCGTGGCAGTGAAGAACGCGGACATTATTTTTCTCTGCGTAAAGCCGCAGGTGGTAGCGGACGTTGTGCGGGAAATTCATGCGCACGTCCACGCGAAGCAGTTGATAATTTCGGTGGCGGCGTCGGTTCCAACAGACATGATTGAACGGGCGCTGGAGAAAGAAATACCAGTGGTGCGGGCGATGCCGAATACTCCTTGCGTGCTGGGCGCGGGCATGACGGCGCTGTGCAAGGGGAAGTTCGCGACCCGGCAGCATCTGGAAATGGCGACAAAGTTTTTCGATGCGGTCGGACGGACGGTAGTCGTCGACGAGAAACATATGGACGCGGTCACCGGATTGTCAGCGAGCGGTCCGGCATATATCTACATCATTCTGGAATCGCTGGCAGAGGCAGGAGTGAAGGTCGGGCTGCCGCGCGATATAGCGACACTGCTGGCGGCTCAAACAACCATGGGCGCGGCGCGAGTGGTTCTCGAAACTGGCGATCATCCGGCGCTGTTGAAGGATGCGGTGACTACTCCGGCTGGATGCACGATTGACGGCATCATGGAACTGGAAGAGGGCAAGCTGCGCGTGACGTTGATCAAGGCGGTGGTAAAGGCGGTGCAGCGGGCGAAGGAGTTGGCGTTCTCGTAGCCAGCCGCTGCGGCCCACTCGTTCGTAAGAAAACCGAATGAGTAGATTACTGCCTTTACATTCTCATGCCGAAGTTCGTTATCTTAGATTAAGTTGAACCAGCTTATTCAATAAGGGAAGTCCGTATGAGACGGGTGGTCATTCCAATCATCTTTTTGATCCTGGCAACGCTTTGCGCGGCCACAGAAAAGGTTAGTTTTGACGATGTGAAGATTCATCGTCATAAGAGTCCGGACAACCGGATGCTGGTCGACAAGACCGGTGTCCTGACTTTTGATGACGGCGGCCGAAAATTAAGCTTTTCGGACCATGCGGGCGATACATTCGAAGTAAGGTATGACGACATTTCCAAAGTTGTTTTTGAAGTGACCACACATATGCATGGGCCTACGATATCCACCGTAGCCTTAACCGCTGTTGGAGGCGGCGCTCTGGGCGGGATCGCGAAGGCACTACATGTTCAGGACCACTGGTTTTACCTTGAGTATAAGAATGGTGATCACGACGAAAGAATTCTGCTCGAAGTACCGAAGGAGTCGTCTGAACAGGTCATTAGCAGAGCACAAAGCCTTTTTGGTTCGCGAGTCACCATGCCTGAATTTCAGGAAAAGGGTGAGGCGATCGAGAAGGGCGAGGATCTCGACGAAAAACACATCCCCGATTTGCGATCCCAGCATACGGTCACGGTCGACAAGAAAAACCACGCCCTTCCGAAAGTAATGGCTGACAAAGCCACGATAGTTGTAGTTTGCCCTTCGTTGGCTGCCCGATATGCGGGGCATTCGAACCAATTCAAGCTGCATGCCAACGACCGCGTGATCGCTGTGAATAAATTCGGAACTTACAGCTTCGCGTATCTTGACCCCGGCCACTACCACCTCATCTCTCAATCGGAAAATGCCAACGGCTTCGAGATCGATTTAGAAGCGGGCAAGTCCTATTACTTCATGCAGAACACCTTCGAGGGAATAGTGAAAGGACGTACTATGCTCTCGCGAAATAGTCCTGAGCTGGTAATGTACGAGGTCGACGGTTCTTACTTCTCCGACTGGAAGCGCAAGTCCAAGCCCAACGAAGTTGTGCCAGAGTCAATTGCTCATGCCACCCAGTAGCAAGGTAGGATCGTCATCGTCATCCGACTGTCAATTGGGCAAGGTGAAGCTTAGGGTTACATCCGTTTGGAACTGCGCGGGGCGGTCGTGTTGCCGGTAGGGTTGGTAGCGCCAGTTGCGGACGGCTTCGCTGGCGGCGGCGGCTAGAAGCGGGTCCCCACTGAGGGTGCGGATGTTGGCGACCGACCCGTCTTCGGCGACCTGAACTTCAAGGACAACATCTCCGGCGCGATGGGCGGCCAGGGCTTCGGGCGGATACTCGGGTTCAGTGCGGGTGAGAAGGTGGGTTTCGGCCTCCGCTGGTGAAAGCCAGACGCTTTGGGATGGGGTGGATTTCGTTGTAGCGACCTTCCTTGGGCTTGTGGTGTTTTCCGCAGTGGGGATTTTCGTGGTGGACGATGCCTGGACGATGGCGTCGCTACCGGGCTTGGCCGGAGCAGGCCTCATGCGGAAGATGACTTTGCCTTTTTCATAGATGACTAATTCATCGGCAGCGGGAGTCGGAGACGTCCGCGTGGACGCTTTTGCCGCCGTCTTTGTCGACGCCTTTTCCGACGATGATGGATTCACACGGTGAGATGCGGCAGTGGCTGCCAAGCTTTGCTCGGCTGGACAGCCAGGGCCGGCTGTCCCTACGCAATTCTTTTGTGGCGCGCTGATTCCCTCGCGGATAGGCACTTGGGGATGATATGCGGGCAGCCATCCGATGCGGGAGCCGATTAGAAAGCTGACGGCGATGGTGGCGAGAATTGCCAGGCCTCCGAGCGCGATGGTCCAGCCTTCGTAGGGGGTGCGGCGGGCGGGCGGAGTGGTGGCTGCCATGAAATCTGGCGGGCCAAATTCCGGAGGGACGAGCTCCGGGCGGGCGAGCT
>JBEKXC010000181.1:0-9001 GCA_049512435.1 Terriglobales bacterium | reverse complement strand
CGCCGATCATATTTCCGACCAAGGCGCCGATCCCAAGGACAAAATCGAAATTGCCAACATGATCCATCGCGCCGAAGTCCTGCAGCAAGACATGCACGCCGATGAGTCGATTGCACTGCTCGAGCAGGTGATCGCCAAAGAACCCGGCCTGTCGCTCTATTCCAAGTTGGGCAGTTGGTTGATGCGAAAAGAGGACTACCAAAAAGCCGTGCCGGTCTTGCGGAAGGCAGTGCAAATGAATCCGGATTCGCCGGGAGCTCATTTCCAATTGGCTAAGAGTCTGATGGCGATCGAAGACTTCAATGCCGCCATACCGGAATTGGAGAGCCTGGTTGCGAAGACGCCCAATGCTGTGGAGGCGCACAGCTTCCTGGAGTTGGCCTACGCCCGCACCAACCGCCTGTCGGAGGCCATCCAGGAGTGCAGAACGTTACTGCAGTACGACCCGGAGGACTACGGAAGCTACCTGATTCTTGGTCAGTCCCTGGCGCGGTCGGGAGATCCCCAGGCCGGGATAGCGACGCTGTTGAAGGCGGCTTCGCTTCAACCCCAAGACCCGCTGCCGCATCTCTGGCTGGCAGATGTTTACGATCAGATAGGCCAGAAGGCGGATGCTGACCAAGAGCGGGCTGAAGCCGAACGCCTGCGGAAAAGCCACGAACACGACGCAGCCGATCGTCTTCCCTAGTGTCCCGTCCCGCAAATTCGTAGCATAAATCTACCCTGTCACCCTGAGCGGAGCAAGGAAATCTACCCTGTCACCCTGAGCGCAGCGAGGCCAAGCGCGTAGCGGTTGGTCTGGCGGAGTCGAAGGGCCCCTACTCCTCCCATAACGTATCCAGAGCCGCACTGCCCCCCGTGATGCATAGCTGTTTCGCTTCAAATGCCATCAACTAATATCGCGTATTTGCGGGACACCACACTAGCAGCTTGCGGAAAAACGCCGGTTTCGTATCAGGGCATCGCTTTAGCGATGCCGTACTTTCTTCAGTTCAGATGCCCCCTTTAGGGGCTGGACATTGAAAGCCGAGTTTTTCAGCAATCTGTTCAGCCGCTGACGGACGCCAAATTTCGGTAGTCGTGCAGTTTGAATCGGTTTTGAAATGGCACGGCTTCACAGCCTGCGGAAAAACTCGACGTTGCACTTGATTTTGGGTGGCGCAGCGGTTCACCGCTGCGATAACCGCATTGTTTTGAATGCGGCTTTAGCCGCTGAGGGCGCGGTTCTCACTCAGAAGCGACTTTTTCCGCAACCTCTTCAGCCGTGCCGTAAGCACTGTGTTTTCCCTGCGGCTTCAGCCGCTGACGGACGCCAATAACTATGCGCTAACGCTCAGCGCATTGCTCGAGCTCTGCGTCTGACTCGCCGCGTTGGCATTGAGCAGGTTCAGAATGATCTCGTTATTGCTCTGCTGGTTGAGGTTGATAGTAAGTTGCTCGGCGGAACTGCTGTTTTGTCCCTGAGCGGGGCCGATGAAGACCTGCGGCCCTGAATTGCTGCTGCCGAGATTGATCGTGATCTCTTCCGGAGCAGCCGAGGGACTGGCCGACAGAGAGCCGCTGCCCTGGCCAAGATTGATGACGAGTTCCGGTGTCGCTGTCGTTCCGCTCGTTGCTCCGCTCGTCGATCCACCCGTCGATCCAGTCGATCCGCTCGAAGCGCCAGTGCCCGACGCGTCGCCGAAGTTGATGACGATTTCGGAAACTCCCGACGACGAAGAATTGCTTTCCTGGCCGAGGTTGATGACGACTTCCGGCGTTGTCGTTGCCGCTCCACTCGAAGCGCCGGTGCTGGACGCGCCACCGAGGTTGATGACAATCTCCGCAGCGTTGGAGTTGTAGGCTGAAACGGCCGCTTGCGCCTGCTGATCCTGCTTGCCGAAGCTGCCGGCAAGGCTGGCGTACGCCGACTGCGCCAACGACAGATTGCCCGATTGCAGCGCTTGGCCGATAGTCTGAAAATCCTGTTCCCGATCGGCATTCTGAAATGGTTGCCCATTTTTATTGGGGCCACCCGCGCCGAGGTTCGTCAGCACGGTGAAGTCCTGCTGCGCTGCCGTCAGGTTCCCGGCTTGTAGGTCTTGTCCGAGTTGGTTGAGGTCGGATTGCCGCTCCTGCCGGTAAGCTTGCAGTTGCTCGTAGATCGAATTCGTGTTGCCGGCGGGGCTTGCGGTGGTGCCGCTTGCGGTGTTGCTGCTGGCCGTCGTGCTGTTTACATTTACCGCGGACGCAGTGGCCTGCGCTGAAGTTGCCGACTGGCTTTGCTTGCTGGTAAGCGTGGCAAAGGCTGCCTGCGCTCCCGCTAAGTCGCCGGCTTGCAAGTCCTGGCCAATCGTTTCGAAACTCTGGGCGCGAGTGGAGTTGCTAAAAGGCTGGGCATCGGCGAAAGGTCCGCTCTGCCCGAGCGCAGCCAGAGTCGTAAAGTCCTGCTCCGCCGCACTCACATTTCCACTTTTAAGATCGCTGCCGAGCTGCTTAAGATCGGTCTGACGGTTCTGATAGAAGCTTTGGAGTTCCGCATAAATCGAAGTGCTGAAAGCTGCCACGGTTGACATAAGTCTCTCCCGACGGCCCCTCGCCGTCCCATCATCACGGGCACTCGCTTGCCGCCCTACAGACCATCATCGGTTGAAGCGCTGAATGACTTTAGAGGAAACGCAGAGTTACCGAAGTTCAATAACGACGCAGCAAAAGGTGGAAGCGAAACAGCAATATCGACCGGCTTCCGGCGGAACCGGAACCCATGCCGCGCTCCAGTAGTCACTGAGAACTGAGAACCGAGAACTGAGAACTCAAGCTCGGCCCATCAAGCTGCGCGCGCCGATTGCTCGCGAACAACCGCCGTTGGTTCGCGGAATCCTTTTACCGCGGCAATACCTAGCGCGATGAAAATCACCATGACAATGATCTCCGTGACCACGAACGGCGGCTCCGACCCCTTCGGCGCCAGTGCGTGAAGCGCCGGTACCTTTTCGAAGAGCTGTGCGATCAGGACGAAAACGTTAAAGTAGAGCGCGATCACCGCCGTAATCACGTACTTTCCCCGCCAGTTCCGAGCCAGGTGATGGCGATAGCGCGCCAAGATCGCGACTCCGAGCGCCACGAGCGATACGATGCCCACCCCAATCGCCGGCGTAAAACCGTGATACGGAAACATGAAGCCGGTCACGCTCGTGGCCACCGTTGTGGAAAGAAAGAGCGCCGTCCACCCGCCGCGGTTCTTTCCTGAGATCAGTCCCAACACCACCACCAGACCCGAGACAATCCCCACCAGGCTCAGGTCGACGTGGAACAAAGTGAACCCTGTCATACCGGGAATCATAGGTGCCTCCCTTGAATCCGTCGATATTACGACACCGCCGCGGAAATTGCGACAACGCGCCAGCGAACAAAGCGCATCACACATTTGTCGCATTTTCCTTTTTTTCGCTCCGCCATTATAATCGCCATTCGCCGCAATCGGGTGCAAGCGTTGGCGCAAGCGTTGAAGGAAGACAAGCCCGGACAGGAGGGTACATCGTTCCTGACGGCCCTGGCCCCCGGTCAGACCCTCGTGGCCAGTCCGGTTCTGTATTCGGTCAAGTTGTGCGTGCGTTCGAATTTCCTGGAGGCCCTTTTAGGAACATGAAAAAACTTGTCCACTTCGCTCTGGCTGCCCTTTTTCTTCTGGGCATCGCTTCCGCTCAGAACCTTCCGCCCATCAATGTATTTGGCGGCTTCTCCTACTACAGCTTTGATGAGCCGGGAAACCTGACCTTGGGTACGACTGCGACCCGGCTGGGTATGAACGGCTGGGACTTCTCCGTTTCTGCCTTCCGCTTTCATCACCTTTCCGCCGAGGCAGACATCAGCGGCCACAGCGTCAACAATTGCCAATACGACAATACCTCCACCACTTACAACTGCAGCAATCTCTCCTACATGTTTGGGCCGCGTTATAACCTTCGAGAAGGCTCCAAGCTCACATTCTTTGTCCATGGCCTGGTTGGGGAAGACGATGCCACACTTGTGTACAACGGGAGTTCCTTGTCTGACAACTCGCTGGCGTTCGCTGCCGGCGCCGGCGTCGATTATTGGGTCACGCACCACATAGGAGTGCAGTTGGGCCCGGTCGATTACATCTACACCCGCCATCTCAGCGACTTCGACCTTTCTAGCCAAGACAACTTCCGCGCCTCCGCCGGAGTCGTTTTCCGATTTGGCGGCGAATCTTCGGGTAGCCCCTCGCCGAAGTCCCACCCCGCTTCCTCTTCCAGTCAACCTTCCACTGCAACCCGTCAGCCGGCTCAACCGGCTCAACCTTCGATGAATGTCTCCGGTCGCGGCATGGCAATCAATGCCCTCGGCATCGTGGTTGTGCCCCAGGAATTTGATGGAGCCAAAATTCTGGAGATCGATCCCGTCGGCGTTGGAGCGATGGCATCCATGAAGGCGGGCGATCTGATCAAAACCGTAGATGGCAAGCCCGTACGGACGCCGATGGAACTGCTCGCAGAACTGTCGGACAAAACCGGAAAAGTTAAAATCGGCATTCAGCGTGGCGATTTCTCAACGGAGACGCTGATCCTCCTCGGCACTCACTGAGGACGGGGAAACGTAAAACTGGTGCGCCCGGAGAGATTCGAACTCCCGACCTACAGCTCCGGAGGCTGCCGCTCTATCCAGACTGAGCTACGGGCGCACGGCCGATTCCAATAGTGTACATCGCTGATACAAGCGTCTCAACGCCTGCGCAGTAGAGACGCGGCTTGCCGCGTCTCAGCAGTGAGGGGGACGCTTGCCTCTCGGCGTCAGCCCTCGACCGCCGCCAGCGAACCCTTCTTCCGCCGATTCGATTGCAGAATCTTCTTCCGCAGCCGCAACGACTTCGGCGTCACCTCGACAAACTCATCGTCGGCGATGAATTCAATCGCCTGTTCAAGATTGAGATTGCGGTAAGGAACCAGCCGGATCGCCTCGTCCGAAGTTGAAGCGCGCATGTTAGTCAGCTTCTTCTCGCGCACAATGTTGACGTCAAGATCGGTGTCCTTGGCGTTCTCCCCAATGATCATGCCCTCATAAACTTCCACGCCGGGGCCGGCAAAAAGTATGCCGCGCTCCTGCAGATTGTAGAGCGCATAGGAGGTCGTAACTCCAGGCCGGTCGGCAATCAGCGCGCCCGTCGGGCGATGCGGAATTTCGCCCTGCCACTCGATGTATCCATCAAAAAGCGCATTCATCACGATAGTGCCGCGCGTGTCGGTCAGGAGCGTGCTGCGCAGTCCAATCAGCCCGCGGCTGGGCACGCGGAACTCCACGCGCACCCGCCCATAGCCGTGATTGTGCATGTTGGCAACTTCACCCTTGCGCGACCCGACATGCTCCATCACCACGCCAACGAATTCTTCAGGGATATCGACGGTGAGGTGTTCGACCGGCTCCATCAGCTTGCCGCCGATGTGCTTGGTGACGATCTCCGGCTTGCCGACCATCAGTTCGTAGCCTTCTCGCCGCATCATCTCGATCAGAATCGAAAGCTGTAACTCGCCACGCCCCAGCACCTTGAACGAGTCGGTGCTGCCTGTCTCTTCCATGCGCAGCGAGACGTTGGTGAGCAGCTCTTTATCCAGCCGCTCGCGCAGGTTGCGCGAAGTAACATAGTTGCCTTCGCGTCCGCAAAACGGAGACGTGTTAATGGTAAAGAGCATCGCAATCGTAGGTTCATCGATGATGATCGGCGGAAGCGGCGCGGGATCGACCGCGCTGGTAATGGTTTCGCCAATCGTGATGCCTTCAACCCCCGCCACGGCAATAATGTCGCCGAGCGATGTTTCCGTAATGTCTGTGCGCTTCAGCCCAGAGAAGCTGAAGAGCTTGGTAATTTTTGTCTTATGAAATGATCCATCGCGCTTGGCGATCGCCACATCTTCGCCCGTCTTCATCGTCCCGGAAAAAACGCGGGCAATGGCCAGGCGGCCGAGGTAGTCGCTGTAATCGAGATTCGCGACCAGGATCTGCAACGGCCCATCCTTGTCTCCTTGCGGCGCCGGAATGGTATCGACGATCGCCTCAAACAAAAGACGCAGATCTTCGCCCGCCGCTCCCTGATGCACAGCCGCCGTACCCGCCTTGGCATTCGTATAGAGAACAGGAAAATCAAGCTGCTCTTCCTTGGCATCGAGATCAATAAAGAGGTCGTAAACCTCGTTGAGAACTTCCTGCGGACGCGCGTCGGGCCGGTCGATTTTATTAATGACGAGAATCGGCTTCAGATTCGCTTCGAGAGCTTTGCTCAGCACGTAACGCGTCTGCGGCAGCGGGCCTTCGCTGGCATCGACCAGCAGCATGACGCCATCGACCATCTTGAGCGCCCGCTCCACTTCGCCGCCAAAATCGGAGTGCCCGGGCGTATCCACGATGTTGATTTTTACTCCCGCATAAAACACAGCCGTGTTCTTGGCAAGAATGGTGATGCCGCGCTCGCGTTCCAGATCGTTCGAGTCCATGACGCGCTCGGCCACAGTCTCGTTGTCGCGAAACGTCCCGCTCTGCCGGAGCATGGCGTCCACCAGCGTGGTCTTGCCGTGATCCACGTGGGCAATGATAGCGATGTTGCGAATACTCGGATTCAGATCGAAAACTCCTCAGGACTGCAAATTAGGGCTTACTACTACTTTACTATGGCGAGGAGTTTCGCAGCTGTTGATCGAGGCGACCGTGTGGTGACGGGGCTTCGCCCCGTCCCAGCGGGGCAGAGCCCCGCCACCACACGACCTTCAACGGACAGGCGGCGACGGGGCGCTTTTCTTCCGACTTTCATTGCCGCGGCGGCCCAGATTCGTTGACGCTTGTTGCAGGGCGTAGAGCAGGACTGCAGCCTTTTTCGGATCGAGCCGGCGGTGAAGCAAATGATCGCAGACCTTACCAAGCGCTCGCTGGATCGAGTTGGCGTCTTCGAGGAGGGGCAAGAAGAACGGCGCGGGCGGGAACTTGGCGGAGCCGTTGACATCTTGTAGCAGGGGCCGCTGGCGGTCGTGATAGTAACAGAACTGCTGGTTGCGGAGGGCTGGCGATCCGCACTGCGATCCATTGGTTTTGATGTGTTGACACTGGGGGACGGTATAAGTGGGCATTATGATTGCTCCTGAAATCAGCTGTTGGTTAGTGGCCCCCCTCCTCCTATCTTTTTTGATCTTTTAGAATCATCGGGTTAGGGGCAAAATCTTGGAATCAAGGGACTTATATGGAAAGTCTTCAAGAATAGGGACTTAGCAGACTCAAGGTTGTCAAAGAGCGCGCCGAGAATGGTTGTCACGAAGCTCGTGGAGCCGTCTCCAGAGGCGGGCACAGTTCTCGATGCTGCACTGTCGGGGAATCATCGCACTGATTTTGGTGCATGTCTGTGATGGCGGCACGAGAAAAATGTGATGAAAAAATCTTGGGGTCGCGGCGTTCGTGGTTCCCACCCTTCGCAAAGTACGCGAAGGATGGGGCACCCCTTATGTTGGTTATGCTGACGAGGTCAAAAGCCTGGCCACCCGCCCTCGGGCTGCCCTACTCTCATTGCCCAAAGATTAGGGGCTTCATTGCCAAGCCGAACTCGGTTGGAAACTCGTTGCGAAGCATCATACGTGCCAGAACGCGGCACAGAGGGAGCCATTTGTTGACTTGCTGGATGTGTTCCAGCTTGTCCAGAGTGATCCGTATTTCTCCGGTCTTCAACAGAGCATGGGCAATGCCCACTCGCAGAGGATTGAGATGTTTCTCTCGAACCCAGCCAATCTTTTGTCCTCTTACATCGGCGGGCACAATCTGGTCGAGTGCGAGTGCGTCCCACTGCGCCCTCCATGGATACACTTCTTTCAGCAGTGCGAGAATTTCATTAGTAGTGGAAGGAACGATCTCACGAAAGCGTCGAACCTGTTGCCCCGCCTGTTTTGCAGCTTCATTCGTTCTGCTCCGCCGGTGCGGGATGCTTTCAATGATTTTGTAGAAACAAAGGAAACGGTAGAAGCCGCTGTTGCTGTTCATACCTTCGCGATATAGGCTGGCATATTGACAGAAATCGTCAGTCAGCATCGGCGTGACGCCGCCTGCGAAGGTCATCTCGAACGGCGGTGTGCGCACTCGGAGCGAGCTTATGTGCGTTTGGAGGTCGGTGACTTGGATTGTCTCGACGTGCACGGGAATATCCAAGTGCAACGACCATGCACTCAGGAAAGGTGATATCACCTGATATGCGAGTGTCTCTGCGTCTTGAAAACTGCTGGCGTAGAACTCCTCGGCAACCAGCTTTCCCAGGTAGCCATTGTCGTTGGGCAGCCCCTTGAATGCGATCTGCTGCCCGTGTCCTGTTGCCTGCATCACGACAACTACGGCATCTTCTGGTTTGCGCACCTTTAACGGCTTGGTGATAGCTAGGTGCGAGTCGCCAATGATTTCATCGATGAACTTGTGCTCACGCTCGGCTGTCAACGGATAGCCCGGACGCGAAAGTAAGAACTGTACTTTGTATTTTCCGGGCGCCCCGGTGAGTCTCTCAGGAGGTTTCTGCCCCGCTTTCAGCGGGACTACCCAAAGCTGGTGCTCCTCCCCCGGAACTCCCCACGGTTTTCGTGAAACGGGCATCGCAGCCTCCTTGCGTATCGCAACGGGTGTGCTTTTGTTTAGGCAGCACTTCTTGAATTTCTTGCCGCTCCCACACGGACAGGGATCGTTTCTCCCCGTTGTTTTGCCCATAGAGCACTCTCTCTCCCGCATGGTGTAGCGGCTAGCGCTCCGCAGTCTCGAGCAATTCCGCGCCGATTTACGCAGTCACTTCCGCCCGCGTTCGCAGCTGATACCAGAACACAATCGCGATCAGCGAGAACACAAAGATGATGGTCGAAATGGCATTGATCTCCGGAGTGATGCCGCGCCGCAGCCGTCCCCAGATTTCGAGTGGGAGCGTGTTGTCGCGGCCGATCAGGAAGAAGCTGACGGCGATTTCATCCATGGAGAGGGTGAAGATCAGGAGCGCTGC